>JBIKWI010000147.1:0-9089 GCA_044356395.1 Tagaea sp. | reverse complement strand
ACGTGATGGCCTTCGTCGAACACGTAGCGCGTGGGCAGCGTCGACTGCGCGGAGCCGGCGGAAAGATCGACGGCGGCGGCACCAAGGGCCGCCTGCATCATCACGAGCGCGTGGTTGGCGATGACGATCTCGGCCTTGCGCGCGCGGCGCACCGACTTCTCGATCGGGCATCGCATGTAATGCGGGCAGGCCGAATAGATGCATTCGCCGCGCCGGTCGGCCAGCCCGCGCGTGCGCGCCTTGCCGACAAGATCGGGCAGCCATGCCGGGAAATCGCCGCCGACCATGTCGCCGTCGCGGCTTGCCGCCGCCCAGCGCGCCATCAGGCCGAGCGCGGGCGCATCCTGCGGGCGCGTGGCGATGCCGCGCACGGCGTCCTCGAGATTGAGCAGGCACAGGTAATTCTCGCGCCCCTTGCGGATGACGACCTTGCGCGCCTTGGTCGCCGGTTCGTCGTGCAGGCGGTCGAGTTCGCGGTCGATCTGGTGCTGGAGGTTCTTGGTGTAGGTCGAGATCCACACCGCCCCCTGGTTCTTCTCCGCCCACAGCGTGGCGGGGGCGAGATAGCCGAGCGTCTTGCCCACGCCCGTTCCCGCTTCGGCGACGACGAGGCGCGGGGCGTCGGCTTCGTCGCGGGGTGCGAAGGCGCGCGAGACGGCCGAGGCATAGTCGGCCTGCTCGGGCCGCGCCTCGCTGCCTTCGCCCAGCATGTCGGCAAGGCGGCGACGGGCTTCGTCGGGATCGACGGCGAGGTTGCCGGGCGGCGGCTCGGGGGCGGTCTCGCTCCATTCCTCGATGCGCCGCCAGGCTTCCAGCCCCTGCACCGAACGGTCGGTCTCGAAAGCGCCCGGCGTATCGCCCAACGCGGCGAGCACGCAGTCGGCCCAGCGCCAGCCGCCGCGCGCCATCGCGCGCGCGGCACCGACGATGTCGGGATTGCGCGCGACAAGCGGCTCGGCCAGTTCGGCCAGCAGCAGGCGTACCGCCTCGTGCACGGCCTGCACCTCGGCCGACAGGCCGTGCGGGACCGGAAGGCCGACGGCCTCGGCAAGGCCGCGCGCGGTCGGCAGGCAGAAGCGCGCCGGCCGCACGAAGGCGAAGAGCTCCAGCGCGTCGTAGCAGGCGAGCCGGTCGAGCCCCAGCCGGCGCGCGGTCGCCGGCGCATGGACCGCGATCGGCGCTTCGGTCATCGCGCGGCGCGCGGCTTCCGCCAGGCGGATCTCCTCGATCTCGCCGTCCGCCGTAAGCCATGCGGCCTGCGCCACGCCCGCGGCGATCACCGGGACGGCGGGCACGCGCACGAGCGACGTGCGCGGATTGCTGCCGCGGAAGGGGACGACCGTCGTATCTGCCGCAGGGGGCGAATCGCGCATGCGCCATCATAGGGCCTTGCGGGGCGTTGACGCACCGGCGCATGGGCCCTAGTTTCGCGGGCCGTTTCGACCTTCCCTTCCGAGAGCGCCATGACCGATCCCGCCGCCGCCCTTTCTTCCGCCCCGCCGACGCGCGCGGACGCGATGAAAGGCCGCGCATGGCCCTTCGAGGAAGCGCGCCGGCTGGTGGCGCGCACCGGCGAGAAGGTCCCGGCCAAGGGCTATGTGCTGTTCGAGACCGGCTACGGCCCGTCGGGCCTGCCGCATCTGGGCACGTTCGGCGAAGTCGTGCGCACGACCATGGTGCGCAAGGCCTTCGAGATGCTGTCGGACGTGCCGACCAAGCTGTTCGCCTTCTCCGACGACATGGACGGCTTGCGCAAGGTGCCCGACAACGTGCCCAACGGCGAGATGCTGGCGAAGAACATCGGCATGCCGCTGACGGCGGTCCCCGACCCGTTCGGCAAGTTCGACAGCTTCGGCGCGCACAACAACGCGATGCTGCGCGAGTTCCTCGACCGCTTCGGTTTCGAGTACGAGTTCGTGTCCTCGACCCAGATGTACAAGTCGGGAAAGTTCGACGCCACGCTGCTCAAGGTGCTGCGCAGCTACCGCGCGATCATGGACATCATGCTGCCGAGCCTGCGCGAGGAGCGCCGGCAGACCTATTCGCCCTTCATGCCCGTGTGCCCGAAGACCAGCCGCGTGCTGCAGGTGCCGACCGTGGAAACGAAGCCCGAGGCGGGCACGATCGTCTACCGCGACGAGGCGGGCAATCTCGTCGAGACGCCGGTGACGGGCGGTGCGTGCAAGCTGCAGTGGAAGATCGACTGGGCGATGCGGTGGACCGCGCTTGAAGTCGATTACGAGATGTCGGGCAAGGACCTGATCGATTCGGTCAAATATTCGTCCAAGGTCGCGCGCGCCATTGGCGGCAAGCCGCCGGAAGGCTTCACCTACGAGCTTTTCCTCGACGCCAACGGCGAGAAGATCTCCAAGTCGCGCGGCAACGGGCTGACGATCGAGGAATGGCTGCGCTACGGGCCGGCCGAGAGCCTGTCGCTGTTCATGTACCAGCAGCCCAAGGCCGCCAAGCGCCTGCATTTCGACGTGATCCCGCGCAACGTCGACGACTACCTGTCGTTCGTCGAGCGCTTCCCGACGCAGACCGTGCAGCAGCGGCTCGACAATCCGGCCTTCCACATCCATGGCGGCAAGCCGCCGGCCCCGGAAGCCAACGGCCTGCCGTTCAGCATGCTGCTCAACCTCGTCGGCGTGGCGAACTCGTCGGAGCCCGACGTGCTGTGGGGCTTCATCACGCGCTACGCGCCCAAGGCATCGCCCGCCGCGAACCCGATGCTCGACCGGCTCGTGCGCCATGCGATCGCGTATTTCCGCGACTATGTCGGGCCGACCCGCGTGTTCCGCAAGCCCACCGACATGGAGCACGCGGCCATCGCCGATCTGGATGCGTGCCTTGCGAAGCTTTCCGCCGACGCAAGCGCCGAAGACATCCAGAACGAGGTCTACGCGGTGGGCAAGCGCCACGCGTTCCCCGAACTGAAGGCGTGGTTCCAGGCGATGTACGAGACGATGTTCGGCGCCAGCCAGGGTCCGCGCATGGGTTCGTTCATCGCCCTCTACGGGATCGACGCGACGCGGGCACTGATCGCGCGCGTGCTGTCGGGCGAGCTTTCGAAGGCGAAAGCCTAGCGCCGGACCCGTGGCGGCGGGGGCGGGATGTCGGTGCCCAGCTCCATGCGCTCGATGTTGGCGCGCGCCGTCTCGGCCGCCTGCCCGTCGGGCTCGAGCAGCAGCACCTCGCGCCAGTCGCGCCTGGCACCGTCCTTGTCGCCGCGCATGCGCCTGAGGATCCCGCGTTCGAGCCAGGCTTCCGGCAGCTTGGGGGCAAGCCGCACGGCGGCGTCCGCGTCCTCGATCGCGAGGTCCGTCGCGTCGACCTGCCGGTAGGCCGCCGCGCGCAGCGCGCGCGCGTCGCCGCGCCCGGCATCGAGGTCGATGGCGCGGTTGAGATCGTCGATCGCTTCCCAGAACTTGCCCTCGGCGGCCTGCGCCTCGGCGCGGTCGATCCAGAAGGTCGGCGTTTCGGGGGAAATCTCGATGGCGGCGGCGAACGCCGAAACGGCGCGCGCCGGTTCGTCGGCGGCAAGCCACGCCCGGCCGGCCTGCGCCACGAGGCTCGCGCGCAGCAGCGTGCGCCGGTCGCGGAAGCGGGCGGCAAGGTCGGTGAAGGCGTCGGCCGCCTGACGGTACGAGCCGCGGTTGAAGAGGGCGACTGCCGCACAATGCAGGGCGGGTTCCCCGCCGCCGCGCGCGCGCGCCCAGCCCATCGCGTCCTCGAAGGCGGCGTCGGGCTCGCGCTCGGCCTTGCGCATGCAGGCATCGTACTCGTTCGCGGCCGCCGGCGACGGCTCGAGGCGCGGCAGCGGACGCGGCACGCCCGCACCGGGCGGCGCGCTCTCCACGGGCGTCTGGGTGCGGCGCGGGGGCTGCTGGGCCTCGAGCGGGGCGGACGCCAGCACGGCGGCGAGCGCGACAAGGAGCAGGGCAAGCCTTTTCATGCGCGAGGGTGTAGCGCCGACGCGGCCGCGATGCCATAGACTTGGCGTCACGATGGCAACCAGACTTCCAGACGCGATCCCGCTCCACCCCGCGCGCGCCAACCGGCTGTTCTGCTTCGGGCTGGGCTATTCGGCGATGGCGCTGGCCCGCCGGCTGATCGCCGGGCGCTGGCGCGTGGCAGGTACGTGCCGCACGCCGGAAAAGGCCGAGGCCCTGCGCGCCGCCGGCATCGAGCCGTTCCTGTTCGACCGCGGCCGGCCGCTGGCGGATGCCGCCGCCGCCCTTGCCGGCACCACGCACCTGCTGTCGTCCGTACCGCCGGATGCGAAGGGCGATCCGGTCCTCGACCATCATGCCAACGATCTGATCCGCCTCGAAGGCGTCAAGTGGACGAGCTATCTCTCGACCACCGGCGTCTATGGCGACCGGGCGGGCGAGTGGGTCGACGAGCGCGGCGCGCTCCATCCCGTCGGCCCGCGCGGCAAGGCCCGCGTCGCGGCCGAGGAAGGCTGGCTCGGGCTTGGCCGCGTCGGGCACAAGGTCCATGTGTTCCGGCTCGCCGGCATCTACGGGCCGGGGCGCAGCGCGCTGGATACCGTACGCGGCGGCAACGCCAAGCGCGTGGTCAAGCCGGGCCAGGTCTTCAGCCGCATCCATGTCGAGGACATCGCGAGCGTGCTCGAAGCCTCGATCGCGAATCCGGAAGGCGGCGGCGTCTACAACGTGTGCGACGACGATCCGGCGCCGCCGCAGGACGTGATCGCGTATGCCTGCGCGCTGCTCGGCGTGGAAGCGCCGCCGGAAGTGCCGTACGCCATCGCCGAGAAATCGATGAGCGAGATGGCCCGCTCGTTCTACGCCGAGAACAAGCGCGTGATGAACCGCAAGATCAAGGACACGCTGGGCGTGAAGCTCGCCTACCCGGACTATCGCGCCGGGCTGAAGGCGCTGCTCGAAGCAGGCGCTTAAGAAAGGGTCTTCAGGAACGAAGCGACGTCGTCCGCCGCCGCCGCCGGCGTATCGAGATGTCCGCCGGCCACCGCGACGAACGCATGGCGCGGGTCGGGCGGCAGCCGGTCGAAATACTGCGCGCGGCTCGACGCATAAAGACTGTCCTGCATGCCGATGGCCCACAGGACCGGACAGGGTGCCTTGGCGACGAGTGCGTGCGGGTCCATGGCACCGCCCGGCTCGAACCAGGACAGGTAGTCGCCCGCCTTCATGCGCAGCGACAGCGCCATGCCCTGGTTGTTGTCGGCGAACCCGGCGCTCTCGCCGCCCCGGCCGGCGGCGACCAGTGCACGCGCCCGGTCGACCGAATCGCGCACCGCGAGGTTCGCCGTGAAGGCCACGTTGTAATAGAACTGCGGCACGTGCCCGGTCGCGACCATCGCCACGCCGTCGATGCCCCCGCGCGCGACCGCATAGCCGAGTGCGGCCGTGGCACCGATCGAATGCCCGGCCAGGAACAGCTTTGCCGCTCCGGCCGATTTCAGTCGTGCAAGCTCCTTCGCGATCTCGTCGAACGCTTTTTCCACCGGACCGTCGATGTAGCGGTTGCGCGACCACGGCATCTCGGGAAGCACGGTACGCATCCCGGCCGCCTCGATGCGTGCCGCAAGCGTGCGCAGGCCGGGAAAGCCCGGCATCCCGGTCTTGCCGTGCATGACGACGACGCCGGCCCGCAGGCTTTGTGCGCGGGCGCGTGGCGCCAACGCCGCAAGCCCTGCGGCGAGCACGCCGCGTCTGCCGATCAACCGCATAGCTCGTCCAGCGTATCGGTCAGCAGCTTCAGGTCCTGTTCGCGCGACAGGCGGTGGTCGCCGTCCTTGACCAGCGTCACGCGCGTGTCGGGCGACGTCAGCCGCTCGGCGATCTTCGGCGACCATTGCCACGGCACGTCGGGGTCTCGCATGCCATGCAGCAGGCGCACGCGACCGTCGAACGCGATGGGGCCGCGCAGCAGCAGGTGCTTCCGCCCGTCCTCGATCAGCGCCTTCGTGATCGTATAGGGCTTGTCGCCATATTCGCTGGGCTGCTCGAACCTGCCCTCGGTCTCGACCTTCGCGCGCAGGGGCGGGGGCAGCTTCGCCCAGATCAGGTCTTCGGTGAAATCCGGGGCGGCGGCGATCCCCACGAGCGAGGCCACGCGCCCGGGCCGGGCGAGGGCAAGGAGCAGGGCGATCCACCCGCCCATCGACGAGCCGACCACGACCTGCGGGCCTTCGGTCTGAGCATCGAACACGCCGAGCGCGTCGTCCCGCCACAGGCCGATCGTGCCGTCGGCGAAATTTCCTTCCGACTCCCCGTGGCCGCGATAGTCGAAGCGCAAACAGGCCTGGCCGCGTCTTTTGGCCCATTCCTCGACCGCAATCGCCTTCGATCCGTTCATGTCCGACATGAATCCGGTGCAGACGACTATTCCGGGGGGCTTGCCGCGAATCCGGCGATAGGCGATACGGGGGGCATGCGGGTCGGGATGGGCGAAAAAGCCCGGGCGCGTTTGGTCGGACGACATGCAATCCTTGAACGGCGAAGAAATGGAAGCGCAGGACCGGCCCGGGACGGGCCTGCCTGTCGCCGCGCGCGTGCCGGTCATCATGCAGGTTTTGCCCGCCCTCGTCACCGGTGGCGTCGAACGCGGTGCCGTCGACGTGGCGGCGGCGACCGTCAAGGCAGGCTGGCGCTCGATCGTCGTGTCCGAAGGCGGGCCGATGGTGCGCGAGGTCGAGCGCGCGGGTGCCACGCACATCACGCTGCCGGTCGCGTCGAAGAACCCGTTCACGATGCGCCGCAACGTCACGCGGCTGGCCGAGGTGATCCGCCAGACCGGTGCCGACATCGTCC
This sequence comes from Tagaea sp., assembly GCA_044356395.1. Classification (GTDB taxonomy): domain Bacteria; phylum Pseudomonadota; class Alphaproteobacteria; order CACIAM-22H2; family CACIAM-22H2; genus Tagaea. The sequence goes on along the minus strand of JBIKWI010000147.1, from coordinate 2,286 downwards.
ACGCGCGCAGCCGCGCCCCGGCGTGGAGTGCGCGCGCCGCCGCCAGGCGCGAGCGCGTCGCCTTCATGACCACGTTCCACGGCACCTACAATTTCGGCAACCCGATCAAGCGCTATTACAATTCGATCATGGCGAAGGGGGCGCGCGTCATCGCGATCTCCGAGTTCATCGCGCGCCACCTCTCGCAGACCTATCACGTGCCCAGCACGCTGGTGCGCGTGATCCATCGCGGCATCGACATCGCGAAGTTCGATCCCGCGCGCGTGTCGGTCGAACGGCAGGTGAAGCTCGCCACCGAATGGCGCCTGCCCGACGGGCTGCCGGTGATCATGCTGCCGGGCCGGCTGACGCGCTGGAAGGGCCAGACGCTGCTGATCGACGCGGTGGCGAAGCTCGGCCGGCGCGACATCGTGCTGCTGTTCGTGGGCTCCGACCAGGGCCGCACCGCCTATCGCGCGGAACTGGAAAAGCGCGTGCGGGCGCGCGGGCTCGAAGGGATCGCGCGCATCGTCGACCACTGCGCGGACATGCCGGCGGCCTACATGCTGGCCGATGTCGTCGTTTCCGCATCGACCGACCCGGAAGCCTTCGGGCGCGTGGTGGCCGAAGCCCAGGCGATGGGAAGGCCTGTCGTGGCGCCCGCGCACGGGGCCGCACCCGAGATCCTGATCGAAGGCGAGACCGGCTGGACGTTCGCGTCGGGCCGCGTCGATGCGCTGGCCGAGGCGCTGCGTTCGGCGCTGGCGCTCGACGCCGCGGGCCGCAAGCTGCTCTCCGAGACCGCGATCGACCACGTGCGCGTGAGCTTCACCAAGGAACGGATGTGCCAGGCCACGCTCGACGTGTACGAGGAGCTGCTGCGCGAGACCTATCCCGAGGTCTGGGGATGAGCGAGGCGGCCGCGGAACGCATCCTCGTCATCAAGCTCGGCGCATTGGGCGACGTCGTGCAGGCGCTCGGGCCCCTGGCGGCGATCCGCGCGCACCACAGGCAGGCGCATGTCGTGCTGATGACGAGCGCGCCGTTCGCCGATTTCCTCCGCGCGAGCCCCTATGCCGACGAGGTCTGGGTCGACCCGCGCCCGCACAAGCTGAACCTGCCCGGCCTGCTGGCGCTGCGGCGACGCCTGCGCGGCGGCAGGTTCCAGCGCGTCTACGACCTGCAGACCTCCGACCGGTCGGGGCTCTATTTCCGCCTGATGGGGCCGGGCCGGCCGGCCTGGTCGGGCATCGCGGCCGGCTGCAGCCTGCCGCACGCCAACCCGGCGCGCGATTCCATGCACACGATCGACCGGCAGCGCGAACAGCTGGCGATGGCCGGCATCGCCGACGTGCCGGCAGCCGACTTGAGCTGGGTCTCCGCCGATCTCGCGCGCTTCAAGCTGCCCGACCCCTACGTGCTGCTGGTGCCCGGCGGATCGGCCGGAAGGCCGGCCAAGCGCTGGCCGGTCGCCAAGTACGGCGCGCTGGCGACCGAACTGCTGGCGCATGGCGCCGTGCCCGTGCTGATCGGCGGACCGGACGAGAAAGGGCTGGGCGAGGAAGTGCGCGCCGTCGCCCCCCGGGTGCGCGACCTGATCGGGCAGACGGATTTCACCGACATCGCCGCGATCGCGCGCGGGGCGGGGGCGGCCATCGGCAACGATACCGGCCCCATGCACCTGATCGCGGCGGCCGGCTGCCCGTCGGTCGTGCTCTTCTCGACCGAGTCGGACCCCCGGCTGTGCGCGCCGCGCGGCGCGCAAGTGGCCGTCCTGCGCCGGGACAGCCTGAAGGGCCTCGGCGTGGACGAGGTCATGCGCCTGCTGTTCGTGCGCGAAGGCAAAACGCCGGCGGCGGGCCGGCCGCGCCGGGCCTGACCTGCCGTCCCGGACTTGCCGTCCCGGACTTGCCGTCCTTGACTTGTGGGCCCGCGCGCGTAAATTCGCCCGGTTTCGAACTGCTGAAAGGTAATTGCCATCGCCCGTCCGACCCAGGAATCCGCGCCCGCCAAGGATGGCCCGCGCATCAATGACGAGATCGAGTCCCCCGACCTGCGCCTGATCGGCGCGGAAGGCGAGATGCTCGGTGTCGTGAATGTCTTCGATGCCCTGCAGCTCGGCTGGGATGCCGGTCTCGACGTCGTCGAGGTGAGCCCCAACGCCGAACCGCCCGTCGCCAAGCTGCTCGATTTCGGCAAGTTCAAGTACGAGCAGCAGAAGAAGGCCAACGAGGCCCGCAAGAAGCAGAAGGTCATCGAGATCAAGGAGATCAAGATGCGCCCGGGCATCGACGACCACGACTACGA
>JBIKWI010000019.1:0-30913 GCA_044356395.1 Tagaea sp. | reverse complement strand
TGCAGCGTGTGCCTTGAGGCTGCGGTCGAGCCGATGGACCGGGCCGGCCACCGCGACGCCGAACGTACGCCCGGCGACGGTGACCGGCATCGCGATCGCGCCGACATCGACGACGTTCTCCCCGCGCGTCATCTGGTAGCCGCGCGCGAGCCCGGCCTCGATGTCCCGCGCAAGTTCCTCAGGCTCGGTAATCGTCGCTTCGGTCACGAGTGCGGCCTTCAGCTTCGCGATGCTGCGCTTGCGCTGGTCCGTCGGCAGAAGGGAGAGGACGACTTTGCCGATTGCCGTCGAATGGAGTTCCTTCCTGTCGCCGACGGCCGCCGAATATCGGATTGCCTGGCCGCCTTCGAAAACCTTGAGATACACGACGCCGGTATCGTATCGCGTCGCCTGGCCGAGAATGATCGTTTCCTTGGTTTCGTCGCGCAGTGCGCTCAGGATCGGATCGAAGCGCGCCAATAGCGGTTCGCCCCGTTCGATCCCCCGGGTGTTGTGCATCATTTTTCCGGTCGGATACCATTCCTTGCGGTCCGACACGAGATGGAGGTAGCCGCACTTTTCGAGCGAGCGGACGATCCCGAAGCATGTCGAAATCGGTGCGCCGACTTCCTCGGCAATCTGCGACTGCGTGAGCGGTTTTTGCAACCTTGCGAATGCTTCGAAAATGTCGAGCACGCGGACCGAAGATCCCATGTTCCTGCCTTCCCAATACCGGTCGCTTCGGCCAACTCCAGGACGACCCGGCGTTCCCCGCGACTCAATCCTCCTTTCGCATTAGCGTATCGAGGCGCTTTTGGAAAGGCGGCGCGTGCGGCAAGAATGCCGGCGAACGTCGAGCAACTTCTCGGGGGCGGTGAGAGCAAACAGAAAACTTCGATATTTGACAATTGATTCCGGTATTGTGAATGAAGAACCGACCGGCACCCGCCGGCGGCAGGAGGGCAGGGCATGCTGACGCTCTACTACGCACGGGGATCCTGCTCACTTGCAGCCCACCTCGTACTCGAAGAGATCGGAGCGCCCTACCGCGCGGTTCCCCTCGATCTTGCGAAGGGCGAACAGCGGGCGCCGGAGTTCCTGCGCTTGAATCCGAAAGGCAAAGTGCCTGTTCTGCTCGATGGCGACTTGGTCATCACCGAGAACATCGCAATCCAGTACCATCTCGTGATGTCCTTTCCGCAGGCCGGCCTGTGCCCGGATGATCCCGCCGGACGCGCCCGCTGGCTCTCGGTCCTGTCGTGGCTCGCGACGTCGGTGCAACCCGACGCGCGCCACATCACACGGCCGGAAAACTATTCCGACGATAAGGCCGCGCATGCGGGCCTCCAAGCCAAGGGCCGCCAAACGCTAGCGAAGTGGATGCAGGTTCTCGACGGTCTGCTCGCAGACGGTCCGTGGGTCCTTGGAGATCGCTATACGACTGCAGATCCTTATGCCCTTGTCTTCGCGGGGGTGGCCCAAAGGTACGGCGTGCCGATCGACGGCCTGCCCAAGATCGTCGCGTGGATTCGACGCATGCTTGCGCGTCCCGCGGTCGGTCGGATCGTCGGACTTGAGGATGACGTGCTGCGCCGTCTGGCGGCCGGTTGACACTCTTGGTTCCACGCTATAATTTCGAAATATCGTATATGTATTCGATATCTCGAATGAAAACGTATCGGCTCCTTGGCCGGATGATGGGGAGGACTTTCCAGCCATGACGATCCTTCAGGCGCAACACGGCGTCGGTCGCGGCGCCAGGGCATCGTCGCATCCGGAGTTGTCAGATGCTCGTCGTTGAAAATCTCGTGAAATCCTACGGCAAGGTCAATGCGGTCGGAGGGGTGAGTTTCACGGTCGAAGCTGGCGACATCTTCACGCTTCTCGGTCCCAGCGGCTGCGGCAAGACGACGACGCTGCAATGCGTTGCCGGTCTCGAAACGCCGTCGAGCGGCCGGATCGAGATGGCCGGTACGACCGTCTACTGCAGCACGCAGAATATCCTGATCCCGGCCAACAAACGGCGCCTCGGGATGGTCTTCCAGTCCTACGCGATCTGGCCGCACATGACCGTCTTCGACAATGTCGGCTTCCCGCTTCTGCACGGCGAGCGCCGGCCGTCGGACGACGAGATCCGGCGCAAGGTCATGGGAGCTCTCGATCTCGTCAAGATGGCCGATTTCGCGATGCGGCCATCGCCGCATCTCAGTGGCGGCCAGCAGCAGCGTATCGCGCTGGCGCGCGCGATCGTTCACGAGCCGCGCCTGCTCCTGCTCGACGAACCGCTCTCCAATCTCGACGCGAAGCTTCGGGACCACATGCGCATCGAATTGCGCCAGCTCATAAAACAGCTCGGTATCACCACGATCTTCGTCACCCACGACCAGATCGAAGCGCTTTCGATGTCCGACCGGATAATGCTGATGCGGGACGGCGCAATCGTCCAGATCGGTACGCCGCGCGACATATATCTGCAGCCGGGCAGTAGCTTCGCCTCGGATTTCATGGGCCGAAGCAACCTCATCGCTTGCCGGCTCGTCGATGCATCGGCAGGACTCGTACGCACCGCCTTTGGCGAGTTGCAGTGCGTTGTACCCCCCGGCATCGATCCGAAAGGCATCCATTGCGTGGCCGTGCGGCCCCTGGCGATGACGGTTTCGCCCTCCAAGCCCGGCGAAGCGCCGGCGCGCAACAGCTTCGTGGGCAAACTCAGAGAAGTGACGTTCCTTGGCGATCTTGTAGAGGGACATATCGAACTTGCCGGCGTGAGGCTGCGCGCGGCAATAGACCCTTACGCCGAAATTCCGGCAGGCCAGACCGTGCGGGTCGATTTCGGCCAGGGCCGATGCGTCGTGGTCAATGACGACATGGGCATCGGAGCCGCGTCGCCGTGACAGTCGGAGCGCCGACCGGCACCCGTTTGATGCGGATCGCGCCGCGTTTTCTGGCAGGATTTCTTGCACTGCTGATCGTGGGCCCGCTCGCCGTTCTCCTGCTGACTTCGTTTGCCGAGCCGGGAGTGCTTTTCTTCGAAAAGCTGACATTCACGTTCCGCAACTATGCCGACGTCATCGCCCGCCCGGGGACCGGCCGACTCATCTGGAACACGCTTGTCTACGCGACCTTCAGCATGCTTCTCGGCGTCGCGTTGGCGATCGTCATGGCGTGGCTGACCGAGCGGACGGATATGCCCGGCCGTATGGTGATCCGCATCCTGATGTTTTCGTGGATGGCCGTGCCGCCGCTCGTCTTCGCCTATGGCTGGGTACTGCTGGTCAATCCCGGTAACGGCGCGCTCAACGTGATGCTACGCGAGCTTTTCGGACTCAAGGGCCAACTGCTTTCACCGTATTCGATGACTTCGCTCGTCGTGATCAGTGCGCTCAGTCTCGTGCCGACCTCGTACGTGATGCTGAGCGGGCTGTTGCGCAACATGGATCCGTCACTCGAAGACGCCGGTTTCGTGATGGGTGCAAGCCGCGCGCGGGTCATCCGGTCGATCACGCTGCCGGTCCTTACGCCAGGCCTCCTTTCGGTGATGATCTTCCTTTACGTCGGCATGGTGCAGACTTTCGATTTCCCGTTGGTGCTCGGTGCCAACTCCGGGATCCAGGTACTCAGCACACGCATCTTCCTGCTCGCGGCACCCGACATGGGACGGCCGAACTACGGGCTGGCCGGCGCATTCGGCGTGTTCCTGCTGCTCCTCGCGATGGTGCTGATGTGGGGATATTTCCGGGCAACGCGGGTGTCCGAACGGTTCCGCGTGATCTCAGGGCGTGGGTTCCGGCCCAAGCGTCACCCGCTGGGCGCGTGGAAGCCGGCCGCCATCGCCTTCTTTGCCTTCTATTTCGTTCTGATGTTGCTGCCCATCCTGATCCTCCTCTGGGCGAGCCTTCTGCCGTTTTACCGCGTGCCGAACCTGGCCGACTTCGGCAATCTGACGCTTGCCGCATATGCGAAGGTATTCTCGCAGCCGACCTTCGTTCGCGCGATCGTCAATACGGTACTGCTGGTCGCGATCAGTTCGGTTCTGGTGATCGGCCTTTCCTGCGTCATCAGCTGGTTCTCGTTGCGCGCGCGAAGCGCGTCGGGCAAGGCATTGGACATGCTGGCATTCGCGCCGATTGCCATCCCGCCGGTCGTCATGGCCATTGCCATGCTTCTCTTTTTCATGATCAGCCCGATCTACGGAACGATCTGGGTCATCATCATCGGGCACGTGACGATCTTCATCGCTTTCGGGACGCGCACGATGAGCGGTGCCTTCATACAGATACACCGCGAACTCGAAGACGCGGCGACGATCAGCGGTGCTGGCTGGCCGTCGATGTTCCGCAGGGTCGTCCTGCCGCTGGTCTGGGTGCATGTCGTGAACGCATGGCTATGGGTTGTTGCCCACAGCGCTCGCGACTTGACGTTCCCGCTGATCCTGCTCACGTCCTCGAATGTCGTCGTCGCATCCTCGATTTTCGTGACCTGGGCCTATCCCGACCTTCCGGCCGCATCGGCCCTATCCATCCTGATGGTCGGCTCGTTGATGCTGCTCGTCATTCCGGTCCAGATATTCGCGTTCCGCCGTCAGGGTGACGATTGACCCCCAGACTGCTGCCGCGCCCCCGCAGGCGTCGTTCCGGGGCGGGCGTTGACTCCTTGCGACGAAGCTTGTATTTTTCGAAATAAGGAAATTAACTTGCTGCATTCGAAAAGTTGAGAAGCAGCAGGCAGGGAGAGAAATGCGTCGCGTGCCGGTCCGCTTACCGCCCGCCGAACGGCCATAGCCCGTGCTGCCGCTCATCCAATTTTGCGAAAAAGACTCCGAACATCCGAAAAGACAGGGAAGGACGCCCACATGAAGAAAGCATTTCTAACGGCGCTGAGCGGGCTCGCGTTTGGCGCGATGGCCCTGACAGGACCGGCGCAGGCCCAGCAGCCGGCCGCAACGCTCGACGCGATGATTGCCGGCGCCAAACAAGAGGGCAGACTTGTCGTCTGGTCGCCACTGCCCGGGCGTCCGGAGTCTCACGCCGCCGCCATAGCCGCTTTCAACCAGCGCTTCGGGTTGAACACGCGTCTTGAATGGGTGCCGATGGCCGCCCCCACCGCGAACACCCGCGCGATCGCCGAGCGAGCCGGCGGCAAGGTGACCGGCGACATTATCGGTGCCGGTTCGATCGGCGAGATCATCACGGCGCGCGATGCCAATCTCATCAAGCCATTCGACTGGCGGGGCGCGTTCGGAGCCACATTCCCGGGGATCGCCGAGGTCGACGGGTTGCCCGAGTTTCGGGGCCTTGGCCTTCTCTACATGGTCGCCCACAACGGCATCGGCTGGAACCCGCGCATGATCCAGGCCGCCGAGGTTCCGAACAATGTCGAGGAGATGACGAACCCGAAGTGGCAGGGGAAGATCGGCGCCAACGCGTTCTTCCTCGTGCCGCTCGACATCATGTCGCTTTGCATGGGCGAGGAAAAGGCGCTCAAGCTCGCCGACGGCCTGATCGCGAACCGCCCGGTCCTTGGGCGCGGCTCGCCGCCGGTCAACCAGTTCATCACGACCGGCCAGGTGCCGTTCGGCATGACGATCTCGCTGGTTGCGGAGAACGCCGCGCGCAACAAGGAGCCCATCGATTTCAAGATGTACTCGGACTACGTTATCTCGACCGAAAACTACATCTACGTGCTTGAGAACTCTCCGAACCCCAACACTGCGCGCCTCTTCGCGGCGTGGCTTGCAGCCGAAGGCTGGAAGGTGATCGATCCGATCGAGCCGCTTCCGAGCCTTCTCGACAAGGAGAACAAGTTCATCAAGATGGCGGCCGATCAGGTCGCGAAGGGCGGCAAGCCTTGCCGCGTCGAGAATGCCCAGCATGCCGCACAGATCAATCGAGTCCGCGAAGCGGTAACGCTCAAGCTGAGCGGCCAGCGCTGATTGCGCACTGCCGCATCCGAACCGGCGGGACGCCTGGTGCGTCCCGCCGTGTTTTTTTGTCAGCTGGCGAACTGTTCGGTCTGATACGCCGTCAGCTTCAGGAAATCCTCGCGGATTGGCGAGAAGATATCGAGATTGATCGCGACACCGTCCTCGGCTGAGGGGGGCTCGACCCAGTGCTCGACATGCGGCGGGATCAGCACGATTGAGCCAGGCCGGCAGTCGTGGATCTGGTCGCCGACGTGGAGCTTCACGCGCCCCTGCAGTATCATGAAGATCTGCTCGATATCGTGCGTATGGGGCGGTTTCATCTCGGTCCCCGGGTAGAGATGGCTGTAGCCGATCGCGACGTTGCTGCCGCGGAAGCCCCGGACCGTTATCCCGCCGTAGTCGAACGACGGAATGGTGTCCCAGTTGTAGAGCGGTACGGACGGTGCGGGATTGTCATCGGGCATCTCGATCCTCCTTCGAACGTTCGAGTTGAGCGGGTCTAGATCGCATATGCGAGGCCGAACTGGATGATGGCCCGCAGGCAACCGTCGGCATCGAGGACAGGAAGCGGAGGAAAGGTGCGTCGACGGCCCTTGTCCATCCGGCGCTCCCGAATCATTCGAACATGAGGGAGATCGATTCGGCGACAAGGGCAGGCCGGCCTTCGCCTTCGACCTCGAGAACGTTCTCCATGACGAAACGCCAGCCGCCACCAGTCGCCTCGGCCGAGGCGATTTTCTGCCGTAGTCGGATACGCGAGTTGGCAGGAACCGGGTTCGTGAAGCGCAGTTTGTTCAGTCCGTAATTGAGACTGCGCGACCGCTTCTCGACGCGCCAGATTCCGGCAGCAAGGCCGGGCAGCAGAGAAAGCAGTAGGTACCCGTGCGCGATCGTCCGTCCCCCGGGCAACTCTGTCGCGGCGCGCACGACGTCCACATGGATCCATTGCCGATCGCCAGTCGCGGCGGCAAATGCGTCGATGGTTCTCTGGTCCACGACGAGCCAGTCGCTGGTGCCAAGGTCGCGACCGACATTCGCGGCCATCTCGGACGGCGTTCCGAAGGCTATCATGGGCGTGTCTCGGAAGCCGGAACCGGCTCGAACATGGCGACGGGCGGGCCTTCCGGGGTCGCCACAAAGCGAACGTGCACACGCTGGCCGACGGAGATCGCGTCAGGTTCGCAGCCGATGATATTCGTCATCAGCGTGATACCGTCGTCGAGTGTCACATAGGCGAGCGCGTAGGGCTCTTTTTCGCGTCGCATTACCGTGAAGCTGTAGATGATTCCAATCCCGGCGCTCTCCCGCCATCGGGTCCTCTCGCCGAAACAGTGCGGACAGATCGTGCGCGGATAGTAGTGGATGCGCCGGCAGTCCTCGCAGTCCTTGACGAGCAGCTTGCCGGCGGAGGCCGCCTCCCAAAAGGGTTTCGTCTCGGGCGAGATCTGCGGCGATGCGGTGGGCTTCCGTGAAAGAACAGCCATCGTCAAATCCTTTCGAGGATCAGGGTGGCACTGCCATGACGCGTGGCTAGAGAACCCCCGGTCCCATGGGCCAGCGCCAGCGCACAATCAGCGACCTGGACGGCCGGATGGGCTTCGCCCCGCAACTGGCGCACCGCTTCGATGATCTTCGTCATGCCCCCGCGGTTTGAAGGGTGGTTGTTGCATAGACCGCCGCCGTCCGTATTGAAAGGCAGGCGGCCCGTGCCCGAGATGAGGTTTCCGTCGGCGACAAACCGCCCGCCTTGACCTTTCGCGCAGAAGCCGAGGTCCTCCAGCTGGATGAGGACGGTGATCGTGAAACTGTCGTAGACCGAGACGTAGTCGATGTCGTCCGGCGCCAAGCCGGCTTCCGCGAACGCGGCAGGCCCCGACCAGGCCGCGCCGGAAACCGTGATGTCGAAGCTTCCGCCCGACAGATGCTTGGGTGCTTCGCCGGCCCCGCGTACTCGCACGCGCGGCCGCCTGAGGTCGCGCGCCACCTCCGGTGCCGCGACGATAACGGCGCCGCCTCCGTCGCTGATCACGCAGCAATCGAGCCGATGCAGCGGATCGGCGATGATCGGCGAGTTGACGACTTCCTCGACCGTCACCACATCCCGCAGCATCGCATTCGCGTTGTGCCGTGCGTGATGGGAGGCGGCCACCTTGATCCACGCCAACTGCTCGGCGGTCGTGCCGAACTGGTGCCTGTGCCGCATGGCGCACATCGCGTACATGCCGACGACCGTTGGCGCGAAGGGAAGTTCGAACGGCACGTCCGGCGCCGCAGCGGAATAGACGCGCGGTGCCGTCCCGGTGGCCATGCCGTCTGCGCGCGGCCGTCCGGCAAGGGTCACGAGTGCGACGGAGCACTTTCCGGCTGCGATGGCCTCCGCCGCGTGGGCGACATGCAGGATCGGCGAAGAACCGCCGACGTCGGTCGAATCGACGTGGCGGACGCGCAGACCCAGATACTCAACCATCGAAAGCGGCCCGAGACCGGGCGCATCGCCTGCGCAGAAGTAGCCGTCGATGTCGGACTTCGCGAGGCCTGCGTCGGCGAGTGCGCCGCGGGCGACCTCGGCGTGGAGCTGAGCCAGCGACTTGTCGTCAGCCTTGCGGGTTGGGTGCTCGTAGATGCCGACGATCTCGGCTTTGCCTCGGATGCTCACTCGCCCCGCCTCTCTGCTATTGATGTTTCGTTTCGGCGACCGCGATGCCGGCTATGGTCGTCGCGAAACATCCTGATGGCTGGCTTGATGCGTGGCCGGACGAGCGGTTTCGAGACGACGAACGACACGTTTCAGACGATGCACCGCATCGCATGGCGTTCGCGATGGTTCTGAAGATGTCGAGCATGCGGGGCGACGCCTTCATGTCCGGCTCTAGAACAACTCGGAAGAATCTGCGTTGACACTTATTCGTATATACGTATCATATTTCAAAATCGAGAAATACTGGCATGACACGTTCATGTCGCTCCGAGAGGGAAGGGAACCTGCGCGATGGCAAAGACAAAAGCTCGCAAACCGACGGCAAGGAAGACTTCGGTATCCAAGCCGGTGAAGCGTGTTGCTCGGAAGAAGGTCGCGAAATCGATCGAGCCGACCAAGCGGCACCGCTTCCTGATCCAGCACAGCAAAGGCGATGCCGATTTCAAGAACGACGGCCTCCGGCCCTATGCGATGTATCGCGACCTCGGCCTCGCGAAGGCGACCAACGGCATGGCGCAGGGACATATCATCCGGATGGTGCCGCCCTGCACCGATGAGGTCCGCAAGCGGCACTTCCATGTCACGAAGCTTCAGTACGCCTACATTCTCCGCGGCTGGATGAAGCTTGAGGTCGATGGCCAAGGCACGCTGGTGGCCAAGAAGGGCACGATCTTCATGTTGCCGCAGAACGTGCGTCACACGGTGCTGGACTATTCCGACGACTGCGAATTGATGGAGGTTATCCTCCCGGCAGACTACGAAACGGTGAACGTCCCCTCGGTGGCCTGAAGCGTGTGGCGCGTCTGCGCCGCCGCCTCAACCCAGGCCGAGGACGTTTTTCGCGACGATGCTGCGCTGGATCTCGCTGCTGCCGCCATAGATCGTCGCCGGCCGCGCGTTGAAGAACGTGCTGAGGACTTCGTCGGGCCCGGCGCCGAACTCGGAAGGCGAGCGGATCGGTGCGGCACTGCCGGCGGCCTCGAGCATGAGGTCTGCAATGCGCGAGAACGTCTCGGTCGCGAAGATCTTCAGGATCGAGACCTCGGGGCCGAGAGGTTGCCCGGATCGGACGATGTCGGCAAACCTGGTATAGAGGCTCGCAAGATCCGCGACGTCCATGTGCAACCGGGCAAATCGATCCGCGAAGACCGGATCGGCAAACAGACCGTTCGACTTTGCAAGGCGTGAAAGCTGCCCGAGAGCGAATTGGGACTGCTTCGGACTGCCCAGAAAAATCCGCTCGAACCCCAGTAGGGACTTGGCGACGCCCCAGCCGCGATTCGGCTCGCCGACGAGATCGCCTTTGGGGACCCGGACGTTGTCGAAGAAGACTTCACAGAACTCCTCATGACCCGCGATGTTGCGGATCGGGCGCACCGTAATGCCAGGTGTCGTCATATCGACAAGCAGAAAGCTGATGCCTTCCTGTTTGCGCGCCGCCGGATCGGTACGTACGAGCAGGAAGATGTGCGTCGCGTCCTGGGCGAGCGTCGTCCACGTCTTCTGCCCATTGACGACATAGTCGTTGCCGTCCGACACCGCCGACATGCGGAGGCTTGCGAGGTCGGAGCCAGCATTCGGTTCGGAATATCCCTGGCACCAGATGTTCATGCCGGAAAGGATGTGCGGCAGATAGCGGCTGCGCTGCTCGTCCGTTCCCGCCTGGATGAGCAGTGGGCCGACCAGCGTGATGCCCATGTCGGGCGTCCGGGCGACTCCGTAGGCTTCCTGTTCTTCCATGAAGATCAGAAGCTTCTCAGGAGAAAGGCCCATGCCGCCCCATCGGGTGGGCCACGCGGGCGCGCCCCATCCCTGTCGAGCGAGGACCGCGTACCAATCCCGGATCTCGGGCCAGTGAAGGCGACGGATCGGGTAGCGCAACTCCGACGGATAGTTCGCCTCGAAAAAGGCGCGCACGAGGCTGCGGAATGCCTCGTCGTCCATCGCGTTCCAGTCGGTCGATCCTGTCATCCGATGTCTCCGTCGCCCGAGATGCATGTCGCCGTGATCCGGCGTCGATGGGCGGCGGCGTTGCCGTAGCGTGCCGACAGCACGACCGCGCGCTTGAGATAGAGGCCGACATCGCATTCGTGCGTGAAACCGATGGCACCATGCATCTGTACCGCTTCGCGGCCGATCGCCAGGGCGGCATCGCTGCACCGCGATTTGACGCGGCTTGCCTTCGCGGCGCGCGTCTCGACTGAAGCCTGCACGTCCCAGTCGCCGAGCGTCGCGGCAAGGCACGCCGCCCCCAGTTCCTGCTGAAGGTAGAGATCGACGGCGCGATGCTGAAGGGCCTGGAAGGCGCCGATGGGCTGGCCGAACTGCCGGCGGGTGCGCAGATAGTCGAGCGTGATCGAGAGAGTCCGGCGCATCACGCCGAGGAGTTCGGCGGATGTGGCGACGACCGCTTCGTCGAGTGCATCGCGCAGGACCGATTCGCCGGTCACGGCCGAGGCGATGCAGGTGGCATCGGACACCGCCGTGCCCCCGAAAGTCACCTCGCCGATACTTCCGCCGTCGGCCGTTCGGTCGAGCCGCATCGCGATTCCGGGTGCGTCCGCCACCAGCCAGTGAATCTCGATCCCGTGTTCGCTGCGGGCAGCGACGAGGAAGCCGTCCGCGGACGCGGCGTGTGCGACGAAGCGTTTGCGTCCGGTCAGAGCCCGACGCATGCCCTTGGTCTCGACGACGGCGGCAAGTCCGGAGGGAGATATCGCATCGGCCGATTCCTGCCATGCGATGGCGGCGAAGGTATCGCCGGAACAGATGCGGGCGAGCAGGTCGGCACAAGCGGCGCCGTCGCCACGACGCACGATGCCGGTCGCAAAAGCCGCCGCGCACACGAGCGGCTCGGGCAGGATTGCCGCTCCCAGCTCCTCGGCGATGGCCGAAAGCGCCGGGAGGCCAAGTCCGGCGCCGCCAGCGCTTTCAGGGACCATGAGGCCGATCCAGCCCAGCTCGGCGAGCGTCTTCCATCTGCCGCGATCTATCCGCCCGTCACCGTCGTGGAACGCGCGCGCGCGCACTGCGGCGATCTCGTCCTGCGCGAAAGTCCGCGCGGATTCCCGGATCATCCGCAGATCGTCGTCGGACTGGGTATCGCTCACGAAGTCTCCTTTTCGAAGCCCGCGCCTTGGCCGCCCTGGCGTATGACGAGCGCGTCGAGCGCCACGCAGCCCTGGCCCGCCGGCAGCACCAGCAGCGGATTGATCTCGATCGAGGCGGCCCCGGCCGCCGAAGCGGCGATCGCGGCGAACTCGACGATGGCGGCGCATAGCGCCGCGCGGTCGAGCGGCGGGCCGCCGCGGATTCCGCCCAGCAGCCGGCTGATGCGGAGGGAATCCACCATGGCTTCGGCATCGGCTGCAAACAGCGGCGCGCGACGCATCGCGACGTCGTCCATCGCTTCGGCCAGGATTCCGCCGGCGCCCAGAAGGATCATCGTGCCGAACGACGGATCCCGCAGGCTTCCCAACAGAAGCTCGAGCCCTCCGGTGTATTGGCGGGCGACGAGAATCCCGTCGAGCCGGGCGCCCGGTGCCTTCGCCGCGACCGAGCTGCGGATATCGGCCCACGCTTTTGCGACTTCCGTTTCGTTCGAAACACCGAGAACGACACCGCCCACTTCCGTCTTGTGCGCGATGTCCGGCGAAACGACTTTCATCACTACGGGGAAACCGACGCTGCGCGCATGGCCCACAGCCGCAGCGACATCGGCTGCGACACGCTCTTCGGGCACCGCGATATGCGGCGTTCGAAGTGCCCGCTTGATGTCCGCTTCGTTGCCGCGCAGGTCGAGCGCCGCGACTGCCGGCGCGTCCTCGGCGGCGGCGTTGGCACCCTCGCGGATCGCTCGATGGATGGCCGCCCATCCGGCCAGCGCCCGCACCGCGCGAGATGGGTCCTCGAAGACCAGAAAGCCCGCCGCGCGCGCAGCGGCGGCGGCCTCGGGGTCGAACATGCTGCAGAACACGAGCGGCGGGCGGCCCGGCCCGTTGAGCGGCGCCATCGCGTCGAGCAACGGACCGAACATCCGGGGCGACTGACCGAAATAGGCGAGATACATCAGGATGGCGTCGTATCCCGCCTCGGCCATCACGCCAAGACTGCGGGTCCACAAGGCAAGATCGTTGAGAATCTGCGCCGTCGTGTCGAGGGGGTTACGTGCGGTGGCGTAGGGGAGCATGCCCTGCAATTGCTCCGCCGCAGCCGCCGACAACGGTGCGACATCGAGCCCCTGCTCGCTGGCGTCGTCTGCGACCAAGGCGCCGGCGCCGCCGGATATCGTGACCACGCCGAGACGGTTCGACGCCGGCGCCGGAGCTTCGGCGCACACATAGGCGACATCGATGGCCTCGTCGAAGCTCGAGGCGCGCCAGGCGCCGAACTGGCGGAAGACCGCATCGTAGATGCGATCCTCGCCCGCCAAGGCACCTGTGTGGGTCTGTGTCGCGGCACTGCCGGCGAGGGTACGACCGACCTTGAGGACGACCACCGGCTTGGCGGCGGCACGAGCGGCGCGCAGGGCTCTGGCGAGCCGCCCGCCGTCTCGGCAGCTTTCGATGTACGCGACGATCACGCGCGTGGCCGGGTCGCCGGCGAAGTATTCGATGCACTCCGCCACATCGATGTCGCACTCGTTTCCGGTCGAAGCGAGCGCGCTCAGGCCGACACCGCGCCGGCGCGCGAGCATCAGCATCTGCGACATGATCGCGCCACTCTGGCTCGCGACGGCGACGCTACCTGGAAGATGGTCGTCGAAATTCGCCGATTCGGAGAATGTCGCGAACATGCCGCTGCCGGGAACCATCACGCCGAGGCAGTTCGGGCCGAGGATACGCAGGCCGCCGTCTCGGGCGATTCCGGCCATCCGGTCCTGGAGCGAGCGGCCTGCCTCGCCTGACTCCGCGAAGCCGCTGGTGAAAACGATGGCGGCGCGGCACTTGGCGGCGACGCAGTCGCGTACGGCATCCAGTACGGCGGCAGCAGGTACGGCGATGATCGCCAGTCCGGGGGACGCTGGAATGTCGGCGAGTGCGCGGTAGGCCGGCTGATCCTGGATCCGGTCGCGGGTAGGGTTTACGGCGAACAGCTGCCGGCCGGGCGCGCCGCCTGCCCAACGTCGCGCGAGGGCCGCGAGCGGCCGTCCGCCGATCCGCGTCGGGTCGTTGGATGCCCCTATGATCGCGATGGTGGCCGGATCGAAAAAAGTGGCGAGCGTCATTGGCTGGCCGGCGCCTCGCCGATGCATGGGTTTGACAGCGTGCCGATCCGTTCGATCGAGACGTCCATTCGGTCTCCCGGACGCAGCCACTCGGGCGGCTTGCGGCCCATACCCACGCCTGCCGGCGTGCCTGTGAAGATCAGGTCGCCCGGCTTTAGCGTGAAATATCGGCTCAGGAAGGCGACGATCTCGGCGACGGAGAAGACCATCTCGGCCGTATTGGATCGCTGCTTCTCGACGCCGTTGACGCTGAGCGCGATCTCGAGGCCGGCAGGATCGGGAATCTCATCCGCCGTCACGAGCCAAGGGCCGATCGGCGAATGCGTGTCGCCGGATTTCGCACGCATCGCCTGTGGGTCCGCGCGTTGATGGTCGCGGGCGCTTACGTCGTTGCCGATCGTGTAGCCCGCGACATGGCCGAGTGCGTCTGCGACAGGGATGTACTTGCCCGGTTTCCCGATCACGACGACAAGTTCGGCCTCCCAGTCCATTTCCTGGCTGCTTGTCGGCAGGATGACCGGCGCGCTGTTTCCCACCAGCGAATTCGCGAACATTCCGAACGTCCGGATGTCGGCCGGAATATCGCGCCCGATTTCCCGGCAATGATCTCGGTAGTTGAGACCGACTCCGACGATTTTCTCGGGGCGTTCGACCGGCGATCGGAGCGTGACAGTCGCCAGATCCTTGACCGGATCGGCCGTCGCTCCGGCCGAGGCGAAAATCTCAAGGAGTTGCCGTGCGCGCGCCAGAGCCGGGTTGCCCGCGGTCAGGAAAGCGATCATGTCCGCGAAGCAGCCGGTCGGCAGTTCACTCGACCGGCTTCCCGAGGCTCGCGACATGTCGGCAAGCGCCAGGTCGACGATGCGGTCGCCCGAAACCGCGCCGAGCCGACTGTGGCCGTTGCTCTCGGAAAACGTGGCGAGTTTCATCGACCTTTCCCTCCGAAATTCTTATTTTCGAAAAATATTACGATATTTCGAATAAGTCGAGATCTTGGAACATCGGGGCTCCTAGCCTTCCGGTATCGGAAGTGCCAGCATGGACGCCGTTCGGGTGTGCGCCGGATTGACTCTCGATTGTTCGATATTTAGAATAACACTTCGTATTTACGAAATATGGCCGACCACGTTCCCGTCTCACAGATCCGGTGCCTCCCCCATGGATTCGCACGTCAAAGCAGGCATCTCCGGCGGCGTCCTGACAGTTACGATAGATCGCGCCGAAAAGCACAATGCGTTGAGCCGGTCGATCCTCGCAGAACTCGGGACGGTGTTCGAGCGTTTTGCGGCAGATCCGGCCGTGGCGGTCGCGGTGCTGACCGGTGCCGGCGACCGTAGCTTCGCCGCTGGCGGCGATCTGCGCGAGCTTTCTACCGTGCGAACCCCTGACGAAGCGATGGCGTTCTCCGTAACGGCGCACCAGGCGCTCGACCGGATCCGCCGTTTCCCGCTGCCGGTGATCGCGGCATTGAATGGCGATGCGCTGGGCGGCGGGGCGGAACTGGCACTGGCCTGCGATCTTCGCATCGCATCTAGCCGTGCGCGGATCGGGTTCCTGCAATCGAAACTCAATATCGCGACGGCATGGGGCGGGGGCAACGACCTTGTCGGGGCGGTCGGCGTGGCGCGCGCGCTCGAGCTCCTCTGCACGGCCCGGATCGTCGACGGCGCGGAAGCTGTCGCCTGGGGCTTGTTCAGCGCGCGGGCGGCGGCCGACGAAAGTTTCGACGCGTTCGTTTCGGGCTTCGTCGCACCCTATGCGGCGCAGCGGCCGCTCGTCATGCGTGCCTTCAAGGCGCTGTGCGTCGCCCGCAGGTCCGGAATGAGCCCGGACGAGCGGGCGCACAGCGAAAGTGCCCACTTCGTGCCGACATGGACAAGCGACGAGCACTGGGCCGCGGCCGACCGCGCGCTCGACAGGATGAAGCGCGCATGACGGCGCCATCCGATCCGAACGCCGCCGATCTCGACCAGGCATTGATGCCGATGCCCGCCACGCCGTCCGGCATCGACGTGCCGGTCGTGGCGACCGCCGCTTCGCATGATTCATCGGCTGATGAGATGCCCGGCGAGTTCCCGTTCACGCGCGGCATCTTTCCGGACGGCTTCCGCGGCCGGCTGTGGACGATGCGTCAGTACGCGGGCTTCTCGACAGCGGAGGAATCGAACCGCCGCTACCGCTTCCTGCTC
Organism: Tagaea sp.; assembly: GCA_044356395.1. Classification (GTDB taxonomy): domain Bacteria; phylum Pseudomonadota; class Alphaproteobacteria; order CACIAM-22H2; family CACIAM-22H2; genus Tagaea. The sequence goes on along the minus strand of JBIKWI010000019.1, from coordinate 14,897 downwards.
GACCAGGGCCAGACGGGTCTCTCCGTCGCGCTCGATCTTCCCACGCAGTGCGGCTACGACCCCGTCGACCCCATCGCACGCCCGGAGATCGGCAAGGTGGGCGTGTCGCTGTCGACCCTCGCCGAGATGGAGGTGCTGTTCGACGGGATCGATCTGGGGCGCGTATCGACGTCGTTCACGATCAACGGCACCGCTGCGATCGTGCTTGCGATGTACGTCGCCTGCGCCGACAAGCAGGGTGTGCCGCGCGCGAAGCTGACCGGCACGATCCAGAACGACATCCTCAAGGAATACGTCGCGCGCGGGACGTGGATTTTCCCGGTGCGCCCGTCGATGCGCCTGATCGCCAATTCGATCCTCTACGCGAACGAAGTCGCCCCGCGGTTCAATCCGATCTCGATCGCCGGTGCCCATGTGCGCGACGCCGGCGCGACGGCGGTCGAGGAGATCGCGTACACGCTTGCCAACGGCCTCGCCTATGTCGACGAGCTGATGGCGCGTGGCGGCGATATCTCGAAATTCGCGAAGCGTCTCAGCTTCTTTTTCTACGTCCACATGGACTTCTTCGAGGAGGTCTGCAAGTTCCGCGCGGCGCGCCGCCTCTGGGCGAAGCTCCTGCGTGACCGGTATGGAGTTACCGATCCCAAGGCGCTCCACTTTCGCTTTGGCGTCGTGTGCGGCGGCTCGTCGCTCACCGCCGCACAGCCTTTCAACAATGTCGTTCGGGTCGCCGTGGAGACGATGGCCGCCGTCATGGGCGGTGCCCAGTCCATTTTCACGGCTGCCTACGACGAAGCGACGCAGATTCCGACCGAGTTCTCGGCCGAGCTGGCGCTGCGGACCCAGCAGGTCATCGCCTACGAAAGCGGCATCTCCAATTCCGTCGACCCGCTCGGCGGCAGCCATCTTGTCGAGCATCTGACCGACCAGATGGAGGCCGAAATGGTCCGCGTCATGGCGGCGATCGACGCCTATGGCGGTGTGGTGAAGGCGATCGAGGACGGGTGGCTTCAGGCCCGGCTTGCCGAGCGCGCCCTCGAGCGCAAGCAGAAGGTCGACGACAGGCGCACGATCGTCGTCGGACAGAACGCCTTTCGCAAACCCGCCGATGGCGAGACGAGCGGCGAAGTCTTCACCCTCGATCCGCGCACGGCCGAGCGCGTCGTCGATCGGTTCGAAGCCGTGCGCCGCCGTCGGGATGCCGGGGCCGTCGCGACGACGCTTGCCCGTCTCGAGGCCGCCGCCCGCGACGATTCCGTCAATGTCATGCCCTTCCTCGTCGATTGCTGTCACGCCTACGCGACCGTCGGCGAGATGACGGCCGTCCTCAAGCGGTGCTGGGGCGAATTCCAGGAGCCGATCGGCCTATGACAGAACCTCTCGGCCGGCCGCTGGCCGGCAAACGCATCCTGGTCGCGAAACCGGGTCTCGACGGCCACGACATCGGCGCCAAGATCGTGGCGCTCGCCTTGCGAGATGCGGGTGCCGAGGTGATCTACACGGGACTTCGAAAGGCCCCGGATTTCATCGCTCGGATCGCCGTCGATGAAGACGTCGACGCGGTCGGCCTCAGCGTGCTGTCGGGCAGCCATCACGAGTTGCTGGGCCAGACCCTCGACGCGCTGCGCCGCCTCGGAGGCGGTGACATACCCGTGTTCGTCGGCGGGACCATCCCCAAGGCGGATCAGCAGGCACTGTTCGATCTCGGCGCGCGACGCATCTTCACGAGCGAGATGCCGCTTCCCGAGGTCGTCGCGTCGCTGGCGGAAGCGCTCGCGTGAGCGGCCCGCTCGCGGGCATCAAGGTTCTCGAGGCCGGGCACATGCTCGCCGGGCCGTATTGCGGCCTTCTGCTTGCCGATCTGGGCGCCGAGGTTACCAAGATCGAGCCTGCCGAAGGCGATATCGCGCGCCGGCTCGGCGGCCATTCGGTCGGACCGCACAACACCTATTTCGCGAGCCTCAACCGCAACAAGCGCAGCGTCGTGCTCGATCTCGCCTCCGCTGCCGGAACGGCGGCGCTGCATGAACTCGCCCGCGACTCGCATGCCGTCATCTCCAACATGCGGCCGGCGGTCATCCGCAAACTCGGCCTCACCTACGCCGCGCTCGCGAGCGTCAACCCGCGACTGGTCTGCGTCGCGCTGACAGGGTTCGGAATGGAAAGCCCGTACTCGGACCGTCCGGCATACGACTACGTCATCCAGGCGATGACCGGGATGATGACGATGACCGGCGCTCCGGACGATCCGCCGACCAAGGCCGGCTATTCGGCCGTCGACAACTCTGCGGGGATAATGGCCGCGCTCGGTCTCGTCGCCAAGATCGTCGAAGGCCGGGGCGGGCAGGTCGACGTCGCGATGTACGACGTCATGCTTTCCCAGATGAACTATCTTGCCAGCGCCTGGCTCAATGCGGGGGAGCGCGCGCGACGTTTCGCGTCGTCCGCGCATCCGTTCATCGTGCCCGCGCAGGTATTTCCGACCGCGGATGGCTGGCTTGTCCTCTTCGTCACCCATGACGAGTTCTGGGCCCGTTTCTGCCGTGAGGTCGGGCGGCCGGAATGGATCGTCGACCTGCGGTTCGCGACCATGGAAGCGCGCAGGCTCAACCGGGATGCCGTGATCGAGGCGGTCGCCGGGGTCCTCGTCGCACGGCCTGCTGCGGAATGGGTCCAGCGCTTCGTGCCTCTGGGGATCGTCGCGTCGGGCATCCAAAGCCTCGAGGACGCGCTGGCTAGCGAGCAGGCGCAGGTGCGGCGAATGGTCGTCGAGATCCCCACGCCCGACGGGCCGATCCGGGCTGTCGGGAATCCCATCAAGCTCGACGGTTGCGAGACCCGATATCAGGCGCCGCCGCTGCTCGGCGAACACGGCGGACCTGTCCGGACGCGATCCCCGGCATGACCGACGTGTCGATCAAGCGGCGTGCGCTTGCGCGGCGGCTTTCTTCGGCCGCAAACCAGAGCGTCGCGCAAGCCCTGTCGCGGGAGATTGCCGAAGGCAGTGTCGCGCATCGGATCGCGATGACGGGTCCGCCGGGCGCCGGCAAGAGCACCCTTACCGGCGTTCTCGCACGCGAACGGCTGGGGCGGCCGGGCACGATCGGCATTCTCGCGATCGATCCGACGAGTCCGGTGAGCGGAGGCGCCATTCTGGGCGACCGCATCCGGATGGAAGCGTTGGCCGACGAGGCGCGGATCTATATCCGTTCGGTCGCGAGCCGTTCGGCGACGGGCGGACTCGCCGACAATCTGCCGGACCTCCTCGACGTGTTCGATGCGGAGGGCTTCGCCGACGTCTTCGTCGAGACGGTTGGCGTCGGGCAGGCGGAGTACGAAGTCAGGCATTTCGTCGACACGACCGTCCTCGTCCTGTTGCCGGGAGCGGGCGACCAGATCCAGATGATGAAGAGCGGCATCATCGAGGCTGCCGACATCTTCGCCGTGAACAAATCCGATCTCGCCGGATCGGACCGGCTGGCGGCGGAACTGCGAAGCGTGACGAAACTTGCCGGGCCCGCGCGCGGCGGTTGGACGCCGCCCGTCGTCGCAGTGTCGGCGACGACGGGAAGCGGTGTCGCCGACTTGTCCGCCGCGATCGACGCCCACGCGCACTGGCAGGAGAATGCGCCGAATGCGGAGCAACGCCGTGCCGCACGGCGTGCGGGCCACGTGCGCAAGCTCGTCGAGCGCCGTCTGGGGGAGATTCTCGGTCCGATGTCGCCGGAATCGATGCGCAGGCCGCTTTCCGAGATCTACGCCGACGTCGTGGCGCGTCTTGCCATAGCCTGAACGAGCCGCCTGAACTCAAGGGAGAAAGACATGACATCGACGCGCTGTCTCGAGGGGAAATCCGTCGTCGTGACGGGGGCCGGTCGCGGAATCGGCCGCGAAATCGCGCTGCTTGCGGCTGCGGAAGGTGCAAGCGTCGTCGTCAACGACGTGGGTGCGTCCGTCGGGGGCGAGGGCGGCGATGCCGGACCGGCACAATCCGTCGTCGATGAGATTCGTACGGCAGGCGGGACCGCAATCGCGAACACGGATAGCGTCGTCGAGCCGGCGTCCGCGGCGCGCATCGTCGAAACGGCGGTAAGCGCCTTCGGGCGTATCGACGGCGTGGTCAACAATGCAGGCATCCTGCGCGACCAGATCTTCCACAAAATGGGCTGGGAAGACTGGAAGGCCGTGATCGACGTCCATCTGATGGGATCCTTCAACGTCGCGAAAGCCGCGGCTGGCCATTTCAGGGCGCAAGGTTCCGGCAGCTACGTCCACTTCACGTCGATGAGCGGACTCGTCGGAAATGTCGGTCAGGCGAACTATGCCGCCGCCAAGATGGGCATCGTCGGTCTCTCGAAGTCGATCGCGCTCGACATGGATCGCTTCGGCGTCCGGTCGAACTGCGTGTCGCCCTTCGCCTGGAGCCGCATGATCGGCAGCATCCCGACCGATACCGACGTGCAGAAGCAGCGGGTCGAGCGGCTGCGGAGCATGGGGTCGGAAAAGATCGCGCCGATGGTCGTTTTCCTCCTTAGCGAACTCGCGCGCGGCGTCACCGGTCAGGTCTTCGCGGTACGCAAGAACGAACTTTTCGTGATGAGCCAGTCTCGGCCCCTTCGCTCGCTGCAGCGAGAGGAAGGCTGGACACCGTCCACCATCGCGACACATGCGCTTCCGGCGTTGCGGGCGTCGTTCTACGCGCTCGACAAGTCGGCCGACGTGTTTTCCTGGGATCCGGTGTGATCGCTGCGACCGGATTCGGGTGGGGCCAGACCGGGCTCGAACCATTGCGACTTGCACGCCCTAGGTCAAGTGGACGCCTGCATAAGAGTCGCTCTCGAACTGGCAGTCGACTACAGGAACGGTGATCCCTTGGTGCTCGCTCGACAGGGAAGGGACTAGCCTAGGTTCTAACCCTTGTTCGTTATCCTTGATTTCTGCATGTTTCCCTTACGTGCCGGAAATTATGGAAACTGCCATTGAATCATTGAATAAACAGAAGTCTGGGTAACAGGGGGCTCGGGGCCGAACCCCGTCGCTCCGATCATCAAGGAATCCCGCCGCCGGGAGACCGATCGGCAGGTTCCGCGTCTTTCAAGCGATACGCGCGCTGCCTGATGTCTCCATTGGAATCAAGCCTGTCGCGCGTTCATGCGGCTGCGACAGTCGCGGCAATATCCTCAGCGAAGTCGAGCAAGGCAGCGTCGCCGTCGCCGATCATGACCAGCTGGAGTCCCGACGGCAGGCCTGCTGCGGTCGATCCGTTGGGCAGGCTGATCGCGCACAGGCCCAGTACGTTTGCAGCGCGGGTATAGCGCGACATCGGAATCGTCGTTTCGTCGACCTCCGCAACGGGAATGGCGGGCAGTGGCGTTCCCGGAAGCGCGATTGCGTCAACGTTAGCAAACACGGTCTTGAAGTCCGCAACGGAAGTGCGCCGCTGCGCCTGAAGTTCGGCATATCGCTTAGTGTCGATGTCGCGGCCGAATAGAACGCGTTGACGCACATGCGGATCGAGCGGCGTTGCCGGGTCCTCGGCGACTGCGCGATGCTGGCGATAGGCCTCATGCGCCACAATGCTCCCGCACAGGGCCTGGTACTCGGTCAGAGCTTCGGGAAACGCCATCGGCACCAGAGTGTGGCCCATCGCGCGCACGCGGTCGAGCGATCGGCGGTAATTTGCGAGAATATCGGGATCGCAAGGTTCGAGCTGGTCGGGTTCGGGCGTGCCCACGCGCAGTGGACGGCGGGCCTGGCGTTCGACGACATCGAGTTCCGCCATGACGCGATAGAGCAAGCGAGCATCCGCCACGTTGCGTGTAATCGGGCCGAGTGTGTCGAAGGTCGGGCCCAACGCGGCGATGCCGTCGAGCGGGATGCGCCCGAAGGTGGGCTTGAAGCCGACGATGCCGCACAGCGAGGCCGGAATGCGGATCGAGCCGCCAGTGTCAGAGCCGATCGCGGCGGGAACGAGCCCTGCGGCGACTGCCACAGCCGAACCGCTGCTCGATCCGCCGGGCGCACGATGCACATGGGGATCGACCGGGTTCCACGGCGTGCCCATCGCTTCGTTGGTGCCCCAGCCGCCGAGTGCGAACTCGACCATATGCGTCACGCCGACGATGACTGCACCCGCGTCGATCAAGCGTTGGATCGCCGGTGCGGTTCGTGTCGGGACTTTGGCGGCGTAGCATTTCGACCCGAAGCCGGGCGCGCGCCCTTCGAGATCGGCGAGATCCTTGACGGCAATGGGCACGCCGTGCAGCGGACCGACCGTATCGGTTTCAGCCGCGTGCCGGTCGAGTTCCTCGGCGCGCCGCATCGCAGCTTCGGCGAAAACCTCGACAAAGGCGTGCAGCTTCCCGTTGTGCAGCTCGATTGCGTCGAGCGAACTCCGGACGAGCGCGCGGCTCGAAGATTGTCCGCGCGCGCAGCGCTGCGCGAGTTCGCCAATGGAGGGCCCGAGGGTCAATGCCGCCTCATGCGGCTCGTTGCAGGAACAGCGCCTTGTATCCGAACAGCGAGGTCGCACCGCCCGTGTGCAGGAACACGATGTTCTCGTCTGCGCCGAACGTTCCTTTGCGGATATGGTCGATCATGCCGGCCATCGCTTTGCCGCTGTAGACCGGATCTAGCAGGAGCCCTTCGGTGCGCGCGAGCAGCGTCACGGCTTCGATCATGCCTTGGGTAGGCAAGCCGTAGCCGGGGCCGACATAGCCGTCGTCCGCGAACACCCGCCCGCGTTCGACGCTGCCGGCGTGGCCGAGATGCTCGGCCGTGCGGCAGGCGAGATCGAAGACGACCTCCTCCTGCTTCTTGCGCGGTTGGCGCACGGATATGCCGAAAACTTCGACTGGGCTGCGCAGAGCGGCAAAGCCCACGACGAGTCCGGCTTGCGTACCCGAGCTTCCCGTGCCGTGCACGACGCGCGAGATCGCGATGCCGTTCGCTTTGGCTTGCTCGACGAGTTCAATTGCGCAAGCGACGTAGCCGAGTGCGCCGACAGGGTTGGAGCCGCCGCCCGGGATGATGTAAGGCTTCGCACCTTTGGCGGCGAGGTCCTTGGCGACGTCGGCGCAGGCGGCGGCGACGTCTGCGCCGCTCGGCACATAGGTCCGCGGGCAGCCGAACAATTCGTCGAGCAGGACGTTGCCGTTTTCCTCGTAGTCCGCGTCCGTCGCGGGGACACGGCGTTCGAGAACTGCATGCGCCTTGAGCCCGAAACGTGCCGCAGCGGCGGCGGTCATGCGCACATGGTTGGATTGGACGGCACCCGGCGTGATCAACGTATCGCAGCCTTGGGCCAACGCGTCCGCCACGAGAAATTCGAGCTTGCGCGCTTTGTTTCCGCCTTGGGCGAGGCCGGTGCAGTCGTCGCGCTTGATCCAAAGTCGCGGACCGCCGATTGCCGCGCGCAGCCGATCGAGTGGTTCCAGCGGCGTCGGCGCGTGGGAAAGACTGACACGGGCAAATCGGGAAAGAAGCATCTGGAACCGCCTTGATGAGATCGACCGGGCTGTAACGTTAGCTGCGGGCGGTGCCGGTTTGAAATTCCGTTTGCACAATGCTTATGCGGAATTTGCATGATCTTTAGGCGACGCAGCCAAGCCGCGCCAAATATGCTCGACGATCGAACGCTCGCGCGCTGATCGGCGATAGGCCCGAACTTCGATGTCCAGGTCGTATCTGTGCGTGTCGTCGCAGGCGACCAGACGGCCTGCGGCCAAGTCGGCTTCGATCGCGGCGCGCGGCAGCCAGGCAATGCCTTGCCCCGCCAGCGCCATGCCTTTGAGCGCCTCCACGAGCGCGCTCTCGTAGGATCGACGCGCGCGACCGTTCAGATTCCAGGCGTCCAGTGCCGAGCCGACGAGCCGCCCAAGATACGAATTGCCCGCATAGGCCAGCAGCGCAAAGGGTTCGACGCCAGTACCCCGGATGGCATGCAGCGGGCGCCCGCGCTTGCCGGGTGCCGAAACCGGTACAATGACGTCCGCCCCGATGGTCACGGTCTCGAATTTCGCGATGCCGAAAACCGACGGAATCGATTTTGCGTCGTAGGCGAGGACGAGATCGCAGGCGCCCTCCATCAAGGCTTGGCCGCATTCGTGCAGATCGGCCGCAACCATTTTGACATTGATTTCCCCATCCTCGAGCCGTCGTAACGCTTGCAGCCATTTCGGCGCGAAGTGGATGGCCAGCGTATGGGTCGCGCTGATCGTGATCGTGCGTTCGTCGCGCTGCATCATGCCGCGAAGTTCCGCGCGCTCGCGGTGCAGCATGCGCACGACCTCGAGTGACGTCTGGTAGAAGGCGTGCCCGGCGGGCGTCAGCGTCGTCGGAAAGCGCGACCGGTCGATCAGATCGGTGCCGAGCCAGTGTTCCAGCGCGCGGATGCGCCGACTGAATGCCGATTGGCTGATGTTGCGGTCGTCGGCCGAGCGCGAAAAATTGCCCGTCGCCGCGAGGCTGACGAAATCCTCTAGCCACTCGACTTCCATGCGTTTCCTCGCGCCGCGACGACCCGATGCAGAATGTGCATAACGTATCGAAAATGAGCAATGGCTGCAATGCAGCACCAGCCGCTATGGTTTTTGCAAGCCTCCTTCGAGGGGCGTGCGAACAGGCTTATGGCCCCAGAAGGAGATGTGCGATGCGCTTTGTCGGACGTTTTGCCACTGCCGTCCTTGCGGTCGGCTTGGGTTTTGCGGGGGCGATCCTCGCCGCCGATCCGGCCGCGGCGCAAAAGCGCGGCGGCACGCTGGTGCAGATCACCCAGCCCGAACCGCCGACGCTGGGCTCCTATATCTCTACCGCCTCACCGGTGGGGCAGGTCGCCGCCAAGATCTACGACGGGCTTCTCGAGTACGACTTCAGCCTGAAGCCGGTTCCGGCTCTGGCGCAGTCCTGGACTATCGCCGACGACGGCAAGACGATGACCTTCCGTCTGCGTCCGGGCGTGAAGTTCCACGACGGCCGGCCGTTCACCAGCGCGGACGTCCAGTTCTCCGTGATGGAAGTGCTCAAAAAGGTGCACCCGCGCGGCATCAATACCTTCGCCGAGGTGACTGCCGTCGAGACGCCCGATCCGATGACGGCGGTGTTCCGCCTCGCCAAACCCGCGCCCTACATCATGTCGGCGCTGTCCGGCTACGAATCCCCGATGCTGCCCAAGCATGTCTTCGAGCAGGGCGACATCCGGACCCATCAGAATGCCAACAATCCGATCGGAACGGGGCCGTTCAAATTCGTCGAGTGGCGGAGGGGCGAGTTCGTCCGCCTCGATCGCAACGCCGACTATTGGAAACCGGGCTTGCCGTATCTCGATCGGGTCGTCGTGCGCTTCATCGGCGACAACGCCACGCGCGCCGCGGCGCTCGAAAAGGGCGATGCGCACGTCGCTGGCCTCGGTGCAGTGCCCTACAACGACGTCAAGCGGCTCGAGCGGCAGCCGAATATCCAGATCGAAACGCGCGGCTCCGAAATGCTTTCGCCGGTGGTCGAGCTGATGTTCAACACCCGCAAGCCGCCCTTCGACAATCCGAAAGTCCGGCAGGCGATCTCCTACGCGATCGACCGGAAATTCGTCATAGAGAACATCTGGTTCGGCTTCGGCCAGCCGGCGACCGGCCCGATCAGCTCGAACTTCGCGCCGACGGGGCTCTACAGCGCCAACGTCGCGAACTACAACGTGCCCGACGGGGTCGAGCGGGCGAACCGGCTGCTCGACGAGGCGGGCTTCCCGCGCAAGGCCGACGGCACGCGCTTCGAGATCGTGCACGACATCACGCCCTACGGCGAGGAATGGCGTCGGTTCGGCGAGTACACGCAACAGGCGCTCGCGCGGATCGGTATCAAGGCGTCGACGCGCTACGAAGACGTCGCGACGTGGCTCAAGCGGACCTATACTGACTACGACTTCGACATGACCTCGAATTGGCTGTTCAATCTCGCCGATCCCGTGCTCGGCGTGCACCGGGCCGTCCACTCGCGGTTCATCCGCCAGGGAACGGTCTTCGTGAACGGGGCGCGCTGGGGCGATCCGCGTGCGGACGAGCTGATGGACATGGCCACGATCGAGACCGACGCTGCGAAGCGCTCGGCGCAATACGCCGAGGTCCAGAAGATCGTAGCCGATGCGACGCCGATCGCCTGGGTGCTGGAGGTCAAGTTCCCGACCGTCATCGACAAGCGCTTCCGCGACGTCATCGTGAGCCCGCTCAACATCTTCACGAACTTCGACCGAGCCTGGCGCGAATAGGAGAGTTGCGGCCCCGCGCGCGCGGGGCCGCATAGCCCTCCGCCGGAACTCCGAACGGAGAGACCTGCAGCATGAAATCGGGTTCGTTGGGCGGGTATATCGTCAGGCGGCTTGTCCAGACCGTTCCCGTCGTGCTCGGCGTCGTGATCGTCAATTTCCTGCTGCTTCAGCTGGCGCCAGGCGATCTCGCGACTGTGCTGGCGGGCGAGGCAGGCGGGGCGCCGAAGGAGTATATCGACCAGCTTCGCGCGCGCTTCGGGCACGACCAGCCGATCTACGTCCAGCTCTTCAACTATCTGCGAAACCTGGTTGTCCTCGACCTCGGCTATTCCTTCCGCCAGAGCGCACCGGTGCTGGAATTGCTCCTCCAGCGGCTTTGGCCGACCCTGCTGCTGATGGTGTGCACGCTCGTGCTGTCGCTCGGGTTCGGCATACTCATGGGGCTGCTCGCCGCACTTTGGGTCCGCACCTGGAAAGACAACGCGATCTCGGTCGCCGCGATCATCGTCTACGCCACACCGCTCTTCTGGGTCGGCCTGATGCTGATCCTCGTCTTTTCGATCTGGCTTGACTGGTTTCCGACCTCGGGGATGGAAGACGTGGTCGCCTTCCACGAAGGTTGGGCGCGGGTCGTGGATGTCGCCCATCACCTCGTCTTGCCGACACTGACCCTGTCGCTATTCTATCTGGCGCTCTACGCGCGGCTGATGCGCGCCTCGATGCTCGAGCAGCGCGGCCTCGACTACGTCGTCACGGCGCGCGCAAAGGGACAGACGGAGGCCAGGATCACGACGCGGCACGTGTTCCGAAACGCGCTGCTGCCGGTCGTCACGATGGCGGGCGTACAGACCGGCGGCTTGATAGGCGGCTCGGTCGTTGTCGAGTCCATTTTCGCATGGCCCGGTCTGGGGCAGCTCGCCTACCAGTCGCTGTTCGCGCGCGACTACAATCTGCTGCTCGGCATCTTCTTCATGTCGGCGGTTCTGGTCGTCGTCGTCAATCTGATCGTCGATGTCGTATACGTCTTCCTCGACCCGCGCATCCGGATCGGGTGAGCGCAATGAAGACCTTCTGGCAACGCTTTCTCGGCAATCCGCGCGTCTATCTCGGACTCATCTGGCTGGCCTTGCTGCTTGTCGTGGCGCTTGCGGCCGATCTGCTGTCGCCGACGGATCCGTTCGCGATCGTCGGCCAGCCGATGTCGACCCCGAGTGCTGCGTTCCTGCTTGGGACCGACAGCCTCGGGCGCGACGTGCTTGCAGGCCTTCTGCACGGTACGCGCGCGACGCTGCTGATCGCCGTGCTCGCCACGCTCGCAGCCGTCGCGTTCGGCACATTCATCGGCGCGGTGGCCGGCTATTATGGCCGCACGATCGACGACGCGCTGATGCGTCTGACCGAGTTTTTCCAGACCATTCCGTCGTTTCTATTCGCGATCGTGCTGATCGCGGTCCTTTCGCCCTCGGCGACGAACGTCGTGATCGCGATCGCGACGGTCAGTTGGCCGCCCATCGCGCGCGTGGTTCGCGGCGAAGTGCTGACCGTAAAGTCACGGGAGTTCGTCCAGGCGGCGGTCGTGGCAGGGCAGGGCGATGCCGCGATCCTGCTCAAACAGATACTTCCCAACACGCTTTCGCCGTTGATCGTCACGGGCTCGCTGCTGGTAGCGACCGCCATTCTCGTCGAAAGCGCTCTGTCGTTTCTTGGCCTGGGCGCGCCGAACCTGATGAGTTGGGGTTTCATGATCGGCGCCGGGCGCTCGTTCATGCGCGAAGCTTGGTGGCTTGTCACCGTGCCTGGGGTCGCGATTCTGCTGACAGTGCTGGCGATCAATCTTATCGGCGAGGGACTCAACGACGCGCTCAACCCGAGGCTTGCCGATCTATGAGCGAAGTTGCCATCTCGATCCGGGACTTGAGCGTCGGACTGCCGGCGTGGTCGGACCGAAAACTCGCGGTCTCAGGCGTGTCCCTCGACATCCGCCAGGGCGAGATTCTCTGCATCGTCGGCGAGTCCGGCTCAGGCAAATCGATGATGGGAAAGGCCATCCTCGGCCTTCTTCCCGCACCGCATGTGCGCGCAGTCGGCGGCCAGATCCTGTTCGAAGGGCGCAATCTGTTCGACCTTTCGGAAGACGAGATGCGCGCCGTGCGCGGCTGCAGGATCGCGATGATCTTCCAGGAGCCGATGACGGCGCTTAACCCGCTGATGCCGGTCGGCCGACAGATCGACGAGATCCTGGAGATCCACACGGATCTTCCGCCGGCACGACGGCGCGAACGCGTGCTCGAACTCATCCGCGACGTCCATCTGCCCGACCCGGAACGCATGGTCGCGAGCTATCCGCACCAGCTTTCCGGCGGGCAACGCCAGCGGATCGTCATCGCGATGGCGCTGGCGCTCGAGCCGGGCCTCATCATCGCGGACGAACCCACGACTGCGCTGGACGTGACGACGCAGGCGCAGATTCTGCATCTGATCAAGGAACTGCAGCGCGCGCACGGCACGGCGGTGCTGTTCATCACCCACGATTTCGGGGTCGTCGCCGAGATCGCGGATCGCGTGGCGGTGATGCGTCACGGCGAGATTGTCGAGCAGGGTCCTGCCGCCGAAGTGCTCGGCGCTCCTCAGGCGGACTACACGAAAGCGCTGATCGCCGCGGTACCCGGCCTCAAGCCCCGTCGGCGCGCGGCAGACGCGGACCCGAACATTCTTCTGCGCGTGACTGACATCGAGAAGACGTACCGGATCGCGTCAGGTTTCTTCGGTAGCGCGGTCCGCGAAGTGAAGGCCGCGAGAAAGGTATCGCTCGAGCTCAAACGCGGCAGTTCGCTCGCCTTGGTGGGCGAATCCGGTTCCGGCAAGACGACGCTTGCGCGCTGCATCATCGGACTCGAAAGTGTGGACAGCGGCACGATCGAACTCGACGGCGAGCGCATCAGTGGCCGCTCGCGCTCGGAACTGCGCCCGTATCGCAAGCACATCCAGATGGTCTTCCAAGATCCCTATGCGTCGCTGAATCCGCGTCAGCGGGTGGGTGATATCGTTGCTCTTGGGCCGATGCTCAACGGCGTCTCCCGCGAGCAGGCAATTGCGGAGGCGCGCGAGCTGCTGCGACTTGTCGGCCTAAAACCTGAAGCCGTCGATCGCTACCCGCACGAATTCTCCGGCGGGCAGCGCCAGCGCATCGGCATCGCGCGCGCACTGGCGGTGAAGCCGAAAATGATCGTGGCGGACGAGCCGGTGTCGGCACTCGACGTCTCGGTCCAGAAGCAGGTTCTGGAACTGCTCAACGATCTGCGCAAGTCGTTCGGATTGTCGATGCTGTTCATCACGCACGATCTGCGCGTCGCGGCGACCGTGTGCGAGGAGATCGCCATAATGCAGCGCGGCGAGATCGTGGAGCAGGGTGCAACGGCTGCAATCTTCGCCTCGCCCGTGCACCCGTATACGCGCAGCCTGTTCGATGCGGTGCCCGGCCGCGAATGGATCAGCGGCTTGGGGTGACAGTCGCTTAGGGCGATCTCCCGCCAATGCGGATGCAGCGGGATGGGGTTGAAGAACCCAGCGGCCTTGGGATCTGCAGACACGTATTGGCGTTTGGCGATGGCCCGGAGGCGCAGCAAAAGCGGGCTATACTGCTCTGCGCCATTAGTGCCCGCCTTCACCATCAAAACCCGGCACTAAACATCTAGATCGGAACGTCGTCCGGCTGGGCGCAGCTGTAGGCTGAGGGACTTTAACCGGCCAACTTGAACACAGCATCCCACCCGCGGCATGGTTCGCAAAGCCGGTCGAGATCGTGCCTCGGGATATGAGCAGCGTGCCGGAGTAGAAATCCCCGCATCGCACGGGGGCTGTCGGGAGGTTGTCGCAGGTTCGAAACAGTCGTTTTCGAATGCTATAACATTATAGCATTACGAAATCACTTCATGCTAACAAACTTCCTGATGGCTGGATTTCCCCGCACTCGTCCTGGCAGCAATGCGATTTCTCCCGTCGCCGGCGTCGATTCCGAATTGCCGACGCCGCTTTACCATCAGATCTACCTGATTCTGCGGGAGCAGATCCGCGCGGGTGCTTTTGAAGCGAGGTCGCGATTGCCGACGGAGGTTGAAATATCGGCTGAATACTCGGTCAGCCGAATTACGGCCAAGCGCGCTCTCGATGAACTGGCAGCCGATGGACTCGTCGTGCGGCGTCGTGGCCGGGGTACGTCTGTGGTCGGCAAAGTGGCGTCGGAGCCGGTCGAGGCGAACATCAACGGCCTGATCGAAAACCTGCTCATGGTCGGACTGGAAACCAAGGTCGACATCCTCGAATTTGAATATGTCGCCGCGTCTTCAGCCGTACGCGCCGCTCTCAAGCTTGGAAATGGCGATCAGGTGCAGCGCGCCGTGCGGGTACGCCGCTACAACGGCTTGCCTCTATCCTATTCGACGAGCTTCGTGCCTGCCGCGATCGGCCGCGGATACACGGCACGTGATCTTGCGCGCAAGCCGTTGCTTGCACTGCTCGAGAAAGCCGGCTGCTTGATCGGATCCGCCGATCAGACCGTCTCCGCCGTTCTTGCCGAACCGGCAGTGGCGAAGGTGCTCGAGGTGCCTCTCGGATCGCCGCTCCTTTCCGTCGTGCGGAC
>JBIKWI010000146.1:0-9139 GCA_044356395.1 Tagaea sp. | reverse complement strand
TGCACATCCGGCACTGCTGTCGGGTCGCCGACCACCTGCATGCGGCGCACCGGGTCGGTCGTGAAATCGTCGAGGGGAAGGACGCTCAGGATCGCGCGCGCGGCGCGCGCCATCGACAGGCCGGGCAATTCGATCAGCGTGCCGCTGGTCGTCGCCCGGGCGATGGCGGCCGCCGGATGGTTCGCGTCGACGAGTGCGAGATCGTCGCCATGCCCCATCGCGGCGAGGCACCGCAGCAGGCCGGGCGTGAGGACTGGATCGATTCCCTTGAGCATGGCTAACCGCGTCCTCGTCTCGAAAGATAGATGCGCTGGGCAGTGCCGCCGAAGATCGCGTCCCTGTCGGGCGCGGCAAGTCCGGCCGTCGTTTCCGTCGCCGCCGCGAGCCACCGGTCGTAGCCGCCGGCAAGGTCGACGACCGGCCAGTCGCTGCCCCACATCAGCCGGGCCGGCCCGAACGCGGCCAGCAGATGGTCGACATAGGGCGCGAGGTCGCGGGCCGCCCAGTCCGGCCGCGATTCGTTCGCGAGGCCGGAAAGTTTGCACGCGATGTTCGGGCGCGCGGCGAGTGCGGCGATGTCGGCCCGCCACGGGTCGAGCCGGCGCTTGCGGATGAAAGGCTTGGCGCCGTGGTCGACGACGATCTGCAGGTCCGGATGTCGGTCGGCGACGACGAGCACGCGGGAAAGATGGCGCGGCCGCACGAGCGCGTCGAACACGAGCCCGGCGGATGCCGTCGCGCGAAGCGCAGGCGCGATGTCGGCGCGCAGCAGCCAGTCGTCGTCGGCAATGTCGTGGACCATCGGGCGCAGCCCGACCAGCAGCCGGTCGCGCGCCAGTTCTGCGATCCGGTCCGGCGCGTCGTCCGCCTCGAAATCCACCCAGCCGACGACACCGGCCACACTCGGCTCGGCGGCGGCAATCTCCAGCATGTACTGTGTCTCGGCAATCGTCGGTGCCGCCTGGACGATGATCGTCCGGTCGATCGCGTTGCGCACGCGGATCGGCGCCAGGTCGGCTGGCCCGAAATCGCGGTAGATCGGCCCCTTGTCGGGTGTCAGCCAGCCATAGTCGCCGCGCGACAGCTTCCAGAAATGCTGGTGGGAGTCGATGCGCATCGGGGTTATGCCGGGACGGGTGCGTCGGCAGCGAGCAGGCCGGCGGATTTCAGTTCCTGCCAGAGTGCGCCGGGTAGCGGGCGCGTCAAGGCGTGGCACTGCTCGGCGACCTCGCCCGGCGTGACCGCACCCAGCACGACCGAACTGACGGCCGGATGGGCCAGCGAGAACTGGAGCGCCGCTTCGTAGAGCCGCACGCCGTGCCGGCCGCAGACGGCTTCGATCGCGGCCACCTTCGCGAGGATTTCGGGCGGTGCCGGTTTGTAATTGTACTTCGCACCCGCGACCGGGCCGGTCGCGAGGATGCCGGAATTGAAGACGCCGCCGAGCATCACGCCGATGCGCTTTTCGAGCGCCACGGGCAGGAACTCGGCCGCCGCGGGCTGTTCGAGCAGCGAATAGCGCCCGGCCAGCAGCACGGCGTCGATGTCGCCGGCGCGCGCGAAGCGCAGGCACATGTCGGCTTCGTTGACGCCCACGCCGATGGCGCGGACAGTCCCTGCGCGCCGCAGCGCGTCGAGTGCCCGGTAGGCGCCGTCCATCGCTTCGCCGAAGCGCCGGTCGATCGCGTCCTTGCCGTGCGTCCAGACGTCGACGTCGTGGATGAGGGCTATGTCGATCCGATCCACGCCGAGGCGCAGCATCGACTGTTCGAGCGAACGCATGGCGCCGTCGTAGGAATAGTCGAACCGGGCGGCATGGCGCAGGCCGCCGACATAGCCCGACCCGTCGCCGGGCGGGCCGAACGGATCCATGACCCGCCCGACCTTGGTCGAGATGGAGATGCCGGGGGTATTTGCGCGCCGCAGTGCCGACCCGACCCGCAGTTCGGAAATTCCATGGCCATAGAGCGGCGATGTATCGATCAGCGTAACGCCTTGCCCGATGGCGGCCTCCACGGCCGACACCGCTGTGGCCTCGTCGAGCCGCGCGTAGAGGTCGCCAAGCGGTGCCGCTCCGAATCCGAGGACCGACACGTCGAGGGCGACGCGCCCGAGGGGGCGTCGTGCGAGCGTCATCCGGCGTTTCTCCCGACGATTATGAAACACACTAACATGTCAGTATTGACTCATCGGCTCCGGGCGGTCAACTTACGCGCATAAAAGACGTCCAAGGGGGAAACCGCAATGTCGACCAAAGCCGATCGTATCGGACTGAGCTGCGCGCTATCGACGCCGTTCACGGCGGACGGGCGTATCGATCTGCCGCGCATCGTCGCCCACGGGCGCTGGGTTCTCGAGAACGGCGGCGACGGGCTGGCCGTGTTCGGGACGACGGGCGAGGGCGCATCGATCGGCTTGCGCGAACGCCACTACGTGCTGGGCGCATTCGCGGCCGCCGGCTTCGACATGAAGAAGAAGATCATCGCCGGCGTGACCGCGTCGACGATCGAAGACGCCGTCGAGCAGGCGCGCGCGGGCTACGCCGCGGGCTGCCGCGGGCTGCTGATGACCCCGTCGTTCTACTTCCCGAACACGTCCGAAGAAGGCGTGTTCCGCTGGTTCGCCGCCGTGTTCGAGGCGCTGGGCGGCGAGCTTCGCGACGTGCTGCTCTACCACATCCCCAGCATGACCCGTTCGGTCATGACGCCCGACCTGATGGGCCGCCTGCGCGAGAAGTTTCCGGGAGCGATCCTGGGCATCAAGGACAGCAGCGGCGACTGGAATTCGAGCAAGGGTTTCCTCGACCGTCATAAGGACCTGCAGATCCTCGTCGGCGACGAGCGCCAGCTCGCGCGCGCCGTGCAGAACGGCGGCAGCGGCACGATCTGCGGCCTTGCGAACCTGCGCCCCGACGTCCTGCGGCCGGCCGCGTGGGATGGCAAGGACGATCCGAAGATCGCAGCACTCGTCTCGGCGATCATCGCCGATCCGTTCATGTCGGCGGTCAAGGCGCTGATCGCGCACCGTACGGGCGACGCTGCCTGGCGGCGCATGCGCCCGCCGCTGGAAGCGCTGGACGACGCGAAGTCGCGCGCCCTCGTCGAGCGGTTCGAAGCCGCTGCCGCCGCCAAGGCCGCCTGATGCAGATGGCGGAATCGGGTACAGAAACGCCGAAGCTGCGCGAGCGCGCCTACGACGCGTTCACGCAGAGCCTGCTGTCGCGCGAGATCGTGCCGGGACAGTTCGTCTCGCAGCGCGAACTCGTCGAGATCACGGGCCTGCCGCTCGGCGCGATCCGCGAACTGGTGCCGCGGCTCGAGGCCGAAGGGCTGATCGTGACCGTCCCGCAGCGCGGGATGCAGGTCGCGCATGTCGACCTGAGCCTGATCCGCAACGCCTTCCAGTTCCGCCTGATGCTCGAGCGCGAGGCCGTCGCCACGTTCGTGCGCGAAGCCCCGGACGAGGCCATCGGCCGGCTGCGCGAGGCGCACGAGCGCGTCCTAAAGGATGCCGCGCGGCGCATCACGCCCGACGTCATCCGCCGCGCGCAGCTCACCGACTGGGACCTGCACGACACGATCGTCGACTCGCTCGGCAACGAGATCGTGTCGAGCGCCTACAAGGTCAATTCGATAAAGATCCGCCTGATCCGCCAGGCGGAAGTCCGCCTCGACCCGACGCGGGTCGAATCCGTGATGCGCGAGCATCTGGGAATCGTCGAGCGCATGGAGCGGCGCGACGTGACCGGCGCGCAGACCGCGTTGGCGGACCACATTCTCGACGCGCGGAACCGCGCGATGGGGGTATAGTCGATACCGGAAAAGTCCGATAACGCGGGCGAATGCCCGCAAATAGAAAACAACAGAGGGAGAAGACGAAATGAAGCCGATATCCATTTCCCGCCGCGGTCTCGTCAAGGCGGCCGCACTCGGGACGCTCGCCGCCCCGATGCTCAACATCAAGTCGCTCTACGCGCAGTCGGGCGCCTTCAACTGGAAGAAGTTCGCCGGCCAGAGCATCGAGGTCTCGCTGACGCTCAGCCCGCGCGGCGAGCTCCTGCGCCGCCACGAACGGGAGTTCACCGAACTGACCGGCATCAAGGTCGGCTCGGAAATGGTCCCCGAGCAGCAGCACCGCCAGCAGGCCGTGATCCAGTTCAATTCCGGCAATCCGCAGTTCGACGTCATCACGATTTCGTGGCACGTGCAGAAGCGCCTGTTCGGCAAGTCGAAGTGGCTCGTCGACATGAAGCCGCTGCTCGCCGATCGCGCGCTGACCGCACCTGAGTACGACTTCTCGGACTTCACGGCCGGCGGCCTGCGCTGGGCCGTGCAGGGCGACGGCCGCATGGACACGCTGCCGCTCAACATCGATCCGTGGATGATCTACTGGAACAAGGAGCTCTTCGCCGCGAAGGGCCTCGCCTTCCCGAAGACGTTCGAGGAAATCCTGATGGCGGCCGAGAAGCTGACCGACAAGGCGTCGGGCCAGTACGGCTGGGTGTCGCGCGGCCTCAAGAACGCCAACGTCCCGGTGTGGACGAGCTTCATGATCGGTCACGACATGGATCCGGTGAACCCGAAGACGGTCCAGCTCCAGACGACCACGCCCGAAGCGGTCGCGGCGGCGGAATACTACAAGAAGCTCAACCGCGACTTCGCCCCGCCGGGGACGGTCGGCTTCAACTGGAACGAGTCCCAGACGTCGTTCAGCCAGGGCAAGATCGGCATGTGGCTCGACGGCATCGGCTTCGCGCCGCCGCTCGAGGATCCGACCAAGTCGCGCGTCGTCGGCAAGGTCGGCTACGGCATCATGCCCGCCGGCCCCAAGGCCCGCCACTCGGCGACCTTCGGCGACGGCATCGGCATCCCGGTCGCCAGCAAGAAGCGGGAAGCCGCGTATCTCTACACCCAGTGGGCGACGAGCAAGCAGATGTGCGCGCGACTGCTCCAGTCGGGCGGCGGTTCGCCGTGCCGCGGCTCTTCGTACACCGACAAGGACGTCATCGCCGGTCTCAAGCTGCCGCGCGAGTGGCTGACCTGCCTGCAGGAATCGACGGCCATCGGCCGCCCGGGCCTGCCGGAGATCGCACCGGTGACCGAGTTCCGCGACGTTTTCGGCGTCGGTCTCACCAACACGATCGGCGGGGCGGATGCCCGCGCCGAACTCGTGAAGGCGACCGAGGCGTTCGCGCCGGTCCTCCAGAAGTCGGAAGCATGACGAACGCCCTGCATCTCGCAGGGACGACCGGCACTCCCTTCCCCGCACCGCGGGGAAGGGAGTTGCGGACGGTTCGCGCATGAGCCAGGAGTCGACGGAGCGCGAAGCGGTCCCGGGCGAAATGCTCGCGACGCGGGGGCGGGGCTTCGGGCACCGCTATCTGCCGTTCGCCTATCCGGCGCTGGCGATCACGGGTGCGGTCATCGTCTTCCCGTGGATCTTCACGATCTACATGAGCCTGCACGACTGGAAGATCGGTCAGGAGCGCGAGTTCGTCGGCTTCGCGAACTTCGTCCGGCTCGCGAACGACGCGCGCTTCATCGAATCCGTCGGCCACACGCTCTATTTCACCGTGCTCGCGGTCGTGCTGCCGCTGGTGCTCGGCACGGCGGCGGCCCTCATCTTCAACGAACGGTTCCCGCTGCGCGGCCTGTTCCGCGCGATCTTCATCCTGCCGATGATGGCCACACCCGTGGCGGTGGCGCTGGTGTGGACGATGATGTTCCATCCCCAGCTCGGCGTCCTCAACTACCTGCTTTCCACCGTCGGTCTGCCGCCGCAGCTCTGGGTCTATTCGCCCCAGACCGTGATCCCCAGTCTCGTGATGGTGGAGGTCTGGCACTGGACGCCGCTGGTGATGCTGATCGTGCTCGGCGGGCTCGCGGCGGCACCCACCGAACCCTACGATTCCGCGAAGATCGACGGCGCGAACGCCTGGCAGATGTTCCGGCACATCACGCTGCCGCTGATCCTGCCCTTCGTCCTCGTGGCGGCCGTTATCCGGACGATCGACGCGCTCAAGGCGTTCGACACGATCTTCGTCATCTCCCAGGGCGGCCCCGGCACGGCGTCGGAGACGATCAACATCTTCCTCTACCTGCAGGCGTTCTCGTTCTACAACATCGGCTATGCCTCGGCCGTGACGATCGTGTTCTTCGTGCTGATCGTGGCGCTCGCGATGGTGCTGCTGTGGCTCCGCCAGAAGGCGAAGTGGTCGTGAGGAAGCTCACCCTGCGCCGTCTCGGCTCGAAGCTCGCGTTCGGTTTCGCCGTGTTCGTCATCGTCTCGCCGGCGATTCTCGTGATGCTGTGGATGCTGTCGCTCGCCCTCAAGAACGAGGTCGACAACATGGCGTTCCCGCCGGTGTTCGTGCCGAGTCCGCCGACGTTTCAGAACTTCTTCGACGTCATCGAGCGCAACCGCCTCGATCTCTATTTCGTCAACAGCGTGATCGTGTCGGGGCTCGCCACGCTCGTGGCGATTCTCGTGGGCGTCCCCGCCGCATACGGCATCGCCAAGGCCCAGGCGCACAAGCTCGCCATGCTGACGCTGATCGCGCGGATCACGCCCGCGCTCTCCTATCTGATCCCACTCTTCATCCTTTTCCAGTGGGTGGGGCTCACCGGGACGATCTGGCCGATCGTCATCACGCATCTCGTGATCACGCTGCCGATCTTCATCTACGTGATGATCGGGTTCTTCGAGAGCCTGCCGCAGGAGCTGGAAGAGGCGGCGCTGATCGACGGCTGCACGCTCTGGCAGGCGTTCCGCTACGTCGCCCTGCCGCTGGCTCGCCCTGGAATCGTGGTCGGCTCGATCCTGTCGATCATCTTCTCGTGGAACAATTTCGTCTTCGGCGCCGTCCTCGGCAGCCGCCAGACGCGCACGCTGCCGGTCGCCGTGTTCAACATGCTGACCTTCGAGCAGGTCGCCTGGGGCCCGCTCGCCGCCGCCGCCCTGCTGGTCACGCTGCCCGTGCTGCTGCTGACGCTCCTGATCCAGAAGGAGATCGTCGGTGGCCTGACGGCAGGCGGCGTCAAGGGCGGCTAGCGGGATGTCCGTCGCATCCGGACTTGCCGATCCGCAGGCGCAGACCGTCGACGGCCGTGCCGTTCCCGCCGGCCTGCTCGGCGACATGGTGGAAGGCGACATTCGCGGCGATCTCGCCGCCCAGGTCGAAACGCACGGATATCTGCTGCTGCGCGGCGTCCACGATGCGGGCGAGGTCGAGGCGGCCCGGCTTGAAGTCCTCGGGCGGCTGGGCGAGGTCGACGAGGTTGCGCTCCCGCATGCAGACGCGATCGCGACGGGCCGCTCGCGCCGCGCCGAACTGCATCCGGATCTCGGGGCGTTCTGGCGCTCGGTCAGCGACGGCCCGGCACTGCGCCGCGTCGTCAACGGTCCGCGCATCAAGGCGCTTGCGGCCCGGCTGTTCGGCGAACTTCCGGCGCATTTCGGGTTCGCGTGGCTGCGCGCCATGCCGGCAGGGCGCGCAAGCCCGCTGCATGTCGACCATCCCTACATGAACCGCGGCTCGCGACGCCTCGTCACCGTCTGGACGCCGCTGGGCCATGTCGCGCGCGATGAGGGGCCGCTTTACGTCGTCGAAGACTCGCATCGCGATCCCGATATCCGCGCGAAGTTCGAGGGCCACGACGTCGACCGTGATCCGTCGAGGCCCGGCCATTTCGACGCGCACCCGGCCGACATCGCCGCCGCCAAGGGCGTGCGCCTGTTGAGCGCGGCGTTTGCACCCGGCGACTGCGTGATCTTCGGCATGTTCACCGCGCACGGCGCCTTCGACAACGCGACGCGCACCGGGCGCGTGCGCCTGTCGTGCGATACGCGCTTCCAGCCGGCGGCCGATCCGATGGACGAACGCTTTGCCGGCGCCGATCCGCCGGCCCATGGCGGCAAGGGCTATGGCTGCCTGTCGGCGGCCCGGCCGATGAATGCGCCGATGCTGCGGCGATGACCAGAAACGGAAAAAGGGAGACACACATGACGGGAATTTCACGACGGACGATGCTGGCCGCCACGGCCGCGACGGGTGCCCTGCTCGGCGCACCGACGATCCTCAAGGCACAGGCGACCGCGATCCGCTGGGGCGAGATGCTGGCACCCTCGCATCCGCAGGTCCAGATGGTCGAGCGCGTCGCCAGGGAAGTGAAGGAAAAGACCTCCGGGCGCATCGACATCCAGTCCTTCCCGAACGGCCAGCTCGGCTCGGGTCGCGACATGATGGAAGCCGTGACGTCCGGCGCCCTCCAGATGACGACGGACGGGGCGGGCGCGCTCGCGGCCTTGCTGCCGCAGCTTTCGGTCATCGAATCGCCGTATCTGTGGCGCGACGCGGCGCACATGGCGAAGAGCGCCACGTCGCCCCAGTTCGCGAAGATGAACGACGATATGGTCGCCCGTCGCGGCATGCGGATGGTAGCCGTCACCTACTACGGCAAGCGCCACCTGACGACGGGCAGCAAGGCCGTGCGCTCGGTCGGGGACATGGCCGGCTTCAAGCTGCGCGTCCCGCCGGTCGACGTCTTCCGCGCGATGGCGGAAGCCTGGGGTGCCCGCGCCACGCCGGTCAACTTCAACGAGCTCTACCTGGCGCTCAACCAGGGTGCGGTCGACGGGCAGGAGAACCCGCTGCCGACGATCCACAGCGGCAAGCTGTTCGAGGTGCAGAAGTTCCTCGTGCTGACAGAGCACATCATCACGCCGCGTCTGGTCGTCGTGAACGAGGCGTTCTGGAAGGGGCTGCGTCCGGCGGACCGCGACATCGTGCAGGCCGCCCTCGCGTCGGCTGCCGCGTGGCAGGACAAGGAGCTGCTCGGCCAGGAGGCGTCGCTCGTCGACACGCTCAAGGCCGCGGGCATGACGGTCATCACGCCCGATCTGGCGCAGTTCCGCGATCCGGTGCTGGCCAAGGTGCCCGCGATGTTCGAGGAGCGCTGGGGCAAGGGCACGTTCGACGCGCTGCGTTCGCTCTGATGGAACGGATCGCCGCCACGACGGAGTGGGCACTGCGCGTCGCGGCGGTGGTCCTTCTGCTCGGAATGCTCGGATGCGTGGTTGCCGGGGTGGTTTCGCGCCAGCTCGGCAACCCGCTGAGCTGGACGGACGAGGCGGCGCAGTA
>JBIKWI010000145.1:0-9154 GCA_044356395.1 Tagaea sp. | reverse complement strand
TGCGCCGCAGATGCGCGGCAAGATTCATGACGGGCAGCCGCGGAAAGCGAAATTTGCGGCAAGCGTCGCGTGAACGGTCACGATGTCGAGTGTCATGAGGCCATCCATTGCAGCAGGCCGGTCTCCCAGCTGACGAACACGAGAAGCCGGACCACCGCATAGGCGACAAGCCCGAATGCCGCGGCGATCGCCAGGACCCTGAGATGCGCCATCCGTCCCGTCCTCTCGTGCGGCTTTACCGCACCGCTTCTTTGCGCGCATTATCGCCCCAGTCGCAACAGACGGGCAACCCGGATGCCGCCGAGCACGAAAGTAAGCCAACACGACATCAACCACGCCGTCGGCCTGCACGAAAAGATGGCCAAGGGACAGACCGGGGGCGTGCGTCTCGTGCTGTCGTTCAAGGTCGCCGAGCGTATGAACTTCCAGGGGCGCGACCTGTCGGAGGCCGAGCTCGTCGGCGCCTATCTGTGCGAATCCAACTTCGGCAAGGCGAAGCTGACCCGCGCCAACCTCTTCGGCGCCGACCTGACCGGCTGCGACCTGCACGAGGCGGACCTGTCGAAGGCGGACCTGCGCGGCGCGCAGCTCAAGCGCGCGAATCTCGAGCGTGCCAACCTGACCGCCGCCGACATCCGCGACGGCTTCATCATCGTCCGCGACAAGGATGGCAACTTCAGCTACCACAACAACCAGCCGCAGGGCGCGGTCATCACCGACGCCAAATTCAACAACGCGGACCTCACCAACGCGAAGATGAGCCGCGTGTTCGGCCCGCGCACGGACCTGACCGGGTGCATAATGCGCGGCGCCATCCTCCGTCAGGCGGATCTTTCCAACTCCGACCTCAGCGGCGTCGTGCTGTCGGGCGCGGACCTGACCAACGCGAACCTGTCGAACTGCATCCTTCACGGCGCCACGCTGGCCGGAGCGCTTCTCGACAATACCAATCTCGAAGGAGCCGACCTGACGGCGTCGAATTTCGGCACGAAGGATCTCGCGCGCGTCGACACGTCCAAGGCGGTCCTGCCTGTCAACATTTCTAGCCTCGAGAAGTCGATCCAGCAGATCTTCCTCGACCATCTCGAATGGCTGAAGACGGAGGGCCGCAGCGGTGCCCAGGCCGATTTCGAGCGCGTCAACCTCGCCGACCTCAATGCACCCGGCGTCAATCTGTCGGCCGGCCGGCTGGCGCTGTGCATCCTGCGCAACGCCAAGCTGGCCGGCGGCTATTTCCAGATGGCGGATTTCTCATCGGCCTTCATGGCGAACTGCGACCTTGCCGGGGCCAAGCTCCAGGGATCGAAGTTCGACAAGGCGACGCTGACGGGAGCCAAACTTCGCGACGCGGACCTTTCGCCCATGCCGGTCGACAACATGAACCAGCGCAACTGGAACTCGAAGCTCAAGGAAGCCAATCTATCCAGCGCGGACCTGCGCGGGGCGAACCTCGCGAAGGCCGATCTGACCGGCTCAATCCTGCGCCGTGCCGACCTGCGCGGCGCGGACCTTTCCGACGCGATCCTCCTCGATTGTGACTTTTCGGGTGCGGATCTGCGCGAGGCCAATCTCAAGGGTGCGGACACGCGCGGGACCTCGGGGCTGGAAAAGGCGCTTTAAGTAGCCGCAAAGTTTTCTGTGAACAACTCGCATCGCGGGCTTTGCAATCTGCGAATCCCGACTACAGTTGCACGATGCCGCGCCAGACCGCCCGCCTCGTCGCTCGATGAGCGAGGGCCCGAAATTCGAACGCAAGGTCGTCATGACGCTGAAAGGCGTGGATGGCGCATTGCGGGATTTCGAGATCACGCAAGGCCCGCGCCTGCAACGCTTCCGCTTCCCCGCCGGTGCGGTGATCTTCAAGGAAGGCGAGCCCGGCGACAACGCTTTCCTGATCGAAAGCGGGGCCGTGTCGATCGTCCAGGCCACGATCGCGCCCGGAAAGCAGACGCTCAACACGACCGCCGCCGTCATCGAACCGGGCCGCGTGGCGATCCACGAATACACGTCGCTGGAAGCGGCCCCGGAAGCGGAGATCGCCCAGCTCGGCGTCGGCGCGATGTTCGGCGAACTGGCGCTTATCGACGGCATGCCGCGTTCGGCAAGTGCGCGCGCGACGGAGAACACCGTCTGCGTCGCCGTTTCGCCCGCCCAGCTCGATACGCATCTCCAGCAGGCGACGCCCGAGCTTGCCGCCCGCATCCGCGTGCTGATGGCCTTCATCCGGGCCGTGCCGGCGCGCGCGACGTGGCCCGACGGCAAGTTCCCGCAAGCCCGTCTCGGCGACCTTGCAGCCGTGCGGCTCGCCTTGGATCCCCGCGACCGGGGCGGCCCGCTGGAGATCAAGAGCGCGTTCCTGCGCGCGATCTACCGCTCGCTTTGCGAATACGCGCTGTCGCGCTTCCCCTGATCAGCCCTTGTCGGGAAGCGCTGCGTCGAGGCGTTTGGAGAGATACCAGGCGACGGCGAGGAACACGAGCAGCAGCACGAGTGCGGCCTGCCCGGCGACTTCGCCCAGCGCCTTGTCCGAGACCTCGCTGAAGCCGTAGCCGATGCTCACCAACGAGAGCGCCCAGATCGCGGCCGAAGGCACGTTCAGCATCGTGAAGCGCCAGCGCGGCATCGTCGACATGCCGAAGGCGAACCCGGCGAAGCCGCGGATCCCGTGCGGATACCGGTAGACGAACATCATCCACCAATGGTGCCGGTCGATCAGCCGCGCCGACTTCTCCACGCCCTTCCTGAGGCGCGGAAACGAATCGAACAGGGCCCCGCCGAAGCGTCGGCCCATCCAGAACCGCAATTCGTCGCCGACGATGCCACCGATCCAGACCGCCAGTACCGTCGGCCAGAAGGAAAGCGCGTCCATATGCACCGCGTAGCCCGCGAACAGCGGAAGCAGCAGCGAGTTCGACGCCGAATAGGACGCGACGAAGCCGTAGGCGAGATTGCCCTGGCTGCGGATGATTTCGAGTATCTGGGCGAGATCCATTGGCGACCGCGATGGCAATGAGATGCGTACATGGCTACGCTCTGCCCATGAGTCAACACCCCATCTCGCTCGGCGTCCTCGACCAGTCGCCGATCCCCGACGGCGGCACGGCCGCACAGGCGGTCGCCGCCACCCTCGAACTGGCCCAACTTGCCGAAAAGCTGGGCTATTCGCGCTACTGGGTCGCCGAGCATCACAACGCGCCCGGATTCGCCGGGACGGTGCCCGAGATCCTGATCGCGCGCATCGCGGCGCTGACCAGTCGCATCCGCGTCGGATCTGCCGGCGTGATGCTTTCTCACTATGCGCCGCTGAAGGTGGCCGAGACTTTCAGGATGCTCGAAACACTCTTTCCTGGCCGCATCGATCTGGGCATCGGGCGGGCACCCGGGTCCGACCAGCGCACGGCCTACGCGCTCGAACCGGGCGGCCCCTACGACATCGCGGAGTTTCCGGGAAAGATCCGCGACCTCCTCGGTTTCCTTGCCAACGACCTGCCGGAGGGACATCCCTACCGGCCGATCCTCGCCCAACCGGCCGGCCCCGCGATGCCGGAAATGTGGGTGCTCGGATCGTCCGATCAGAGTGCGGCCTATGCCGCGATGTTCGGCCTGCCCTTCGCCTTCGCGCACTTCATCAGCGGCCAGGGCGGCGACGAAGCCTGCGAGGCGTATCGACGTCACTACGCGCCGTCGAATGCCTACCCGGCTCCACGCACGGCGCTGGCGGTGTTCGCGATCTGCGCTTCGACGGCAGCCGAGGCGATGCGGCTGGCGGCAAGCCGCGAGCTCTGGCGCCTGCGCATCGAGCGCGGCGAACTCGGGCCGATCCCCAGCCCGGAAGAAGCGCTCGCCTATCCCTACTCCGATATCGAGCGTGCCCGCATCGCGCGCACGCGCGCCCGGCAGATCGTCGGGGATCCGGCCGAAGTGAAAGCGAAGATCGAGGCGCTGGCCGAGGCGCACGGCGCCTCGGATATCTCGGTCGTGACCATCACGCACGATCCGGCGGCCCGCCGGCGCTCCTACGAACTGCTCGCCGCGGAATTCGGGATCGCCTAACCGCGCACGGTCGGCAGGCCCGCCTGCTTCCAGGCGCCCAGTCCGCCGGCCAGCGACACGACGTTGGCCGCCCCCAGGACGGGTGCAAGCGCCTGGGCCGCACGCATCGACCGGCCGCCGGCCAGGCAGGAGACGACGACGCGCTTGCCCTTCAGGCCCGCGAGACTGGCCGGATCGAATGTCGACAGCGGCGACAGCAGCGCGCCGGGGATACGCTCGGCGGCGAACTCAGCGACCTCCCGAACGTCGATCAGGACCGCGTCTCCGGCCTTCATCCACTCGCATGCCTGGGCGAAGTCGATCTCGCGGACGGTCGCCTGATTGTCGGACGGGCTCATCATTTCCTCGGTTTCCGGCTGTGGCACGTCCGGTAGATTTGGACGTTCCTGCCCGCGAAAACAAGATGAACTTTCGGGCCGGATGGCGGAGATTGGCCGTCATGTCGCGCCGGCTCCCGCCGCTCAATTCGCTCCGCGCCTTCGAGGCTGCGGCCCGCCTGCTGTCCTTCTCGAAGGCGGCCGACGAGCTTGCCGTCACGCCCGCCGCCATCAGCCACCAGATCAAGGGCCTGGAAGACCAGCTTGGCGCAAAGCTGTTCCGGCGCGACAGGCAGAAGGTCACGCTGACCGAGGCCGGCGCGCTGCTGCTGCCCGGCCTGCGCGACGGCTTCGACCTCCTCGCGGGCGCCGTCGCCGACGTGACCGAACGCGACATCAAGGGCGTGATGACGGTCTCATCCGCACCCTCCTTCGCGGCGAAGTGGCTCGTACCGCGCCTCGACCGGTTCGCCGAGCGCCATCCGGACATCGACGTGCGCGTGTCCGCGTCGATCGCGCTCGTCGACTTCGCACGCGACGATGTCGATGTGGCTGTCCGCTACGGCTCGGGCCACTATCCGGGCCTGCTGGTCGAGCGGCTGTTCCCCGAGACGGTCGTGCCGGTCTGCGCGCCCGCACTCCTCAAGGGCAAGAACCGGCTGAAAGTTCCGGCCGATCTCAAGCACCATGCGCTGCTGCACGACGACGCGTCGGACGGCGACGAGACGTGCCCGGACTGGCGGATGTGGCTGAAGGCCGCCGGCGTCGACGGCATCGACCCGCGCTTCGGGCCGCGCTTCAACCAGTCGAGCCTGGTGCTCGAGGCGGCGATCCTCGGGCGCGGCGTGGCGCTCGCCAAGCTGCGTCTGGCCGAGAACGATCTGGCGAGCGGCCGGCTCGTGCGGCCGTTCGCCGTCGCGACCCCCGTGCGTTTCGCCTATTTCGTCGTGAGCCCGCCCGCGCGTGCCGAACGTCCGAAGGTCGCCGCGTTCCGCGCCTGGCTCAAGGAAGAGGCGGCGACGACGGAAGATTGAACGTCGCCGCAAGTTCCGCCGGCACGGAAATCGGCATGTCGAGCAGGCGCTGGGCCAGGCCGCGTGCGGCCGGATCGAACGCAAGATCGTGGCCGCGCCCGGCACCGGCCGCGCCCTCGATGGCGAAATGGAAGGCCGCCAACCCGGGGAACTCGCGCCGCACGACACGTGCGGCACGGAACGCGCCGAACCATGCCTGGACGCGGGCCGCGTCGGCCGCCTCGCGCACGACATGCCATGCGGCCGGATCGCGCAGGCCCAGACAAACGACCACGGTGCTTCCCGCCACGCGCGCGCGCGCATGGGCCAACAGTCGCAGCGGAAGAAGCGAGGGCGTCATGGTTCGCCCGCCGGCGGCGTGGCGCTCCACGGCACGAATGCTTTCGGGATACGCGCTTCGCAGACGCGCCGCTCGGGCTGGATCGTCGTGCGCAGACCGCCCGCTCCGGCCGGCCCGAAGGCCTGCAGGGCGCCGAACTCGGCGAGGGCGCCGAATGCCGCCGCGCGCGTCGTCGTGCGGACCGCCAGCCGCAGCCGCACGTCTCGAGCCGGAACGATCGCCAGACTGGCCGCCCGCTCGCCGGCCGCCTTGGTCGAAGCGTCGATGCCGACGATCTCGACACGGAAGCGGTCGTCGCCCATGCATTCGGCAAGGCGCGCTTCGAGTTGGCGTGCAGCACCGATGGCCCGCGCGCCGGCCCCCGTCCCGCCATAGCCGATCTCGGCTTCGGCGACGAAGCCCGTTTCGAAGACGAGCGATCCGGAAAGCCAGTCTGCCGGCGCGCGTCCGCGCACGCCGCTCAAGGTCGGGCCGAGCAGCGTGGCATCGCCGAGATCGACCGTGACGTCCGGTTCGACCAGCGCCTGCGGATCGCGCACGCCGTCGAGCAGCGACAGCGCGAGCCCGGCAACGCGCGGCACCGCTCCTGTCGAACCGAAGGTCATGACGCCATCGGCCGCGACATCGCCGAAGGGCAGGCCGGGCTGGACCGCATTGTCGTCGAGATCGCCGCCTGCGGCGGCGGCACCGGCCGCAAGGATGCGTCCTGCCGCAGCTGCCGACGCGATGCGGTCGTAGTCGGTGGCGGTCCAGCGGTGCTCGTGGCGTGCGAAGGCAACGGCGATCGCGGAGGGCGACAACGGCCCGCTCACCAGCACCTCGGCACCCTTGGACAGGAGGCCAAGCAGCGGCTCGGCGCCCAACGGTGCCGCCGCGGATACCAGCGTCGAGTTGGGCGGCGGCGGCGGATCGCACGGTACGGCCAGCAGACGCGCACCCTCCTGCGTGGCCAGGATGTCGCGCGCCTGGAGAAGGCCGACGCGCGGCCGGCGTCTGGCCAGCCGTGCCGCGAGCGCCACGACCGCGTTGGCGACCTGTGCCGGATCGGCTTCGGGAACTTCGATGGCGAGGCGCACGCGCTTGGAAAGACAGTCGATCAGGATGGCGCCGAGTGCGCGCTCCACTTCCGCGATGCCGAGACGCAGGACAAGGCAGGCCGGCCCGTCCCGCGCGACGAGCTGCGCCAGCAGGCCGGCGGAGAGGTCCGGTCGTTCGCCCCGCCCCGCATGCCCGATGCGCGCCATCGGCTAGACGATGCCCGTGACCTTCGAGAACGCGTCGTAGAACGCGGCTCCGGCCGCCTGCACGGCGGCACCTTCGCCAAGGCCGCCGGCCCCGAGGAAATCGTTCGTCCGCCCGCCCGCCTCGCGCACCATCAGCAGGCCGGCAAGGCAGTCCCACGAATTGATGTGGAGTTCGGCGTAGCCGTCGCAGCGCCCGTCCGCGACATAGGCAATGCCAAGCGCGCCGGACCCCGTGCGCCGGAAGGAAGCGCCGGCCTTGACGGCCTTCTCGATCATGCTCGTGTAGCTTTCGACAGTCCGGCGGGTCGACCAGCCGAGTTCGACCTGCGAGCGGGCGAGATCGGCGTTGGTCACGGCCTTCATCGGCCGGCCGTTGCACGTGGCACCGAAGCCGCGCCGGGCGAGGAACATCTCGTCGCGCATCGGATCGTAGATCACGCCGATTTCCTCGCGCCCCTCGGCGACGAACGCGATCGAGATGCAGAAATGCTCGATCCCGTTGGCGAAATTCGCCGTCCCGTCAATCGGATCGACGACCCACAGGGCGCGCGGATCGCGGCTGCCGCCGGTCTCCTCGCCCAGCACGTCGTCGGTCGGGAACGCCGCCTGGAGATGCCCGAAGACGAGCTTTTCGACGGCTCCGTCGGCAACGGTCAGATAGTCCTGCGGTCCCTTGAAGGTGGTGCCGATCGAAGCCCGGTCGGCAAAGTAGCGGCGCTGGAGTTCGCCTGCCGCACGGGCAATGCCCACCGCGGCGAGGGTTCGGGCTGCGATGCCGTCCGGGGTCATTTTCCTGTCCATGGCGCGGGACGTTACCCGTCCGATCTGCTAGAGGGAAGCACCATGATCGCAATAGACAACCTGACCCTGCGGATCGGCGGCCTGACCCTGATCGAGGAAGCCACCGCGCTGATCCCCGAAGGCCGCCATGTCGGCCTTATCGGCCGCAACGGCGCCGGAAAATCGACGCTGCTCGAGGCCATCCTCGGCCGGCTGCATCCCGACCAGGGCAGTATTTCCATGCCCAAGCGCGCGCGCGTCGGTTTCGTGGCGCAGGAAGCCCCAGGCGGCGCCACCACGCCGCTCGACGCCGTGCTCGCTGCCGACGAGGAACGTGCCGCCCTGCTTGCCGAGGAAGAGACGACGGACGACGGGGCGCGCATCGCAGACATACATATGCGGCTATCCGAGATCGACGCCTATACCGCCGTCGCGCGCGGCGCATCCATCCTCTCCGGTCTCGGCTTCGACACCGACATGCAGAACAGACCGCTGTCGGAATTCTCCGGCGGGTGGCGCATGCGCGTGGCGCTCGCCGGCGTGCTTTTCGCGCGGCCGGACATCCTGATCCTCGACGAGCCGACCAACCATCTCGATCTCGAGAGCGCGCTGTGGCTCGAAGACTATCTCGCGCACTGGTCGGGCACGATCCTCGTCGTCAGCCACGACCGGCGCCTGCTCAACGCGGTGTGCACGCACATCCTCCACCTCGACCAGAAGAAGCTCACGCTCTACACGGGCGACTACGACCGCTTCGAGGTGCTACGTCAGGAACGCTTGGCCCTGCAGGCCGCTATGGCCACGAAGGTCGACGCGCAGCGCAAGCACATGCAGGCGTTCGTCGACCGATTCCGCGCCAAGGCATCCAAGGCCGCACAGGCCCAGTCGCGGCTGAAGGCGCTGGCCAAACTCACGCCCATCGTCGTCGAACGCGACGAGGACGCCGTGCGCTTCGAGTTCCCGGACGTCGAGTTGCCCAAGCCGCCGATGGTGACCTTCGACCGCGTTTCGGTCGGCTACGAGGAAGGCAAGCCGATCCTGACAGGTATCGACCTGCGCCTCGATCCCGAAGACCGGATCGGCCTGCTTGGGGCGAACGGCAACGGCAAATCGACGCTCGCCAAGCTGTTCGCCGGCCGCATGCAGCCGATGTCCGGCAATACGATGCGCGCGTCCAAGCTGCAGACCGGCTTCTTCGCCCAGCACCAGATCGAGGATATCGACCCCGACCGCACGCCCGTCCAGCTTCTCGGCGACGAGTGGCCGAAGGCGGCCCCGCTCGTGCTGCGCTCGCGTCTCGCGCGCTTCGGCTTCTCGGGGCCGAAGGCCGACGTGAAGGCCGAGAATCTCTCCGGCGGCGAGAAGGCGCGTCTTGCCTTCGCGCTT
>JBIKWI010000144.1:0-9160 GCA_044356395.1 Tagaea sp. | reverse complement strand
CTGCTGCATCGACGCGTTGTGGAACCCGAGCCGGATGAAGCAGCTCTTCGCCGCATCGAGGATCTGGGTGCGCCGGTCGGCGCGGGACTGGGGAGCGAGGCGGGGCATGACGCCCATAAAGTGAATGAACGTTCATTTTGTCAAGTTGCGAATTTTGTATGGCTGCGCTGCGGCGGTAAAATCAATGGGTTACGACAGGTTACGGTAACCTATTTAACCCATTGAAATAGAAGGATTGTAACCTTCGCGCGTTTTCGGACGACAGAACACGCCCCGACACCCCCTGATCCTGCATGGCCGACGAACTAGCCACACATCATCCTATCATAGGAAATTAAATTTACAACGGAAAGGCGCACCCTTACGCCGCGTACTCCGGCTCCTCGCGGTCGAGCATGCGCAGGATCGAGGCGAAGTGCGATTCGTCGTAGGCCTTGCGCCCTTGCGCCTTCTCGCGTGCGGTGCGCGCGGCGATCTGGCCGGGAACGATGCGCAAGGGCTTGCCGGTCGACATCGCGAGCACCTGGATGGTCGCGGCGCGCTCGAGATAATAGAGATCGTCGAAGGCCTGCGCCAATGTCGGCCCGGTGACGATGACGCCGTGGTTGGCAAGGAACAGCACCGGCTTGCCGTCCATCTTGGCGGCCATGCGGTCGCCCTCCTCCGGCCCGTGCGCGAAGCCGTTGTAGTCCTCGTCGTAGGCGACGCGGTCGTAGAAGCGCAGGCCCGACTGTATGCAGGGCTCCAGCCGCCCGCCGTCGATCGCGCACAGCGCGGTCGCATAGGGCATGTGGGTGTGGAGTACCGCGACGGCATCGGGATGGCGGATGTGGATGCGCGTGTGGATGTGGAGTGCCGTGTCCTCGATCGGCCATCTGCCTTCGAGGATGGTGCCCTTCGAATCGATCAGCAGAAGGTCGCTCGCCTTGATCTCGCGCCAGTGCGGGCCCCATGGATTGACCAGGAAGCGGTCGGGCGCCACCTGCAGGCTGAAATGGTTGCAGTTGCCTTCGTTGAGGCCCAGTCGTGCCGCCCAGCGCAGGGCAGCGGCAAGTTCGCGGCGCGCACGGACATGATCGCTCATCTTCGATATCCCCCGTTTTGCGGGAGTTTAGGGGGACGCCGAGGCTTTTGCACCAATCGGGCGCTGTGCTAGGGTCCGCGACATCGAACAACCAGAACCGCGCGGCCAAAAGGCCGAACCCGGTTCGACAGGCGAGGAAATTCCCCATGAACCGTCGCGACTTTCTTCAGGCAACCGCCGCCGGCGCCGCCCTCCTGGCCGCCCCGGCCATCGTTCGCCCGGCCAGCGCCCAGACCGTCACGCTGCGCCTGCACCATTTCCTCGGGCCGCAGTCCAACGGCCACGCCAAGATGCTCGCCCCCTGGGCCGAGAAGATCGCGGCCGACAGCCGCGGTGCCATCAAGATCGAGATCTTCCCCGGCATGCAGCTCGGCGGCACGCCGCCGCAGCTCTTCAACCAGGCGCGCGACGGCGTGGTCGACATCGTGTGGACGCTGCCTGGCTACACGCCCGGCCGCTTCCCGATCACCGAGACGATGGAACTGCCCTTCATCGCGTCGGACCGCGGCCTCGTCAACGCGCTAGCCGCGCAGGAGTTCTCCGACGCGCACCTGGCCGACGAAACGAAGGAAGTGAAGCTCCTGTCGTTCTGGGCTCACGATGCCGGCGTCATCCACGCCTCCAAGCAGATCAACACGATGGACGACCTGCGCGGCCTCAAGCTGCGCAGCCCGGCCCGCCTCACCGGCGAGGCGCTGCGCGCACTGGGCGCAACGCCCGTCAACATGCCGGTCCCGCAGGTGGCCGAAAGCCTCGCGCAGAAGGTCATCGACGGCGCGGTCATCCCGTGGGAAGTGGTGCCGGCCGTGCGCGTGCACGAGCTGGTCAAGTTCCACACCGCCATCCCGGGCACGCCGACGCTCTACACCGCCTCGTTCTTCCTCGCGATGAACAAGGCGAAGTACGACGGTCTGCCGGGCGAGCTGCGCCAGATCGTGGACCGCAACTCGGGTGCCGCGTTCGCGCGCCTCGCGGGCAACATGTGGGACACCGAGGCCAAGACCGTCTCCGACATGGTCAAGGCGCGCGGCAACACGATCTCGACGATCACCGCGGCCGAGAAGGCGCGCTGGGTCAAGGCGACGGAACCGGTCTGGGCGGAATGGGCCACCCAGATGAAGGGCCGCAACCTCGACGGCGCGAAGCTCGCCGACTCGCTCAAGGCCCTGCTCGCCAAGCACGCGACGGCGGCCTGACCCGGATGCGTCGACGTCCCTCGCGGAACGGCTAGGAACTACGGACCCGATGGACGTCGACGCGCCTTCTCCTGCCGGCGGCGAAGCCCCGCACGGCGTTCTCGACCGGCTGATGGGCGTTTCCGCAGCCCTCGGCGGCTTGCTCGCCGTGGGCGTGGCGACGCTCGTGACGGTCAGCGTGCTGGGCCGCTGGCTGTTCTACCTGCCGGTGCGCGGCGACTTCGAACTCGTGCGCATCGCCACGGCCTGCGCCGTGTTCGCCTACCTGCCCTATACGCAGGCGCGCCGCGCCAACATCATGGTCGACACGTTCACCCAGCGCCTGCCGCAGCGCGTGCGCGACGCGATGGACGCGTTCTGGGATCTCGTCTTCGCGGCCTGCATGGCGGCCTGCGCCTACGGCCTCTATCTGGGAACGTTCGACGCGCGCGAGAACTACGAGACGACGAGCGAGCTGCAGCTGCAGATGTGGCCCTTCATCCTTCTGTGCGCGCTGCTGTGCGCGCTGCTGGCGCTCACCGCGGTCGCGACCGCGCTCCTCAAGGTGCGGGGCGGCCGTTGAGCGGGGCGCTGCTGGCATCGCTGGGCTTCGTCGCGATGCTCGGGCTCATCGCGTTGCGCGCACCCATCGGGCTCGCGATGCTGCTCGTGGGCGGCATCGGCTACTGCACGCTGTCGAGCTGGAACGCGCTCTTCGGCTACATGAAGACCAACACCTACCACCAGTTCGCGAACTACACGCTGTCGGTCATCCCGCTGTTCATCCTGATGGGGGCGCTGGCCGAGCGTGCCGGAATCGCGCGCGCGCTGTTCCTCGCGGCCGAGCGCGCCGTCGGGCGCCGTCGCGGCGGGCTTGCCATGGCGGTGATCGGGGCGTGCACCGCCTTCGGCGCCATCTGCGGATCGTCGGTCGCCACGACCGCCACCTTCGGGCGCGCGGCGATGCCCGAACTCGACCGCCACGGCTACGACCGCGGCTTTTCCTCGGCGACCATCGCTGTCGGCGGCACGCTGGGTATCCTCATTCCGCCGTCGGTCATCCTTGTCGTCTACGCGATCACGACCGAGCAGAACATCGCCAAGCTGTTCCAGGCGGCCCTGATCCCCGGCGTTCTCGCCGCGGCCTTCTACTGCATCGCGATCGCGCTGATGGTGAAGCGCGAACCGGCGCTGGCCCCGCTCGCCCCGCCCGACGCGGCGATCCCAACGGTCCGCCGGCCGGCCTGGCAGAAGGCCGTGGCGGGCGCCATCGTGGCGCTGGCGGGCGCGCTCTGGCTGCGCGGGACGATCGGCTACGATTTCGCGCTCGTCATCGTGGCGCTGGCCTTCGTCGTGGCGCTCGTCGACGTGACGGTGCTGCCGGCGATCACGGTCGCGGTCGTCGTCGTGGGCGGGATCTACGGCGGCATCTTCACGCCGACCGAAGGCGCTTCGGTCGGCGCCGTCGCGATGCTCGGCGTGGGGCTGGCGCAGCGCTCGCTGGGCTGGCGCGAGATCGTCGACGCGGTGCGCCAGACGGCGGAAACCTCGGGCATGATCTTCATGATCCTGCTCGGGGCGGAAGTCTTCGGCGCGTTCCTGGCGCTCGCCCGCCTGCCGACCGCGGTGGCCGACTTCGTCGGCGGCATGGGCGTGTCGCCGTATATCGTGCTCGTCGCGATGCTCGCGATCTACATCCTGCTGGGCGCGGTGATGGACGAGCTTGCGATGATCCTGCTGACGCTGCCGGTGTTCTTCCCCATCGTGCAGGCGCTCGATTTCGGCATGACGCCGGACGACGTCGCCATCTGGTTCGGCATCCTCGTGCTGATCGTCGTGGGCATCGGGCTGACCGCACCGCCCATCGGCCTCAACGTGTTCGTCATATCCGCGATCACGCGCAACGTCCCGATCGAGCAGACCTACCGGCGCGTGCTGCCCTTCATCGCGGCCGACGTACTGCGCCTGGCGCTCGTCGTCGCCGTTCCGGGCCTCGCCCTCTGGCTCGTTCGGTTCTTCGCGTGACCTAGAAGGCGCGCGGCAGCAGCGCCTTTTCCATCCGTATGCGCAAGGCGAGCGGCTGCACCGGCTTGATCAGGTATCCCGCGACGCCCAGTTCCATAGCCCGGCGCACGATCGGCGCGTCGGAGTGCGCGGTAACCATCACCACGGACACGTTGTGCGCGACGATCTTGGGCTGCGACTTCATCCAGGCGACGAGTTCGAGCCCGCTCGTCGGCTTCATGTTGACATCGCACAACAAAACGTCCGGCCACTGGTCGGGCGAGGTCTGGAAAGCGAGCTTCGCACCCTCGGCACCCGCCGCCGTCTCGACCGCCAGGAATTCCAGCGCTTCGAGCATGTTGCGGAGCATGAGCCGTGTCGTGCCGTCGTCGTCGACGACCAATGCGCGGAATTTCTTGAACAATTTTCGATCCGTCCGGAACGTGGATGGTGGAAACTAAGCCCGGCCGACCTGTCGCTTCAAGCCCCAATCGGTGTCATTTTATTGCCGCAGTCTGCAACGACAATGCGTCTGGCGAGTGTTTTGCAAGCCCCGGTCGGGTTCCCACGCCATGCGGGAATAGCAGATCAGGGACGAGCGTTTCCCGCGAGTCGCGCGGGGACGAAAGGATCAGACTGCCAACTTGAGCGACGGGCCAACGCGTCCGTCGCCGTCCGGGGACAGACCAGATGCCGAAGATCGCCACGCCCGCCAAGAGCTACAACACGCGCCTGTTCGTGGGCAACGTGCCGTTCGGCATCGATGCCGAGAAACTCGCCGACCTGTTCGACGCGCACGGCATCGTGATCCAGGCTCAGGTGCCGACCGATCCGGCCACCGGCAAGGCGATCGGCTATGCCTTCGTGACGATGGCAACCGAGGCGCACTGCAAGGCGGCCATCGCCGCACTCGACGGGTCGACGGTGGGCGAGCGCAAGATCGAAGTGCGTCTGGCCGACGTCAAGGCCAAGAAGCCGCCGCGCGCCAAGTCCGTGCGCCGCCGCGCGCCGGCGCGTGCGCCGATGGACGGTGGCCCGCTGCCGGCCCATCTGCGCCCGGACGCCGACCGGCTCGGGCTCAGCCAGCCGATCGTCAGTCGGCCCACCTCGGCCACGCGCAGCTTCACCGTGGAAAAGCGCCGTCTGGGTCCTGCACCGCGCCGCGTCTGACGCGACGCCGGCTTCGCTATCTCATTCCGATGACGCCGCGCAGGTCCGCGTCGGCCGTGATCGCATCGCGCAGGTCCGCCCCCGTCAGGTCGCAGTCGACGAGCCGCGCGCCCGTCAGGTCGGCCTGCCGGAAATCCGCGTCGCGCAGCGAGGATTCGGTGAAATCGACGCCCTTCAGGTTGGCGCCGCGGAAATCGGTCTTGTGGCCGCGGATGCCCTTGGCGCGTGCCGGCCATCTGCTGTTGGCCACGCCCGCCAGCGGCAACGGCGAGAAATCCGCGTCGCGCAGGTTGGCGCCGTCGAGCACCGCCTTGTCGAGATTGGCCCCGCGCAGCGAGCCGTTCGAGATGTCGACCCCGGCGAGCATCGAGCCTTCGAGATTGGCCATGTCGAATCGCGCGGACGGCAGCTTGGCGCCCACGAGCGTGATGCGCTGGAGCCTGGCGGCCGACAGCGTCACGCCGGGCCATTCGATGGGGCCCAGATCCACGCCGTCGATGGCGACCTGGGCGCCTTGCGTGCCGCCGGTGCGCAGCCAGTCGTTGTGCGACACGACCATGTCGCCGAACGACATGCCGATGTCGGCGAGCGTGCGCGGCAGCACCGCGCGCGACAGATCGCACTTCTCCATCTCGCCGATCACGAAATGGCACGCGCAAAGGTCGGCGCCGTCCAGGTTCGCGCCGGCCATGATCGCGCCGACCAGCACGGCCCCGTTGAGCCTGCAGTTCGACAGGTTCGCGTCGGACAGGTCGGCCCCGGTAAACACGACGCCCGACAGGTTCGAGTTCGACAGGTCCGCACCCGCGAGATTGGCGCCGCGCAGGTTGCAGTTGGTAAGGTCGGTCGACTGCCCGACGATCCGGCCCAGCTTCGCTTCGCCCAGGTTGGCGCCGGCGAACTTCGCGTCGTCGATCGACGATTTCTGCGTCAGCACGACCGAATAGTCGAACTCGCCGCTCTCGTTGGCCGTGACGAGGAACCCGTCGCGGATGTCCGCGCGCGTGAGATCCGCGCCCTCGAGATTGGCGCCCTTCAGCACCGCCCCGCGCAGGTCGACGCGGCTGAGATTGGCGTCGGTCAGGCAGGCGTGGGTCAGGTTCGCGCCGAACAGGTTGGCGCGCGACAGGTTCGTGCGGCTGAAATCGCATTCCGTCAGGTCGGCGCCGACGAGCTCGGCCTCGGCGAGGTCGCGGTCGTGCAGATCATTGCGGGCCACCACGCAGAAATTGATCTGCAGGCGCACGCCGCCGGACTGCTTCTTGAGGAACCGCTCGTGCGCGGCGACGCGCTTGGCCAGTTCGTCGCGCCCCAGCTTCCGGCGCTCGACCTGCTTTATGCCCGCCACGTGCCCGTCCCCGCGCGCCGGCTCACCGGGTCCACTCCGACTCGGCCGGGAAATAGCGCGCCACGAACCGGTAGGTGTCGCGCACGAGGCGCTGGACGGTGCCGGAGCGTTCGGCAGCAACGCCGTTCCAGGCCGACAGGATGTCGTCCCACTTCATGAGCTGGGCGTGCAGGCGGTCGCGCGTCTCGCGGATGAACGCGATCTGGCGCGGCAGCGTGCGCAGCGCGTTGGCGGTCTCGCCGGTCTGTCCGTCGACCTCGGTGATCTGGGATTCGAGCCTGGCCACCGGGGGCTCGGCCAGCGCGATCGTGCGGTCGATCTCGTCGTGCACGCCGCGCTCGCGCTTGTAGACAGCGCGCAGGCGCTTGAGGACCTCGACGATCCGGCGCGCGCGCGCGACGCGCTCGCGCAGCGCCTCGATATAGGTCAGCTCGTCGACGAGCCTGTCGATCTGGCCAACGACGTCGCCCTTGCGCTCGGGCGGAAGCCCCAGCTCGTCGGCGAGCTTGGCGAAGGCGGCCTGCACGCGCCCCTTGGTCTCCGGATCCTCGGCGACCTTGGCCAGTTCGAGCATGCTCATCTGCTGGTTGCCGCGATTGCCCGACATCCACGCCATGAGGCCGACGGTGACGCGGCCCCGCGCGATCGCGCGATGCTGGTCCGAAACCGTCCAGGATGCGGTCCCGTCCAGCAGCTCGCTCGGGATCGTGTCGCCCGGCCGGATGCGCTTGACGAAGGCGAGACCTCGCCCGACTTCGTCGAGGAGCTTCGAATCCGGGTCGTCCGGTGCAAGCCCGAACGCCGCGCGCAGCGCCACGAAGGTGAGGTTGGCGCGCACGTCGCCAAGATCGACGCTGAAGACCGGGTCGTCCGTCTGCGGATCGATCTGGAACAGGGCACCCGGAACGCTGAAGACCTTGTGCGCGAAGTCGAACCGGCGCGCGGGTGCCGCGACGCGGGGCGCCTCGGTCATCAGCGATTCGGGTTCGCCGGCCTGTGTCGTGGCTTCGGTCAATCGGCACTCCGCGGCGGGGCGTTCGTTCCGGATGGGCTGCTTTCACCAGATTTTCTCCATCCTACAGTGCTATTGCCGCCGCCGCCAATCCGGGATCCGGCTCAGCGCGTCCACTTCTGCTGGACCGGGAAATGGCGCGCGACGAAGCCGTACGTGCTCCGGATCAGCCGGTGCGCGTCGGGGCCGGGCTGCGGCGGGGCGTCCGC
The DNA here is from genome assembly GCA_044356395.1 of Tagaea sp. Taxonomy (GTDB): domain Bacteria; phylum Pseudomonadota; class Alphaproteobacteria; order CACIAM-22H2; family CACIAM-22H2; genus Tagaea. The sequence goes on along the minus strand of JBIKWI010000144.1, from coordinate 1,158 downwards.
CCACGCGGCAAGCATCGTGTCCCATTTCATCATCCCGGCGTGCAGCGCGTCGCGCGTCTGGCGGATCTGGACGATCTGTTCCGCCAACCGGCGCAGCGTATCGAGCACGTGCGTGGTCTGGGCGTCGACGCCCGCCAGCCGCTTCTCGTGCTCGGCGACCGGGCGTTCGGCCAGCAGCATCGTGCGCTCGACTTCTTCGGCCAGGGTCTTCTCGCGCTTGAGCGCGATGCGGTACCCGCGCAGCGTCTCGACGATGCGCCGGGCCATGCCCACGCGCTCGCGCAGCGCTTCGAGGAACGACAGCTCGTCGATCAGCCGCTCGATCTGGTCGACCACGTCGCCGCGCCGCGCCGGCGGATAGCCGAGCGCGTCGGCAAGCTGGCCGAACGCGGCCTGCACGCGCGTTCGGGTCTCGAGCGAGTTGGCGATCTTCGCGAACTCGTCGATGCTCACGCCGCCCGTCGACTTGCCTCCCGATATCCATGCCACGAGCTCGTTCCACACGCGCCCGCGCGCGACCTCGCGATGCCGGTCGGCGACGGTCCACGACGCCGTGCCGTCGAGCAGTTCGCTCGGCAGCGAATCGCCGTGGCGCACGCGGCGCACGAAAGCGAGCGCCCGCTTCACCTCTTCCAGCAGCAGCGCGTCCGGCGTTCCCGGCTCGATGCCGAAGGACGAGCGCAGCGTGGCGAAGGTGAGCGTGGCCCGCACGTCGCCCAGATCGACGCAGTAGACGGGTTCGTCGGTCGTCGCGTCGATCTGGAAGTCGCCCTTCTCGACATGGAAGACCTTGTTCGCGAAGTCGAACCGGCGGGGCGGCGACGCCTCGCGCGGCGGTTCGATCGGCGGGTCGGCCGGGACGGCTTTCGGGAGCGTTTCTGTCACGTGTCCCTCCGGTCGGCCGGCATCGGCCAACGGACAGGGAACACGCTATAGCTGCAGTGCTTACCGGGCGATTAACGAATGCCGGCAAAAATTCCGAAACGCGTCAGCGCACCCACTCGGATTCGGCCGGAAAATATCTTGCGACGAAGCGATACGTGTTGCGGACAAGCTTGTGCGTGCGCGGCGAGGGCTCGGCATCGACACCCTGCCACGCGGCGAGGACGTCGTCCCACTTCATCAGGTCGGCGTGCAGACGGTCGCGGGTCTTGCGGA
>JBIKWI010000326.1:0-2543 GCA_044356395.1 Tagaea sp. | reverse complement strand
CCGACAGGATTCGCACGTAGTTCTTCGTCGTGAAGATCGGGACGATGCCCGTCAACCTTCCGTAATCGTAGAAGCTATTGATCGCCAAAACCCCGAACGGCACGACGAAGTAGACGACGAACAGAGCCAGCGCCGGGGCTACCAGAAGAAGCCCAAAAGGCAGCCGTCGAACGCCGATCCTCATCCGCGGCGCGTCTCGATTTCGCGGTTCCACATCTCAGCCCAACTGTCGAGCTGCCGGTTCATCTCCGCGCGATCGATGCGGATCATTTTGGAGACGATCTCGTCGGTCCAGGGGATCGAGGCCTTCAGATTTTCCGGTACCTCGACCTTGCGGTTAATAGGGGCCGCGACGGCACCGATTGTGATGACCCGCTGGATTTCGGGGCTGATAAGGAAATTAATCAATTGCTGCGCTGCGCCCGGATTCCTGGCGCCCCGTACCGGATCGAAGTAATTGGTGAAGAAGCCCGCCCCCTCCTTGGGATAGGCGAAATCCACCGGCGCGCCCCGATCCTTCAGAATGAAGGCGCGTGGACTGCCGTTGACCGTGATCCACGACTGGCCCTGAACGATCATGTTGTCGAGCTCGGCCGGCGACGCTGCGAAGGCGGTCAGGTTGCCCATCGCCCGCAATTGCTTGAGCCTTTCGATCGCGGGCCTGACATCCCGTTCCGTGCCGCCCCGCAGACGGGTCAGCAGGGCAAGGAGGTCTTGCGAGTACGCGACGCTGAAATTGTAGAGCGCCACCCTGCCCCTATAGCGCGGGTCCCACATGTCATCCCAAGACGTCGGCTTCGGGATACCGGCGTCGGCGATCGCCTTGGAATTGTACTGGAACCCCGTAGCGATCACGTAGCTCGCCACGCCGATCCCGTCCGCGTCGAGCGCGATCGGGATCACGTCCCGAATGTTCGTGACCACGTTCGGATCGAGCTTGTCATAGAGGTTTTGTTGTTTGCCCGCGACATGGGTCAACTCGTTCGACCAGTAGAGGTCAATTTCTGGATTGTTCCGCGTCGCGGAGACCTTGGCGAAGTTCGACAAGGCCGTGCCGATGACCAGCGTCATCCTGATGCCGGTCGCCCGTTCGAAAGCGGGCACGATGTCGTTGCGCGTGAATTGTTCGAGCGTGCCGCCATAGCAGGCGAACACGACCGACCGATCGCGGCCCGACTGGGCGAAAACGGTGGGTGCGGCCAACGGCAGAAGGCCGGCGGCGAGCGATCCGCGCAGTGCGGCGCGGCGGGTCACGAGTTTTGTCGTTCTGGACATGGTGGCCTCTCTCTATCGACCGGTTGTCAGCGGTTTTTTGTCGTCTTGTCGCCCATGCGCTCGAGCGCATCGCGCACCGGATCGGGAACCTCGATCGTACCCCTCCGGATGGCCTTGCGCCGGCTCGCGACGGAACGGTCATATGGCATCCTGATCGGCTTGGCGGCGTCGATCGGCCGCGCGCCACGGATCCGGTCCGACAGATCGGCGACGCGAGCGGGGTATTCGCCGTCGGGCATCAGTAGCTTTGGGTCGATGGCGACGATCAGATACGCCATCTCCCGCATGCCGGGCGAGATCACCGGTGCGTCGCACATAGCGCCGAGCAACTGTACCACGGTCGAAAGGCCCGAACCCTTGTGGCCGCCCCAGGTCTTGATGGCGCCGGCAAGCGCGGCCGTGGGATCTCGCGTGGCGCGGCCATCCTTGTCGTGAGCCACGCCTTCGGGCAACTGCTCCCCCAAGCGACGGTGCAACAGGACCTCGCCGTGCATGATCGCGCAGGTGCCGATGTCCCAAATCACCGGATCCCCGGTCGAAGGAAAGCCAAAGGCGATCGGGTTGGTTCCCAGTCGCGCGTCAAGCGCGCCTTCCGGCGCAACCACCGCCGGCCCGTTGCCGGCGGCGAACGCCATCAGCCCTTCGCGGGTCGCCATCTCCAAGTAATAGGCGAAGAGCCCCGTGTACCAAGTGTTGTTGGCGCCGACGATAGCGATCCCCGACTGCTTGGCCTTCTCGACCGCGAGCGCCGTGGCGCGGTGGGCCACGACATAACCGACTTGATCGCCGCCATAGACCAACGCCGACACCGGCGTTTCCCGAACCACACGCATCGGCTTTCGGTCGTCGCTCTCGGCCAGCTTGTCGGCGATCGCGAGAATTCGCGGCAGGCTTCCGAAGGTAACCCCGCGCATTGCGGCATCGATCAGGTGGTCCGCGGTGACTTCCGCCTGATCGCGATCAAAGGCGATCGACATCAGCGCGCGGATCGCCAGTTCGCGTGCTTCGGGGATCGCCATTTCCATCGGGTTCGACTCCTTCAGCGGCGTCGCGGCGGATCGCCGGCGACCTTGAATTTCGGCAACGTCACTTCGTCGTTCACGTCTTCGAAGACGACCTCGACGGGCGTGCCGATCTCGAGGTCCTCGTTGCGCACATCCACTACGTTCGAGATGATGCGCGGACCTTCCGCCAACTCGACGAAAGCGACGCTATAAGGCACATCCGATGCGAAGCCCGGATGATAGACCTTATGGAAGACGACCCAG
>JBIKWI010000325.1:0-2548 GCA_044356395.1 Tagaea sp. | reverse complement strand
TAAACCGATTTTCGCGACGCAATCCGCGACAAGCTGGCGCGCGAGATCAAGTTCATCGTTTGAGGCGTTCGATCCACGCTGCGAAGGCTTTGAGCTGACCCGCGATCATTGTCTTCGCGCGATCGTCGGTGAGGTTGCCGTCCGCGTCGAATGAGGCCTCCGCATTGGGCACGGCCGCGGCGACCCCCACTAACGGCAACATGCCCATCCCCGTCAGTACCGGCAGGAGCGACACTTGGGCGCGAATACCGCCCGACGCGCCTGACGACGTGCTCATCACCATTACCGGCTTGCCCGCGCAGTTGGACTTGCCCGGCGGACGCGACATCCAATCGAGCGCGTTCTTCAACACGCCGGGGATGCCGGAATTATACTCGGGCGTGGCGATCAGCACACCGTCGGAGGCACCTACCGCCGCCTGCATTTTGGCGACCGCGTCGTGATAGCCTTGCGCCTCGACGTCCTCATCAAAGAACGGGATCGGCTTCAGATCGAAAATCTCGATCGTCGTGCCTTCGGGCGCCGTCTTGGCGGCGTAAGCCACGAGCATGCGATTGAAGGATTTCGTGCGCAACGAACCCGCGATACCGAGCAGCTTGGGCATTTCGATCTTCTCTCCTAAATGCGGCCAGTGGCGCCGCGCAGATCCGCCGATCCCTGCCGCGCCCCGACGAGATTGGAACCGGTCATGTCTGTCCTCTGGAATCTCGCGGTGTCGAGCTTGGCATCGATCAGCGTCGTGCGTTTCATGCGGGCGGCTGCGAAATTGACGCCGTTGGCGTCGATGCCGGTCAGATCTACGCCATCGAGCACAGCTTACGCGCCCTTTGATCCGGCGGTTCGCAGGCAGTCAAAATGACTCGGCACGATCTCGCCCAGCTTCATGTCGATATCGTCGAGCGATTCGGGCAGGATCGCCTTGCTGATATCGGCCTTCTCGAAGTCCTTCTTGCTGAACTGCGCGGCTGTGAGAAACATCGCCGCGATATGGAAGACACACAGGTAGTTGTCGCTGACGTCGTCCGCGCGCATCTCCACCACTTCGTCGAAAACCGCCCCGAACGACACTTCATGATAATGAGTGATGACCACGCCCTTGGATGGTCCGGTCGTGCCGAAGGTGACGATAATGTAGGCTGGATCGGTTCCCTGAACACCGATGTTGGAGTTGAGATCGCACTCGCTTTGCGCCTGCACCGGAACGTCACGAAAATTGAGAGAGCCTTTGGCCGCCCCGTTGACGATGATCGGCCGATTTTTGAGCGGCGTCTTCGAGCACTCGTCGACGAACTGCGCGTCGGCAATAGCGAACCAGGCGACGACATATTCGACCGACCCGGCCATCATCAGCGCCAAGCGATCGCCGCGCGCTAGGCGATTGGCGGCGCGATTGAGCCGATCAGAGGTCCAAATCTCGCTGTCGGCTATGAGAAACAGATGCTGCGGCGCAAGCTGAGCTTGTTCTTCCAGCACGCCGTGCACGGTCGCCGCGCAGTGCCTGAGCCGTTTTGCATAGTCCATAACCAAACTCTGCGCCCCAAAATTCGAACGATTACTCATCATTGCGTTGCCTCGCGTACACAACAATATCGTTGTTGATTTGGGGTGCATCAAACGGGCATCGGAGCTTGACAATCCGTGTTTATCAAACTAATGTTTGATTGAAAATTTTAATGACGCAGGAAGCTGCTCCGCAAGCAAAGCGCCGGGAGCGCCTTTGAGTGAAACGATGGATATAGTGATCAGACATGGCGCCGTCGTCGATGGTACCGGCAAGGGGACCTACGAGGCCGATGTCGGCATTCGCGACGGCCAGATCGTCGAGATCGGCAAGATCGCGGCAAGCGGCCGGGAGGAGATCGATGCGCGGGGCCAGATCGTCACGCCGGGCTTCGTGGACATCCATACGCATTACGACGCGCAAGCAACTTGGGACAAGCATCTGACGCCGTCAAGCTGGCATGGCGTGACATCCACCGTGATCGGCAATTGCGGCGTCGGTTTCGCGCCGTGCAGACCGGAGAATCGCGATCGGCTGATCGAGCTGATGGAAGGTGTGGAAGACATTCCGGGCGCGGCCCTGCACGAAGGCCTCGACTGGAACTGGACCAGTTTCGGCGAGTTCCTTGATCGCCTCGAACGCAACGCCTACGACATTGATATCGGCGTGCTGCTACCGCATTCTCCGGTGCGTATCCATGTGATGGGCGAGCGTGCCAACTGGCGCGAGCAGGCGAGCGACGCCGAAATCGCCGAGATGTGCCAGATCGCCAGGCAGGCGATGCGCGACGGCGCCTTCGGTTTCTCGACCTCGCGCACGTCCAGCCACAAGACACTTGCTGGCGAGATGATTCCTACCTTGCGCGCGCGGGAGGAGGAATTGAGCCGCATTGCCATGGCTGTGTCGGAAACCGGAGGCGGGATCATCGAGGCCGTCTCGGACTGGAGCCCGGACGCGGCGGCCGAATTCAATATGATGACGCGCATCGCCGAGCGCAGCGGTCTCAATTTCCTCATCACTCTGAACCAGCGCCACGACCGCACCGAG
>JBIKWI010000324.1:0-2553 GCA_044356395.1 Tagaea sp. | reverse complement strand
CCCAAGGCGATCTGCGACACGGTGCTGATGGATTTCGACGCGCTGCGCGAGCAGCGTTCGGGCCTGGGTACGGCCGCCGTCATCGTGATGGACAAGTCGACCGACATCGTGAAGGCGATCGCGCGCCTTTCGCGCTTCTACATGCACGAGAGCTGCGGCCAGTGCACGCCGTGCCGCGAGGGCACGGGCTGGCTGTGGCGCGTCATGCAGCGCATGGTCAAGGGACAGGCCGAGCTTCCAGAGATCGACATGCTCGAGGAAGTCACGCGCCAGATCGAAGGCCACACCATCTGCGCGCTCGGCGACGCGGCGGCGTGGCCGGTGCAGGGCCTGATCCGGCATTTCCGGCCGGAGATGGAAATGCGCATCCGGAACTACAAGGCGGCCCTGCAGGTCGCCAAAGCAGCAGCGGAATAGGGGCAGGATCAGGCGATGCCGAAGGTAACGATCGACGGCGAGATCATCGAGGTCCCGGGCGGCATCACCGTGCTGCAGGCCTGCGAGCTTGCCGGCAAGGAAGTGCCGCGTTTCTGCTACCACGAGCGCCTGTCGGTCGCCGGCAACTGCCGCATGTGCCTGGTCGAGATGGAGAAGAGCCCGAAGCCGGTCGCGTCGTGCGCGATGCCGATCGCCGAGGGCCAGGTCATCAAGACGAATACGCCGCTGGTCAAGAAGGCCCGCAACGGCGTGATGGAGTTCCTGCTCATCAACCATCCGCTCGACTGCCCGATCTGCGACCAGGGCGGCGAATGCGACCTGCAGGACCAGTCGATGGCCTACGGGATCGGACAGAGCCGGTTCAAGGAGAACAAGCGCGCCGTCCCCGACAAGGAGATCGGCCCCCTCGTCAAGACGACGATGACGCGCTGCATCCACTGCACGCGCTGTGTGCGCTTCGCGACCGAAGTCGCCGGGGCGGAAGAACTCGGTGCCGTCTTCCGCGGCGAGCACATGGAGATCGACACCTACATCGAGAAGGCGCTCACGAGCGAGCTGTCGGGCAACATCGTCGACCTTTGCCCGGTCGGCGCGCTCACCTCGAAGCCCTATGCCTTCACCGCGCGCCCGTGGGAGCTGCGCAAGACCGAATCCGTCGACGTGTTCGATGCACTCGGCGCCAGCATCCGCGTCGACGCGCGCGGCGGCGAAGTCCTTCGCGTGCTGCCGCGCCTCAACGAGGAAACCAACGAGGAGTGGATCGCCGACAAGTCGCGCCACGCGGTGGACGGCCTGAAGCGCCAGCGTCTCGACAAGCCCTATGTGCGCAAGGACGGCAAGCTGCAGCCGGTCTCGTGGAGCGAGGCGCTGGGTGCTGTCGCCGCGAAGCTCAAGGCGACGGCGCCTGCGCGCGTTGCTGCGCTTGCGGGCGATCTTGCCGATGCCGAGGCGATGACCGCGCTCAAGGACCTGATGGCGGCAATCGGTTCGCCCAATCTCGACTGCCGGCAGGACGGCGCGAAGCTCGATCCGTCGGCGCGCGCGTCGTGGCTGTTCAACTCGACGGTCGCGGGCATCGACGAGGCCGACGCGATCCTGCTGGTCGGGACCAATCCGCGCTGGGAAAGCCCGGTGCTGAACGCGCGCATCCGCCGCCGCTTCCGGGCGGGCGGCGTGAAGATCGCGTCGATCGGCCCGCAGGTCGATCTCACGTACAAGTACGAGTATCTGGGGGCCGGCCCCACGAGCCTCGCCGATCTCGCCGCCGGCAAGATGGCTTTCGCCGAGACGCTGAAAGCGGCCAAGAAGCCGATGCTGATCCTGGGGCAGGGCGCACTCGCGCGCGCCGACGGCGCGGCGGTGCTGGCACTTGCACGCGACATCGCCGACCGCTTCGGTCTGGTCAAGGACGGCTGGAACGGCTTCAACGTGCTGCATGTCGCGGCGGCCCGCGTGGGCGGCCTTGAACTCGGCTTCGTGCCGGGTGCGCAGGGCCGCGACACGGCCGCCATCCTCGACGGCGCTTCGAAGGGCGAGATCGAATTCGTCTATCTGCTGGGTGCCGACGAGATCGACACGAACCGGCTGGGCAAGGCTTTCGTCGTCTATCAGGGCCATCACGGCGACCGCGGCGCGCATCGTGCCGACGTCGTGCTGCCGGGTGCCGCCTATACCGAGAAGAACGCCACCTACGTGAACACCGAAGGCCGCGTCCAGCAGACGCGCCTTGCCGTGTTCCCGCCGGGCGAGGCCAAGGAAGACTGGAAGATCCTGCGCGCCCTCTCGGAAGCGGCGGGCGTCAAGCTGCCGCTCGACACGATCGGCCAGGTGCGCGCGCGCATGGCGGCGATCTCGCCGGTGTTCGGCAAGCTGGACGCCGCACAGCCCGGTGCCTGGGCCGCGTTCGGCAAGGCGGGGCCCGTCGACGGGGCGCCGTTCGTCTCGCCGATCGCGAACTTCTACATGACCGATCCGATCAGCCGCGCTTCGGCGACGATGGCGGCCTGCACCGAAACCTATCTGAAGGGTTCGGCCGCACGGACCGGAACGCACGGGTGAGGGCGAAATGAGCGACATCCTCCTCACGGGCGCCATCGAGATCGGGAAGATCCTTCT
>JBIKWI010000143.1:0-9212 GCA_044356395.1 Tagaea sp. | reverse complement strand
GTGCGTCGACCATCGCCCGCTGCACGGCGTGCGGTTGCCCGCCGGCCGCGAGGTCTTCGACGGTCAGAAGCTGCGTGCCGTCGAGCGTGCCGACGAACTGGATGCAGGAATTGACCGACCGGTAGGCAAGCCCGCCGGCCCCGTCGGGCTCCGCGAGCACCACGGTGCAGGCCCCGCAGTCGCCTTCCGCGCAGCCTTCCTTGGTGCCGGTGCGCCCGCAGGGGCCGCGCAGCCAGTCGAGCACCGTCGTCGTCGGGTCGATGCCGGCGATCTCGACCGGCCGGTCGCCCAGAAGGAATCGTATCGTGTCGCTCAACTCGGACGCCCCGCTGTCGGATCGCTTGATTTGTGCGAGAATCCCACCGATGACACGCCCGATGCAAGCCCCGGACCCGACCGCCGACATACGTGCCAAGGCCCTGGCGCTCGGCTTCGATGCCGTCGGCTTCGCGCCGGCCGTCGCGTCGGCGCAGGCGAAGGCCGGGCTGGAAGCGTTCCTCGCGGCCGGCATGCAGGGCGACATGGGGTGGATGGCGGCTAACGCCGACCGGCGGGCCGACCCGCAGACCCTGTGGCCCGAGGCGCGCAGCGTGATCGTGCTGGCCGTCAATTACGGCCCCGACCGCGATCCGCGGGCGGATCTGGCGCGGGCCGAGACCGGCAATCTTTCCGTCTATGCGCGCAACCGCGACTATCACGACACGATCAAGAAGCGGCTGAAGGCGCTGGGGCGCTGGATGTGCGCGTCGTTCGGTGGCGACTGCAAGGTGTTCGTCGACACCGCCCCGGTCATGGAAAAGCCGCTGGCGCAGATGGCCGGCCTCGGCTGGCAGGGCAAACACACGAACCTCGTGTCGCGCGACCATGGCTCGTGGCTGTTCCTGGGTGCGGTGTTCACCACGCTCGACCTTGCCCCCGGCACGGCCGAGAGCGACCATTGCGGAGCGTGCCGCGCGTGCCTCGATTCGTGCCCGACGGCGGCGTTTCCCGCCCCCTACCGGCTCGACGCGCGGCGCTGCATTTCCTACCTGACGATCGAGCACAAGGGCCACATCCCGGCCGAGTTCCGCGCCGCCATGGGCAACCGCATCTATGGCTGCGACGACTGCCTTGCGGTCTGCCCATGGAACAAGTTCGCGTCCGCCACGCGCGAGGCCGATTTCGTGGCACGTGCCGATCTGACCGCACCCCTGCTGGCCGATCTCGTGCGGCTCGACGATGCCGGCTTCCGCGCGAAGTTCGCGGGTTCGCCGGTCAAGCGCATCGGGCGCGACCGGTTCGTGCGCAACGTGCTGGTGGCGATCGGCAATGCCGGCGATCCGGCCCTTGGCGAGGCCGCGCGCGCCCTTGCCGACGATCCTTCGCCGCTGGTGCGCGCGATGGCGGCCTGGGCGCTGCGCCGGCTGCTGCCGGCGGACGAATTCGCCGCCCTTGCGCGAAGCCGCGCATCCTGCGAAACCGACGCCGCCGTTGCCGCCGAGTGGAGCCTTGCTTGAAGCTTTCGGACTTCGATTTCGACCTTCCGGAGACCCTGATCGCGCAGGTTCCGGCCAATCCGCGCGATTCCGCGCGCCTGCTGCATGTCGGGGCCACGCTCGCCGACCGGCAGGTGCGCGACCTGCCGCGCCTTCTGAAGCGCGGCGACCTGCTCGTCTACAACGACACGCGCGTGCTGAAGGCGCGGCTCGCGGGCATGCGCGGCGAGGCGAAGATCGAGGTGACGCTGCACAAGCGCGAAAGCGGCGACACGTGGCGCGCGTTCGCCAAGGGATCCAAGCGCCTCAAGCTCGGCGACCGGATCGTCTTCGCGCCCGATTTCTCGGCGCTGGTCCTCGACAAGGCCGAGAGCGGCGACATCGGCCTGCGCTTCTCGTGCGCCGATGCCGCCCTTTTCGCCGCCCTCGACCGTCACGGGTCGATGCCGCTGCCGCCCTATATCAAGCGCGCGGCTGCCGATGTCGCTGACGAAAGCAGCTACCAGACCGTCTGGGCCGCCAATGACGGGGCGGTCGCGGCATCGACCGCAGGCCTGCATTTCTCGCCCGATCTGCTTGCCGCCCTCGACGCGGCCGGCATCGAGCGCGCGGCGTTGACCTTGCACGTCGGCGCAGGCACGTTCCTGCCCGTGAAGACCGAGAACGTCGAAGAGCATGCCATGCACGCCGAATGGGGCGAACTGACCGCCGCGACCGCAGCGCGGATCGAAGCGGCGCGAAGCGAGGGCCGGCGCGTCGTCGCGGTCGGCACCACGGCACTTCGGGTGCTGGAAACCGTGGCGCAGGCCGACGGGCGCCTGCGCGCCTGGGCGGGCGACACGCGGCTTTTCTGCCTGCCGGGCTTCCGCTTCCGCGCGGTCGATCTGCTGATGACGAATTTCCACCTGCCGAAATCCACGCTGTTCATGCTGGTCGCGGCGTTCGCGGGGCTCGAGCGTATGAAGGCCGCCTACGCGCACGCGATCGGCAAGGGCTACCGCTTCTTCAGCTACGGCGATTCGAGCCTGATCGAGAAGGCGTCGTGAGCGGTTTCGGCTTCACGCTGCTGGCGCGCGACGGGCGCGCGCGTCGCGGCCGCGTGACGACCGGTCGCGGCTCGATCGAGACGCCCGCCTTCATGCCGGTCGGCACGGCCGCCACCGTCAAGGCCATGCAGCCGGAATCGGTCGCCGCGACGGGTGCGGAAATCCTGCTGTGCAACACCTATCACCTGATGCTGCGCCCGGGGGCCGAGCGCGTGGCGCGGCTGGGCGGCCTGCATCCCTTCATGAACTGGGCGAAGCCCATCCTGACGGATTCGGGCGGCTACCAGGTCTTCTCGCTGTCGAAGCTGCGCAAGCTCGACGAGAAGGGCGTCACGTTCCAGTCGCACCACGACGGTTCGGCGCATTCGCTCACCCCCGAACGCTCGATCGAGATCCAGAACCTGCTCGATTCCGACATCACGATGGCGTTCGACGAATGCACGCCGTGGCCCGCGACGGTGGACGAGGCGGCGGCCTCGATGCGTCTTTCCATGCGCTGGGCCCAGCGCAGCCGGGCGGCGTTCGTCGAGCGGCCGGGCTATGCGATCTTCGGCATCGTGCAGGGGTCGACGTATCCGCATCTGCGCGAGGAGAGTGCCAAAGCGCTCGCCGCGATGGATTTCCACGGCTACGCGATCGGCGGGTTGGCCGTGGGCGAACCCAAGGAAGAGCGCGAAAGCACGCTCGCCGCGACCGAACCCTTCATGCCGGCCGACAAGCCCCGCTACATGATGGGCGTGGGCAAGCCGCAGGACATCGTCGCTGCGGTGGCGCTGGGCGTGGACATGTTCGACTGCGTGCTGCCCACGCGCTCGGGGCGTACCGGGCAGGCGTTCACATGCAACGGCACGCTCAACATCCGCAACGCGAAATTCGCCGAGGACCCGACCCCGCTCGATCCCGAGTGCGCGTGCCCAGCCTGCCGCCGCTACAGCCGCGCCTATCTGCACCATCTGATCCGCTCGGACGAGATCCTCGGGCCGATGCTGCTGACATGGCACAATCTCGCATACTATCAGGATCTGATGCGGGGCCTTCGCGCCGCGATCGTCGAAGGCCGCCTTGCGGCCTTCCGCGCAGAATTCGAGCGCCGTCAGGGTCTTTCGCCGGAAGGGGACAGCAATGCCTAGGAACATCTATGCAGGCCTCAAGCAGCTCGGCCGCGAATCGCGCATCCCGGATGCGCCCGACAAGGCGGTGCTCGAGCGCGTGCCCAACCCGCATGTCGGCACCGACTATGTCGTGCGCTTCACGGCACCGGAATTCACGTCGATCTGCCCGATCACCGGCCAGCCCGATTTCGCGCACATCGTCGTCGATTACGTGCCGCGCCGCTTCCTCGTCGAATCCAAGGCGCTGAAGCTCTATCTGCAGAGCTTCCGCAACCACGGCGCCTTCCACGAGGCGTGCACGGTCGACATCGCCAAGAAGCTCGTCTCGGTCCTGTCGCCCAAATACCTGCGCATCGGCGCCTACTGGTTCCCGCGCGGCGGCATGCCGATCGACGTGTTCTGGCAGACCGGAAAGCTGCCCAAGGGCGTGTGGCTGCCCGAGCAGGGTGTCGCCGGTTATCGCGGGCGCGGTTAGGGCTGGCGGCTCGCCGGCCGCGGCACCATCGGCCCCGGCGGGTTGAGGTCGATCACGTCGACGGCCAGGCGCAGCGTCTGGCCGTCGCGGCGCACCTCCAGCGTGGCCCGGTTGCCGACGCCCGCGCGCCCCAGCGCCACGGCAAGATCGGGCACGTTGCGCACGCGCATGCCGTCGATCGACGCGATGACGTCGCCCAGCTTGCGCGTCTCCGGATCGACGGGCCTGAGGCCGGCACGGGCTGCCGGCGTGTTGGGGGCGATCTGCAGTACGACGGCGCCGTCCACGCCGAGACGTTCGGCCTCTTCCTCGCTGGCAATGACGACGCCGATGCCGGGGCGCGGCACGCGGCCGTCGCGGATCAGGGCCGGCACGATGCGGTTGACCGTGTCGACGGGCACGGAAAAGCCGACGCCGGCCGACGTGCCGCTGCGCGACAGGATCGCCGTGTTGACGCCGATCAGCCGGCCGCGCGCGTCGAGCAGTGGCCCGCCGGAATTGCCCGGATTGATCGCGGCATCGGTCTGGATCACGCCGGCGACCTCGCGCCCCGCGACGGTCGGCAGCTTGCGGTCGAGTGCGGAGATGATTCCCTGCGACAGCGACCGGTCGAGGCCGAAGGGATTGCCGATCGCGAACACGAGCTGGCCCACGCGCAGGTCGCTCGACGTGCCGCGCGCGATGGGGCGCAGCGGCTCGTCGGCCCGGTCGAGCCGGATGACCGCGAGATCCACCTCCGGCGCCATGCCCACGACGCTGGCCGGCAGGCGCCTGGTCCCGTCGAAGGTGACCGACAGGACGCGGCCTTCGGAGAGACCTTCGATGACATGCGCGTTGGTGACGATGTGGCCGGCCGTGTCCCACACGATCCCCGACCCCGCGCCGTCGCCCGAGCGCGGCCGGTCGCCGGTCCGCGCCGCGTTGTCGCGGCGCAGCGAGATCGCCACGACGGAGGGTGCGGCCCGTTCGAACAGGCCCACGATCTCGCGCTCCAGCGCCTCGAGCGACTGGGCGCGGGCCGGTCCCGGCAGCGGCAGAAGGCAGACGATGGCCGCGACGAAGAGGGCGCGAATGCTCATGTCCGACGAAGATAGGGTAACCGGGGCCCTGCGGCCAGTGGCGGGCGAGGGGGGACGCGGCATAAACTGGTCCCTCCCGACAGAACCGGAGTATCCCCCAGATGGCCAAGGCCTTCGCATCGACCGCCGATCTCGAGGAAAAGAAGGAGAAGTTCGTCCGCCTTGCCGACGGGGCGTACTGCCTGACGGCCGAGGGCGATCCGAACTCCGGCGTGGTCGTCGGCGACGATTGCTGCATGGTGATCGACGCGCGCGCCACGCCCGTGATGGCCAAGGAACTGGTGCGCCATATCCGGAAAGTGACCGACAAGCCGGTCAAGTACGTGGTGCTCACGCACTATCACGCGGTGCGCGTGCTGGGGGCCAGCGGCTACAGGGCCGAGCACGTCATCGCCTCGCGACCGACCTTCGAGATGATCAAGGAACGCGGGAAGCAGGACTGGGAATCGGAAGTCGGCCGCTTTCCGCGCCTGTTCCGCGCGGCGGGTACGGTCCCCGGCCTCACCTGGCCGACCATCGTGTTCGACCGCTCGATGACGCTGTTCCTCGGCAAGAAGGAAGTGCGGATCCTGCAGCCGGGCGGCGGCGGACACACGCGCGGCGACAGCGTGGTGTGGCTGCCGAAAGAGAAAGTGCTCTTCTCGGGCGATCTGGTCGAGGAAGGGGCGACCCCCTATTGCGGCGACGCCCAGCTCGCCGAATGGCCCGCCACGCTCGACGCGTTGCTGGAATTGAAGCCGCAGAAGCTCGTTCCCGGCCGCGGCGAAGCGATGCTGACGGCCGCGGCCTCGCGCCGGGCCATCGAAAGCACGCGCGCCTTCGTCGAGGAGCTGCTCGCGCACGCGAAGAAGGGCGTGAAGGCGAAGAAGGATCTCAAATCCGTCTATGCCGACACCTACCGCGCGATGGCGCCCAAATACGGCAAGTGGGTGATCTTCGACCACTGCATGCCGTTCTGCGTGTCGCGCGCCTACGACGAGGCGAAGGGCATCGCGCACCCGAGGATATGGACCGCCGCGCGCGACAAGGAAATGTGGCGCAGCCTGCAGGGGTGAAGGTTCAGCGCTGCCGTGCGAGCGCGGCCGGGTCCGGCGACCTGCCGGCATGGCGATAGGCGGCCAGCAGCGTTTCCTCGAACAGGTCGCGCTGCGCGCGGCTGCCGCCCAGCCGCTCGTGCTCGGGCAGCATCGCGCCGAACGCGTCGATGGCGCCCTGCCAGTCCTTCCGGACGAAGGCCGTGAAACCCTTGGCCGCGAGTGCGACGACGGGTTGGGCGGGGCCGCGCGTGCCCGCCGCGCGGGCCTCGACCTCGGCGCCGTCGTCGGTCATCGCGGCGGCGAGGGCGGCGTGCACGTCGACGAAGGCGAGGCCGGGGCGCGGGAATTCGCGCTTGGCGTAGGAGGCGACCTGGTCCCATTCGCCGGCGGGCGGCTTTGCCCCCATCAGTTCGGCCCGCCACAGGAACGAGGCGGCGTCGGTCAGCACGTTGAGCGCCGGGCCCCAGATCGAATCCGGCGCCACGCTTTCGTTGTAGAGCGTCCACGCCTCGCCCTCGTCGCCCGCGACAAGCGCCCACAGCGCCCGGTGCCAGTTGATGTGGCAGTGGAGCAGGCCGGCGCGCGGATATCCCACGATGAAGTCGGCCAGCCTGCGCCTTCCTTCGGCGACCTCGCCGGCCTCGTAGTGGACATGGGCAAGGATATGCATGCCGTGCGCGTCGCGCGGGTTCTTCGCCAGCGCCCGGACGATCTTCTCGCGGCCGCTGTCGACCGCCCCGGTCTCGACATGCGCGAAGGCCTGCATGGCGAGGAACCACCAGTCGTCGCCGTATTGCGGGGCAAGGCCATCGAGGAGCGCGCGCAGGCTCGTCGCCCGGTTCGACAGGCCGCTGAAGCCGTAAAGACCGAACACGCCGACGCAAGGGGAAAGCGCCATCGCGTCGCGCGGCCATTCGCGCAGGTGTGCTCGGATCGCGTCCAGCGCCAGCGACCCCTGCCCGTCGAGCACGAGGCCGAGTGCGGCGACATGGTTGGCTTCCCGGCCCGTGAGGTGCTGGGCGAGGGCGCGGGCACTCGCCATCGCCGACTTCGCCGGGCCGCGGTTGCCGAACACCTGATGCGTGCGCGCAAGGGCCGCGTGCGCGAGTGCGAAATCCGCGTCGGCGGCGATCGCGCGCTCGAACGCCTCGACCGCACCCACGTCCGCCGCGAACAGCGCGTCGACGCCGGCCACATAGGCCGCCGCCGCCGCCGCGTCCGTCGAAAGCGCGTTGCCGTAGCGGTCGGCGATCATGCGCCGGCACTCCCGTCGATCCAGTCCTCGATCAGGCGGCGCGCGATCGAATCGGCGCGCGGCAGGCGGAACTTCTCGGGATCGTGTTCGGCGCGCAGGAAATCGCGCGTCACCCACATGGCGTCGACCAGTTCGTCGCGGTCGACCGTCAGGTCGGTCGTCAGCGCCTCGCCGTAGAAGCCGAGCATGATCGAGGCGGGAAACGGCCAGGGCTGCGAGGAATGGTAGCGCACGGCACCGACGCGCACGCCCGATTCCTCGAACGTCTCGCGCCGCACGCAGTCTTCTAGGCTCTCGCCCGGTTCGACGAAGCCGGCGAGGGTCGAATACATCGCGGTGGGGAAGCGCGCCGAGCGGCCGAGCAGGCACCGGTCGCCCGACACGATCAGCATGATCGTCGCGGGATCGCTGCGCGGGAAATGCTCGGCGCCGCAGGCGGCATTCGTGCATTTCAGCACGTGGCCGGCGGCTTCCGGCGCCGTGGGCGCGCCGCACACGCCGCAGTGACGGTGGCGCGCATGCCACCAGGCGAGCCCGCGCGCATAGGCGAGCAGGCCGCCCTGCTCGCGCGGCAGGGCCGGGCCGATCGAGCGCAGGTCGACGAAGCTTGCCGCCGCGTCGACATGCCGGGGAAGGTCGGTCTCGTCGAGCGCGCTGACGTCGAGCGCGAAATAGGGCGTGCCCTCCAGATCGCCCAGATAGATGCGCGGGCCGTCGAGATGGGCAAGCCGGTCCGGTTCGATGAACCGCGCGGCCGGCGATTCGCCCGGCAGCACCAGATTGCGCGTCCGCCAGACGACGACAAGGCGTGCCGTGGGCGCGGCGAGGCGTTCGGAGACGAAGCTCGCGTCGCGGCGGCGTTCGGATTGCCGGTCGACCGGCAGGCGGGCGTAGAAGTTCGGCTTTTCCATGTCGGCGTCAGGATATACCGGAGAGCCGCACGTCCGTCGCGCACTTCATGCCAGTCACCGTCATGGCGCGCTCCCCGTCCTGTCCAGGTCGATCTCGGCGAGCGACTGCGTGCGCTCGCGGTCGATGCGCGCGGCGATCGCCTCGGCGGTGCCGCCGGCGATCTCGAGCGCGCGTGCCGCGATCTGCAGGCTCGCTTCCAGCGTCTCGGGTATCGCCGACGCCGCACCGGCCGCGCGCAGGCGCCCGGCATGGGCCGCATCGCGCGCGCGGGCGAGCACGGGAAGATCCGGCCATTCGCGCCGGGCGGCGGCGATCGCGCGTTCGGCGGCGGCCGGGGAATCGAGCGTGACGACAAGGGCGAGGGCTTCGCCCGCGCCGAGCCTGGCAAGCGCCTCGGCACTGATCGCGTCGCCGAAATGGACGGGCATGCCTTGCGCGCGCGCTTGCGTCACCGCCTTGGCGTCGGCGTCGAGCGCCACGTAGGGCACGTTCTCGGCGTCGAGAATGCCGGCAAGCTGCCGGCCGACGCGGCCGAAGCCGAGGATCACGACGTGCCGCTCGCGCGGACCGCCGCCGTCCGCACCCGGCGTTTCGGCCGGTGCCTTCGCCGCGATCCGGCCGCCGAGTCGGGCGAGAAGCGGGACCGCAAGCATCGACAGCCCGACCACCAGCAGCATGAACTGCGCGGTGACGCCGGGCAGCAGGCCGGCGGCAAGCGCCATGCCGACGACGAGGAACGCGAACTCGCCGCCGTGCCCGAGCAGGAGGCCCATCTGGGCGGCGGCGTGCGTCGTGAAGCCGAAGCCGCGCGCCAGGGCGAA
>JBIKWI010000142.1:0-9319 GCA_044356395.1 Tagaea sp. | reverse complement strand
GAGCTTGCTGTCAGGAAGCGTGTGGACACGATCATCGTCTGTGCCGACGACTATGCGATTTCCCCCGGCGTCAGCCGGGCGATCCGTCGTCTGGCCGCTGCAGGTCGCATCGATGCGACCAGCTGTATGTCCGTGACCGCATTCTGGCCGGACGAAGGACGCGCCCTGCGCACGAGCGAAGCACCGATCGAGGTCGGTCTCCATCTGGCATTGACCGGATCGGGCGGCAGGTCGCTCGGCCGGCTGGCACGCGACGCCTTCTCCGGTCGGCTCGATCGCGCGGCCGTCGAGATCGAGATCGCCCGACAGATTGACGCGTTCGAGCGCGTCTGGGGCTCGCCGCCCGACTTCATCGACGGCCACCAGCACGTCCACCAGTTCCCGACGGTGCGTGCCGCCGTGCTCGCCCTGTGGGACCGGCGGCTCGACCGCGGGCGCACCTGGCTGCGCGTCAGCGATGCCGGGATGGGAGCCATCCTGCGGGCGGGCACGGCACCGCTCAAGAGCCTCGCGATCGCCGCACTTGGCCGCGCGATGAAGCGTTCGGCACGACGCGCCGGCATCCGCACGAACGACAGTCTGGCCGGCGTCTATGATCTGTCCGCCCGGCGGCCATACGGCGAACTGTTCGAGCGGATGTGCGATGCGGCAAGTGGCCGCACCGTCGTCATGTGCCATCCCGGCGACGTCGATGCGGCCCTGCGGGATGCCGACGCGCTGGTCGACGTGCGGGCCGTCGAGTGCGCGTATTTCGAGAGCGACGCGTACCGGGACTTGCGCGCGCGCTATGCCGGGCGCGCGACGTAGCTGCGGCGTGCGGCGTTCTCGCCGAAATTCCGCGGACTGATCTCGCTGGCAAATCCCGAAGACCCAAGCAGCCCGAGAAATGTCCGGTCGTCATAGGTGGAAAGCCCGATCCGCGCACGCAGGCGGCGATAGTCCGAGAACAGCGTGGCGAGGAGGGCCAGCAGCGCTTCGGCGACGAAGCCGTGCCGCCACGCCAGGGCCAGCAGCGACTTCACGTCGTCGACCAGACGGATATCGGGCGGGATCACGTCGGCGACGACGAGTCGGCCGCCGGGTGCCAGAAGCCGCCGGGCCGTGCCGAGAAGAACGGCCAGTCCGTCGCGGTCGAGATACTGGACGACCGAACTGGCGAAGACGAGATCGATCGATCCGTCGTCGAGTGCCGCTAGCCCCGCTTCGTCGAGGACCGCGATCCCCGGATCGGCCGCGAAGCGCGCGGACAGGCGCTGGCGCGTCGTGGGCGCGGCATCGTAGAGATGGAGGCGCCCGACGCGCGCCGCCACGCGGCCCGCGTCGAGCGCTTCGCCGCAGCCGAAATCAAGAACGCGCGCGTCGGACCGATCGGGCAGCAACCCGGCAAGCTCGTCCGCGACGATGGCGAAATGCGCGGCAAGGTGCCGCCCGTTGACATAGATGCGGTTGGGGCGGTCCCAGAATTCAAGCCAGGCGTTCGACAAGGCAACTCCTTCGCGCGCATTGTCCGGATGCCGGACGGCACTGTCAAACGGACGCCGGACGCCCGTGACGTCGTTGCGCGATCCGCGCTAGAGTCGCAGCCAAGAATCGAGGGGGGCGGGAAATGCCACTGGCCGGCAACGGGGCGATCTGCATCTGGAACGACATCACCGACGAAGGACGGGACGAGTTCTATGCCTGGCATCTGACCGAGCACATGCCCGAACGGGTCGCAGTTCCGGGCTTCCGGCGCGGCCGCCGCTATATCGCGGTCGATGCGGTTTCCCGGCCCGAGTTCTTCACGCTTTACGAGACTGCCGACACGGGTGTGCTTACCGGTCCTGCCTATCTCGCGCGCCTCAACGCGCCTACGCCGTGGACCAGAAAGGCGACGCAAGGTTTCCGGAAGACCTCGCGCGCGCTCACGCAGGTGCATACGAGCCTCGGGCCCGGTTCCGGCGGCATCCTGGGAACGCTGCGCTTTGCCGTGATCGGCGGGCACGAGGACCAGGCGACAGGTCTGCTCTCGACGCAGGCCCTGCCCGCCGCCGCGGCGCTGCCGCAGATATCGGGCGCACATCTGTGCGTCACCAACCGCGAAGCGAGCGCCGAGAAGACCGCCGAAAGCCGCGGCCGCCCCGACATCCTTTCGGCACCCGATTGGGTCGTTCTGGTCGAAGGCTGCAACGAGGCGCCCGTGCGCGCGGCCCTGTCGGCGGTCGCCGCCGCCCTTTCCGGGTTGCTCGACGGGGGTCCGGAAATCGGATTCTACCGGCTCGAGCACCAGTGTTGAGCGTGCCGGGCGGGCGGGCTAAGAGGGGCGCATGAGCGACTGCGATCTGGGTCTTGTCGGCCTCGGCACCATGGGTGCCAACCTGGCGCGCAATCTCGCGGACCACGGAACGCGCGTGGCGCTGTTCGACCCGGCCGCCGGCACCGCCGAACGGCTCGCGGCCGAGCTTGGCGCGCGCGGACGGGCGGTTGCCGACCTGCGCCAGCTTGTCGGCGCGCTCAAGGGGCCGCGCGCGATCTTCCTGATGGTCCCCGCCGGCGAAGCCGTCGACCGGAGCATCGCCGACATCCTGCCCCTGCTTGGCGCCGACGACGCGATCATCGACGGCGGCAACTCCCTCTATGAAGATACCGAACGGCGCGTGGCGCACTGCGCGTCCCATCGCGTCGACTTCTTCGGATTCGGCCTGTCCGGCGGATCGCAGGGTGCACGTCGCGGACCGTCGATCATGGCCGGCGGCGGGCCGGGGGTGGCGCGCGTGGCCCCGCTTTTCCGCGCGATCGCCGCACAGGCCCACGGCGAAGCCTGTTTCGCGCATGTCGGCCCCGGCGGGGCGGGACACTTCGTCAAGATGCTGCACAACGGCATCGAATACGCGCTGATGCAGCTGATCGCGGAAGCCTACCAGCTCCTGCACGGTCCCCTCGGCATGACGCCGGGCGAGATGCTGCCGGTCTTCCGCGGCTGGGCCGCCGGCGATCTCGGCGGCTTCCTGATCGAATGCGCGGCGCGCGTGCTGGCGACCGACGATCCGGAGTCCGGCCGGCCGCTGATCGACCTGATCGAGGACCGTGCCGGGCAGAAGGGTACGGGGCGCTGGGCCGCGAACGCCACGCTCGACTATGGCGTCGCCGCCCCCACGCTCGCCGAGGCGGTGCATGCGCGCTGCATGTCGGCGTTGCGGCCGGAGCGGGTTTCGGCCCAGTCCGAACTCGGCCACCCGATGGTCCCGTTCGCCGGCGATCGCGCGACATTCATCGCCGATCTGGGCGCCGCCCTGCTCGCGGCGAACGTCGCGGTCCACGCGCAGGGGTTCGCGACATTGGCCGCGGCAGCGAAGGAAAAGGGCTGGCCGCTCGACCTTGCCGCGATCGCGCGGATCTGGCGCGGCGGATGCATCATCCGCTCGAATCTGCTGACCGGCATCGCCGATGCCTACGGGCGCACGCCGTCGCTCGGCAACCTGCTGCGCGATCCCGGGATGTGGAAGCTGGTCGCGGATCGCGATGCCGCCTGGCGGCGCGTGGCCATCGCCGCCGTCACGCACGGATCGCCGGCCCCCGCCCTGATGTCGGCGCTTGCCTATGTCGACGCGTACCGCACCGGCCGGCTGTGGGCGAACATGATCGAAGGCCAGCGCGACCTGTTCGGCGCGCACGGCTTCGGACGCATGGACCGGCCCGGCCGACACCATGCGCAATGGGTCGAATCATGATGGTCGTCGTCGTGATGGGGGTTGCCGGCTGCGGCAAAAGCACCGTCGGCCCGCTGATCGCCCGGGAACTCGGCGGCGACTTCGCCGAGGGCGACACCTTCCACCCGCCGGCCAACGTCGCGAAGATGAGCCGCGGCGAACCGCTCGACGATTCCGACCGCATGCCGTGGCTGGCGGCAATGGCCGACGCGATCCGCGTGTGGCAGGCGAAGGAAAAGCCGACCGTGCTGGCCTGCTCGGCATTGCGCCAGCGCTACCGCGACATCCTAGCCGGCGGATCGGCGCAGGTCCGCTTCGTCTTCCTGCGCGGCGCACAAGAGACGATCGCCGACAGAATCGGGCGCCGGCGCGACCATTTCATGCCGCCGTCGCTGCTGGAAAGCCAGTTCGCCACGCTCGAGGAACCGGCCGACGCGATCGCCGTCGATGTCGGCGGCACGCCCGAAGCCATCGCGGCGGCGGCGCTGGAGCGCCTTCGCGCCTGACACGTGATATGGTTGTATGCCGTGCGCGACAATAGCCGGCATTTACCGATTGCAGTATGCTCCAGTTCTGAAGACCAGAGTTTTCGGCAACCATGCCGGGTCTCCGGAGGGGCATGCTGGATCTCGATCGGGCGACGCCCAAGCTGCAGTCCGCGTATCGATACTGGGACCTGAAGCGGGCCGGACGGCCGATGCCGGCGCGTGCCGACATCGATCCCGTCGAGATGGTCCCGTTCCTGTCGCATATCGTGCTGCTCGACGTCCTGCACGACCCGCTCGACTTCCACTATCGCCTGATGGGTACGGCCGTCGACGCGCACATGACGCGCTACTATACCGGCCTGCGCATGAGCGAGGTGCCGCACCAGCGCGCGCCGAGCATCATCTGGTCGAATTTCGAGACGGTGACGCGCGAACGCACGCCGATCCTGACGAACGTACCCTATGTCGGTCCGCACAAGGATTTCCTGCGCGTCCAGGATCTGATCATGCCGCTCTCGTCCGACGGCCGGAACGTCGACATCCTGTTTGCGGTCGTCGACTTCCTGCGCCGCGACTAGACCGCCCGCGTCAGCCGCCGGAAGCGACGCGCTTGGCCTCGCGGTCGTATTCGTCGTAGCCGAGCGTTTCGCGAAGTTCGGCCCCCGGCAGGGCGCCGGCCGCCTCCGCCTTGCCTGCGGCGAGTGCGGCAAGCCCGGCCTTCATGCCTGCGACGGCGGGCGACAGCATGCCGGTGGGATAGGTTCCGATCTTGTAGCCGGCGGCGAGCGCATCGGCCTGCGACGGGTAGGCCCGCCCGGCACCGGGCGACAGCACCGTGAACGACGGTCGGCCCTTCGCCGCAGCCGTGGCGCGCCGGATCTCGGCGTCGTCGGCCGGCGAATCGAGGAACAGGATGTCGGCACCTTCGGCGACGAACATCTCGATGCGCGCGACCGCCTCGTCGATGCCCTGCGTGGGCCGGCAGTCGGTCCGCGCGAGGACGAGGATGCCCGATTCCTTGGCCGCCTCGATCGCGGCCCGGATCTTGATGCGCGCCTCGTCGCGCGGCAGGCACGGCTTGCCGGCGGCCGTCATCGCGCGCGGCGTGATCTTGTCCTCGATCAGGATCGCGGCCGCACCCGCGCGGCCATAGGCGCGCACCGTGCGCTGGACGTTCATGGCGTTGCCGTAGCCATGGTCGCCATCGGCCAGCACGAGCGTTTCCGGCGCCGCGTTATGGACCATGGTGAAGGAGTCGAACATCTCGCCGAACGACACGAGGTCGAGATCGGGACCGCCGAGCCGGCTTGCCGCCACGCACGAGCCGGAAAGGAAAGCGGTCTTGAAGCCCGCTTTCGCGGAAAGCTTGGCGCTGAGCCCGTCCCAGACCGCCGGCATGACGACGAGACCGGGTTCGGCGAGAAGGGCGCGCATGCGTTCGGGAGGCGTCATCGGGGTTTCCTGCGGGTTGATTGCCCCCGATGGTGGCGCGCGGCAGCGGATGTTGGCAAGGAGTATTGGCGCGAGGTCGCGCGGCGACGGCTCGATCCGGCGGACGGGCCGGCGTTCGTTCCGTTCGACCTGCCTCACAACCGGACGAGCGGCATCCCGGCCAACGCCTGTGCGAATGCGGCGGCGGTCAGCGCCGCATAGGCCGCCGCGACCCATCCGATCCGCCCCGCGCCGATGCCGTTGCGGTCGAACCAGAGCCCGGCGAGCGGCAAGATCTGCATCGCATGCAGCGCCAGGAAATGCGCCGGCCGGATGTCGCCGACGGTCGCCGACCAGCCCGACAGCGGCAGCGTCGCCGCATCTTCGGGCACGACGCCCACATGCGTTCCGGCGGCACTCATGTAGCCGGCCGTGACCAGCGTCGACACGAAGGACAGGATGAATCCCCAGCCCACGCCCCGGCGCAGCGCGGGACCGAGATCCGCCTTCGCATCGCGCAGCGCGACGATGCCGAAGACCAGCACGCCGGTCATCAGCGAGACCGCCCCCAAGCCCATCAGGCGATACATCTGCGCCGCGAACGGCGTGGACAAGTTGAAGTGGGATGCCTCGTGCCGCGCCGCCATGACGATCATGTAGGCCATCTCGAAAATCATGGCTGTCGCCATGACGGCGACGGTGACCCGCAGGGTCCGGCCGTCGCGCCATTCCGGCGATAGCCGCCGCGCCACGAGCGCCAGCGTCCCGAACAGCACGGCAAAGGACAGCGCGAACTTCGCCGGCTTGGCCCATACGGGTGCGCCGTCCAGCGTGCGCGCATCGACCACTGCCCACGCGGCGATCAGGACCAGCAGCGCGATCGACAGCGCCGTCAGTACGGCAAGCTGGCCGGGGCGCGGGGCGGATGCGGAGAGCTGGATCTGCAGGGACGCCATGACATCACGTCTCCGGTTGGAGGATCTTGTCGGGAGCGGCGGACGTCGCCGCGGCCAATGCCGATTCCGTGACGACCGCCAGCGCGAATCCGATCGGGCCGAAAAGGAACGTTGTTGCCAGGATCGGCGCCTGCACGAGGCGCCCGATCGCGGCTCGATCCATCCGAGCCGCCAGATAGGCACCGATGGCCAGATCGAAGGCGAGATAGTGGATCCACCCCGCCAGCAGGACCCAATCCGACGAAAAGAGCTGCCGTACGCCCGCGAGGCTTCCGAAATCGCCGCCCGCTTCGGCAAAATGTCGCAGCACCAGCGCGCCATAGAGTGCCGACAGGCCGAGCGGGATGACCAGCTGCGGGACGGCGTTCAGAGGCGCGAAGCGACGCGGGCCAAGGATCAGGATCGCCCAGCCGAGGATCGCGGGCGCACCGGTCAGGCCGAAGATCTGGTCCGGGCTCACGGATGTCTCCGTTCGAGGTCGGGCGGTTTCAGCGGAACTTGTAGCTGAGGCCCAATCCGAAGCTGAGCTGGTTGGCCGAACCGCGCTGCTTCACGAGCGGCGAGTCCGCCGCATCGCCCACCAGACGCGTATAGCCGCCGAACCCGCTGAGCGCCCAGTTTCCGGCGAACGGATGGACCGCCAGCACGCCGATGCCGACATCCTTCATGCCTGCGGACGGCGCGTATGCGGCGAGTCCCGTCGCCAGCACCTTGTCGGCCGCCACCCCGAAATAGCTCTTCATGTAGTCGCTGTCGGCCCAGGTCACGCTCGGTCCGAAGCTGACCATCGTCCGGCCGATGGGTGCAAGGCGATAGCGTGCGCCGAACTCCACCGTACCGCCCAGATCCCGGTCCGAAGCGTTGCGCTTGCCGGTCAGGTTCAGGTCGATCCGGCCGAGCGAATACTGGGCGAACGCGCCGACATCCACGCCGCCCTTCACGTCGCCAAGTCCGCGCAGATCGTCGTCGTCGCCTTCCTTGCGCGCGAACCGCCAGTTCGCGAACGGGCCGATCTTCAGGGATCCGCGCCCTCTGGGATCGTCCACCCGGATCAGATTGGCGCCGAGCCCGCGACGCGAATCCAGAAACACGAGATCGCGCCATTGGAGATCGACCAGCGGCACCGGGCGAACGGCGGCGCTGTCCGATCCTTCGTAGCTCGGCACGACGAGCGCCGCACCGCCCAGCCGAAGGCTCCAGTCGCCCGTGCTCGCGTCCGACTGGGCAAGAACGGGTGCCGTCGCCAGGGCGAGATTTACGAGGATGGCGAGTGGAAGGCGCGTCGCGGCCATGCTTCTGTGCTCCGGATTTCGAGGATTCGGCGTCGGTGGTGCAGCAAGACCGGCATATCCGAGCCGCGGTCGGCCGACGGCTTCGGCGACGCACGGTATCTGTCTGCAAGTCTTACGTCGCGTGCGGCAATCGGATCAGTATCGTCTCGGCCATCTGCAACATGGACTGTCGTCTCCTTGCGTCACCCTCCGGAGATATCGCCGTGCGCGGATGAAAATGGAACTGCCAATTTGTGTATCTTCGATATACGTTTTCGTATGGCAGACGTACCGGATTGGCATCTCTACCAGACCTATTTGGGCGTCATGCGTCTGGGCAGCCTGTCGGCGGCCGCACGCCGGCTGAACCTCACGCAGCCCACGATCGGCCGCCATATCGAAGAGCTTGAACGGGTTCTGGGGTCCGCGCTGTTCACGCGCTCCCAACGCGGCCTCATCCCCACGCCGCTCGCGCACGGCCTGCTGGCGAAGGCCGAGGAGATGGAGGCCGCAGCCGCCGCCTTCGTGCGCGTAGCCGAAGGCGCCGCGCAGGCCGATGCCGTCGCGGGCACGGTCCGCATCACCGCGAGCGAGATCTTCGGCGCCGAGGTGCTGCCGCCGATGCTCGCCGAACTGCGCGCCGACTATCCGCAGATCGTGTTCGAGCTCGACTTGACGAAGCGCAAGCAGGACCTGCTGCGCCGCGAGGCCGACATCGCCGTGCGCAGTTCGCGGCCCCAGCAGGCCGCGATCCTGGCGCGCAAGCTGGGCCGTTTCGCGATCGGGCTCTACGCGCATCGCGACTATGCCGGGCGCCGCGGCCTGCCGCGGACCGTCGCCGAACTGCGCGGCTTCGATGTCGTCGGCTTCGACCGCGACGACAGCGCCGTGCGCGTGGTCGCGCCGGGAACGGCCTGGACCGACCGCGGCCTGTTCAATCTGCGCGTCGACAACGATCTGGCGCAGCTGGCGGCGCTGCGCGCCGGGCTCGGCATCGGCGTCCTCTACAAGCTGATCGCCGCGCGCAGTCCCGATCTTGTCCCGGTGCTGGAAAAGGAGGTCCGGTTCGAGATCGAGACGTGGATCGCCATGCACGAAGACCAGCGGGCAAACCCGCCCGTGCGCGCCGTCTTCGACGGCCTGGGCCGCAAGATCGCCGCCTGGCTGAAACCGCCCGCGTCGCGATCGGGCTAGGTCGAGGCGGCGGCGGTTATCGCCTATGTCCGGGAGTGGCATGCCGTAGTGGATGTAGGTGAGAACCTTTGGAGCGAGGCATGTAAATCTCGATCATATAGGTAGGGCACTAAAAATATTCAACTATCCGGTTCGAAGCTCGCAAGGCGCAAAAACTACCGAGACGTCAAATCCGATTCGGTTCAAAAACTCGGTCAGGCCAATAACGATTTGCCAAATACACACTGATACGCAAACTGGTCAGGCTGTCCTATGGGCGCAGACGGTGATCCTGACCCTTTATTTGGGTC
>JBIKWI010000323.1:0-2596 GCA_044356395.1 Tagaea sp. | reverse complement strand
ACGCCGAACAGGGATGTCGCATCGAAACAGGCCTCATGGATGGAGCACCCTTGCTCACGGAAAACCCCAAGGGCCTCTCTTGCCAGATCAGCGATCTCGTCATCGACAGGTACTACGCCGTTCAGATCTGCCGAAAATGCGATTCGCCTCCCCTTTAGACTCGTGGTTCCTTTGGAGGCACCAATCCAATCGATGGCCTCATACGGCAGGGAGTTTGGATCGCGCGCGTCCGGACCGGCCAGAATGGACATCATCAGCCCAATATCCTCGACGCTCCGTGTCATCGGGCCATGGACATGGGCTACCAGAGTGTCCCAACCAAAGTCGGAGGGCCAAACGGGAACTCGCCCTGTCGTCGCCCTTAACCCAACGATACCGCACATAGCTGCTGGCACCCGGATCGATCCCCCAAGGTCGGTACCCAAGCCTATCGGCGCCATACCTGCAGCAATCGCAGCCGCTGTTCCACCACTCGATCCTCCGGCCGTATAAGCGGCGTTCCGAGGATTTCTCGTCGCGCCAAACATCTTGTTGTTGGTGAAGACGTCGTGGGCAAACTCCGGTGTATTTGCTTTCCCGAGAAGCACGGCACCCGCATTGAGCAGTCGCTCGGCGGAGACGGCGTCTTCTTCTGGAATATTCGTCTCAAAGATCTTCGATCCAAACGTCGTACGGATACCCTTTGTCTGGATCACATCCTTGACGACAAACGGGACGCCTTCGAGAGGGCGTATTTCGCCTTGACCCGAATATCGCCGGTCAGATTCCAGTGCAGCCAAACTTGCGCTCTCGTTTGGCGTACAAATAGCTCGGATAGATTCATTGCACTGCGCTATTCGCTCCAGGCAGAGGGCGAGGACCTGGCTCGGTGTCAGACGTCGGGCCTTGAATTCGACAATCAGCTCTGTGGCCGAGAGACGCAGGACGGGATTGAATTTTCCGGTCACGTAGCCCTTCATCCTATCGCTTTGGCATGAATGTATCGGTCAATTTCGTCGGCGCTGAAACCCGCTTCACCAAGCACCTGCCGGGTATGTTGGCCATTGTCCGGCGCGCCGCTATCGAGCCTCGACTGCATCGCACTCAATCGGACCGGTTGCTCAACCAACCGGATTCTTGTTCCTTTGGATGTCGGTACATCCCGCACCAGTCCCAAGTGCTTAACCTGAGGATCATCGAACATCTGTTGAATGTTGTTGATCGGCCCAGCAGGAATGCCCGCGTCGTTCAGAATCTTCACCCAGTGCGCCGATGATTGCGTACTCGTCAGCTCTCCGATTCGAACATTCAATTGGTTGCGATTCTTTGATCGCAGCTGCGACGTCTCATATTTAGGATCGACGAGCAGTTCATCGAGCTTTGTAGCCTCGCAAAATCGCCGCCATAGTTTCTGCCCGGAGGCCGCGATGTTGATGGCGCCGTCCGCGGTTGGAAACACCCCCATTGGTATCGCTGTGGGATGATTGTTACCGGCTTGCTTCGGCAGCACCGCATCAACAAGCCAGCGCGCAGCCTGAAAATCGAGCATGAATATCATAGACTGAAGCAAAGACGTGCTAACCCATTGCCCGCGTCCAGTTCGCTCGCGCGAAAATAGCGCAAGTAGAATTCCATATGCGCAGAAAACACCTGCAGAAACGTCAGCGACTGCGATGCCCGCACGCATGGGACCTTGCTCCGGGTCTCCCGTGACCGACATCAGGCCGCTGATCCCTTGGATAATCTGGTCGACACCCGGCCGATCTTGATAGGGACCTGTCTCGCCAAATCCCGAGATGCTTGCGTAGATAAGTCGGGGGTTTATGCCTATAAGGCTGTCTTGATCGATGCCGAGCTTGTGTTTGACGTTCGGCCTAAAATTTTCGACGACAACGTCCGCTCTTTGGACGAGTCTTTTGAAAACCGCCATGCCATCAGGCGTTTTCAGATTGATGGCGATGCTTTTTTTATTGCGGTGAAGATTCTGGAAGTCGCCGCTGTCCCGCGAGCTCGACACGACATCGGCTTCGTCGAGGGAGCCGGGCATCTCAATCCGGATAACCTCAGCTCCCCAGTCCGCGAGCTGCCGAGTTGCGGTCGGTCCAGCTCGCGCGCGGCTGAGGTCGAGAACAATGATCCCGGAAAGCGGAAGCGTCATCGACCTCAATCTCCGTAAAAACCCGAACTCGACCGGTCGGTCGGTCGGTAGATGTTTTTAAGAATATCAGTCTCGATCCGCAAGTCAATCGATGCAGTCGGCAGGCCTCGCGTTTAGCCAATTCTTCTCAGTCTGGTTACACGCGACGCCGGCGCAGCGGCTTCCCGCTGGATCATTCCAGCAAGCAAGAGTTCGGCGAACTCGCGAGCAAACTCACATGCGCTCCTTGACCCGCCGGGTTTGTACCATCGAACCATCCAGTTCAGGCTCGAGAGCAGCACACGCGTCGCGATGCGCGGATCCGTGAAACGGAATTCGCCGGATTTGATGCCGTCTGAAATAATGCTTCTCAAATTTCCTTCGTGGCGGTCGCGCAACGCGACGGCCCGACGACGCTCTGGTGGATGCTGAAGTCCGCCAAATCCGACAGTTGTCGCCGTATAGGCTGAAAGATTCGTG
>JBIKWI010000322.1:0-2607 GCA_044356395.1 Tagaea sp. | reverse complement strand
CTGCCATCAGCACCTCAAGGGCGGCCGCGGTCGTACCCTTCGGGGAAGTCACGTTTTTCCGCAGTTGCTCGGCCGATTCGGGCGCCTGACGGAGCAGTTCGCCCGCCCCGGAAACCGTCGCCCGGGCAAGGCGCATGGCGAGGTCTGCCGGCAGTCCGGCCTTGGCGCCGGCGGCGGCCATCGCCTCGGCCAGCAGGAACACATAGGCGGGCCCCGAACCGGAAACGGCCGTCACCGCGTCGATCAGCCCCTCGTCCGTCACCCATTCGACGGCGCCCACGCTGCGCAGCAGTGTGTCGGCGATCTCGCGCTGGGCGGGTTTCACCTGCGGCGTGGGGCAGCCCACCGTGATGCCGCGACCCACGGCAGCCGGCGTGTTGGGCATCGCGCGCACGATGGCGGCATTGGCGCCCAGATGCCGTCGGAAATAGGCGACGGTCTTTCCTGCGGCGATCGACACGAACAGCGCGTCCTTCGCGAAGCGGGCATAGGGCGGCACGACATCGTCCATGACCTGCGGCTTGGTCGCGAAGACGACGACGGCGGGCTGGAATCCGGCAGGCAGGGCCGCAAGCTCGCGCACCACGGCGACATCGCCGGACCCAGCGAATTCCGGGGCACCGCCGGGCTCGACCGCGACGAAGGGGCCAAGCCGCGGGTCGCGCCGCCAGCCCTGCAGCATGGCGCCGCCCATCTTCCCGCAGCCGACCAGCAGGACCGATACGCTCGTTCCGGACATATGCTTGATCGCCTAGGCTTCGCCCATCGGCTCGAGGCACGCGGCCGCGACGGCTTCGGCCGGGTCCTTGCCGCCCCACACGACGTACTGGAACGCCGGGTAGAAGCGCTCGCACTCGGTCAGCGCCACGTCGACGAGATCCTCGATCTGCTCGACCGTGGCGCCGCGTGCACCCCGCAGCGGGACCGCGTGGCGGAAGGTCGGCAGGCCGTCGTCGCCCGACAGGTCGAAATGGCCGAGCCACAGCTTCTCGTTGGCGAGCATCAGCAGTTCGGTCACGACTTGGCGGCGATGGCGGGGCAGCTTGAGATCGAGGGCGCACGAGAAGTGCAGCGCGCTCATGTCCTCGTTCCACGCGAAATAGACCCGGTAGTCACACCAACGGCCCGGAACCTGGGCGACCAGTTCCTCTTCCGCCGACCGGTCGAACGGCCATTCGTTGGCGGTGACGATTTCTTCGATGATGTCGAGCGGATTTGCGGCGGCTTCGGAAGTCTGATGTACCGAGACGTCGGCCATGCCCTGGGGCCTCCTACTGACGCAAATTCGTCTTGCGGGCTCCCCGCCAGCGGACCCCATCGGGGTAGATGCTGGGTGCGACTCGACGCGGAACCACTAGGGATAGGGTGCCAAAGGCGAGTCAAGCGGGCAATGAAATTTCGCAACGATCCCCAAGATTATGCGGCCGGGACTCGCGGATACCGCCTGCGACCGCGAAATGCGGGGTCAGCCGGCGGGCGGGGTGCCCTTCAACATCTTGAGTTCGGCCTCGACCGCCGCAAGGCGTTCGGCCAGACGCTCGTTCTCGATGCGGGCATTGGCCGCCATCTCGCGCACGGCCTCGAACTCGTCGCGCGCGACGAGGTTCTGCGTCTGCAGCCAGCGTTCGACGACGAGACGGGCCTGCGCCTCGACCTCCTGGCGGATGGCGCCAAGGGCGGACATGGCGCCGGTCGCGGCGCGCGAAAGATCGTCGAGGATGCGGTTGTCGGTCTGCATGCCGCCATTATGGCGGCGGGGGAGGCCGAGTTGCAAGTTCCGGAGGCCAGCGCCTATAACCGCACTGCATTTCGCGAGCGGGTCGTTCCATGATCGTGGTCACCGGCGGGGCAGGGTTCATCGGCTCCAATCTCCTGGCGGGACTGGAAGCGCAGGGCGCGTCGTCGCTCGTGTGCGTCGACTGGCTGGGGAACGGCGACAAGTGGCGCAACATCGCCAAGCGCCGGCTCGAGGACGTGGTGCGCCCGGAAGACCTGTTCGAATTCCTCGCCGGCCGAAAGGGGAAGATCGAGGCGGTGTTCCACATGGGCGCCATCTCGTCGACCACCGAGACCGACGTCGACGCGATCGTGCGCAACAACGTGCGCCTGACGCTCGACCTGTGGGACTGGTGCGCGGAGTCGGGCGTCCCGCTGGTCTACGCGTCGTCGGCGGCCACCTATGGCGGCGGCGAGCACGGCTTCGTCGACGATCCGGCACCCGAAGAGCTGGCGAAGCTCCAGCCGCTCAATCCCTATGGCTGGTCCAAGCTGCTCGTCGACCGGCGCATCGCGGCGATGCTCAAGGACCGCAAGACGCGGCGTCCGCGCCAGCATGTCGGCCTCAAGTTCTTCAACGTCTATGGCCCCAACGAATACCACAAGGGCGCGCAGCGCTCGGTCGTCCACCAGATCTTCCCGGTCGCCGCGAAGGGCGACGCGTTCCCGCTGTTCCGCTCGCACCGCAAGGACGTGCCCGACGGGGGGCAGACGCGCGACTTCATCTGGGTGGGCGACGTGGTCGACGCGATGCTGTGGTTCCGCGCCAACCCGCAGGTCTCGGGCCTGTTCAACCTCGGCACCGGCAAGGCGCGCTCGTTCATCGACCTT
>JBIKWI010000321.1:0-2611 GCA_044356395.1 Tagaea sp. | reverse complement strand
GGAGAGGCCGAACAAACCGCCCGCGCTCTGGCTGACCAGCGTCTTGCTCCTCACGCCGAGCCCGGCGATGCCCGCACCCAGGCGCGTGAGGTAGTCCCGCATGACTGTGAGCAGGGCGCCGTTCAGCACGGCGGTCGAAAAGCGCTCATACTCGCGGAATTCCTGGTGGACCGTCGACGAGCAGATCACATCGACCCGCGGATCGACCGCGGCGCGGATGAGGTCCGCGGCCCGACGCTCGTGCTCCGGGTGGGCGTGCGAATGCAGAAAGCACACGACGACGCAATCCACGTCGCGCGCCGCGATTGCCCCTGCTGCGCGCGCGACGTCCGTCGCGTCCAGCGGCCGATGGACAGTGCCGTCCGCGCGCATGCGCTCGCCGATCTCGAAGCGCAGCTCGCGCGGCACCAGAGGCGGCGGATTGTCGAGATGAAGGTCGAAGATGCGGGGCCGGGTCTGGCGACCGATCTCGAGCAGGTCGCGGAAGCCTTCGGTCGTCGCCATAGCGACCGTGCCGCAGCGCCGCTCGATCAGGGCATTGGTGCCGACCGTCGTTCCATGGGCGAAACGCGCGACGTCCGATGCCGACAGCCCGAACTGCGCCAGGGCCTCCGCCAGCCCGCGCACGATCGCGCGATCAGGTTCGGCGTTGCTCGAGGGACATTTCCAGAACAGCGCCGCGGGGGGATCGCGCCGCACGATCATCAGGTCGGTGAAGGTTCCCCCGACGTCGACACCCACTATCACTTCGCTCACGCGTTCACTCCGTCGATATGCAATTCATGTATGCGGCTGGCGGCCATGGCTGTGGGTGCGTGGCTCTCCGCGTGATCAGCGTCTCGCCGGCCCCATCATCAGGTCGGGCAGCCACAGCGTGATCTGGGGCACGAAGGTGATGACCATCAGAGCGAAGATCAGCGGCGCGAGATACGGCAGTGTTGCCCTGGTCACCGTCTCGACCGACAACTTGGTGATCGCCGACACCGCGAACAATCCGATCCCCATCGGCGGGTGGATGATCCCGATGATCAGATTGAGGCACATGATCACGCCGAAATGAACCGGATCGACGCCGTATTCGGCCACCACGGGCACCAGAATCGGCGCAGCGATGAGGAGAGCCGGCGTGGTCTCAAGCACGCAACCCAGCGCAAGGAGCCCGGCATTGATGATCAGCAGCGCTAGGATGCGCTCGTCGGTCACGCCGGCGAGCGCCGCGCTGAGCGCCTGCGCCAGCCCCTCGAGCGTCAGGATATGGCCCATGACGGTCGATACGGCGATGATCCACAGAATGTTCGCAGAGGTAAGCACCGCGTCGGTCACCGCCCAGCGGACCTTGGCGACGTTGTAGCCCCGATAGAGGACACCGAGCATCAGCGCGTAGAGGACCGCAAGGACGCCGGCCTCCGTCGCGGTGACGGCGCCGGTGCGCATCGCGCCCAGGATGACGATCGGCGCCAGCAGCGCGGGGATCGCCCCGAAGGTCGTGCGGCCGAACGCACGCAGGGTGATACTCGGTGCCGGCGGGCACGGCTCGCGGCCCGTGAGGGCGCGATACGCGATGTATGCCATCAGCACTGCCGCGATGAAGATGCCGGCCCCGGCGCCGGCGAGGAACAGACGGCCGACCGACACGTTGGTCGCGGCGGCGTAGATGATGAACATGATCGATGGCGGGATCATCGGACCGAGCACGGAGCCGGCCAGTATCGTCGCGGCCGCGAAGGGCGGTCTGTAGCCGGCGCGATTCATGGCCCGGCTGACGATGGTGCCTAGCCCGGCGATGTCTGCCAGGGCGGCTCCGGACATGCCTGAAAACACCACGTTCGACATGATTGTGACCTGACCCAGCCCGCCCGGGATGCGCGCAAAGACGGATTCGCAGAAGGCGAAGAGCCGCGAGGTCGCGCCGCTGATGTTGAACAGGTTGCCCGCCAGCACGAAGAACGGGATCGACAGCAGTATGAACGAATCGATGCCGCTCATCGCGTAGCGCGGGATATCGAGCAGCGAATAGTCGCCGACCAGGATGGCGGCGAGCGAGGCAAGGCCGATCGCCAGCGACACCGGCACGCCCAGGGCGAACATCAGCATGAAGCCGCCGATCAGAACGAACAGGGTCATTCGGGTTCCGCCGGCGCGGCCACGAAAGGCGGCACGCGACCGAAATCGCCGCGTCCGATGGCGGCGAGACGTCGCGCCGCGTATGCGATGCTGGCTAGGCACATGGACGTGGCGCCCCAGATCAGGGGCACCGTGAACCAGAACCGGCTGATGTCGAGGATGAAGGTCGAGGTGTGGCGCTGCAGCGGCCACAGCGCGACGGCCTGCACGCTCATGGTGGCGAGAAAGACCGCGGCGGCCGCGAAGGTCGCGAATTCGATCCAGGCCGCGACGCGGGGCGGCATCCTCTCTAGGACATACGAGACGGCGACGTCGGCGCGCGCCTTGAAGATCACCGCGGCGCCGACGAACACAAAGACGTTCGTGGCGAGCAGCGCGCCTTCCTCCGACCAGACGATCGACGAGTTCGCGAGATAGCGCAGGCCGGCATTGAGGCTGACGATGCCGCAGGTGAACAGGAAAGCGCCGGCCGCGACCAAGAGTTCGA
>JBIKWI010000320.1:0-2615 GCA_044356395.1 Tagaea sp. | reverse complement strand
GTCGTCACCGACCTTGCGCGCGACGAGCCGGACCGCGTGGCGGCGGCCTATCGCGAATTCTTCCTCGCCTCCAAGGGCGGAGCGCTCGGCCTGTTTACCGCGATCGGCCGGCTGCGCGCGATCCACGGGCGCATCGGGGCCGCACTGGAGCGCGCGGGCCTGCCGCTCTATGCCCAGCATGTCGACCGGCTCGACGTCTCCACGCTCGTCGACATCTTCCGCGCCGAGGAAGATTCGTGCCTGCTGGGTACCGATGCCGTGCGCGACGGCGTCGACGTGCCCGGCCGCTCGCTGCGCCTGATCGTGTTCGACCGCGTGCCCTGGCCGCGGCCCGACATCCTGCACAAGGCGCGGCGCGCCCATTTCGGCAAGGCCGCCTACGACGACCGGCTGGTGCGCCTGCGCATCAAGCAGGCGTTCGGGCGATTGGTGCGCCGGGCCGACGATACCGGCGTTTTCGTGCTGCTCGATTCGCGATTCCCCTCGCGCCTTGCCAAGGCGTTCCCCGAGGGCGTGACGATCGAACGCGTCGGGCTTGCCGAAGCGATCGCGCGCACGCGCGAGTTCTTCAGTTCGGACGGATCCCCTCGAACAGGATCATGATCGCCGAGATCACGACCGGCGACAGCACGGTCGAGATCAGGATGGTGGCCGACGCGCGCTCGACGAACTGCTTGTATTGCTGGGCGAGCACGAAGCACAAAGCCGCCGTGGGCAGCGAGGCGAGGATCACGGCCGAGCCGCGCCAGAACGCGTCGAGCCCGAAATGGCCGGCAAGCCACCAGGTGGCAAGCGGTTGGACGATCAGCTTCACGTAGACGAGCCAGCCCACTTCCGCGAGCTTCTTGCCGCCGACCAGCGTGCGAAGCGAGCGCGTGGAGAGGAACAGGCCGATGGCGAACAGGGCCGCAGGCCCGGCCGCCGCCCCCAGCAGTTCGCCGAAATTCGACAGCGGCTTGGGCATCGGCAGGCCCGAGACGTTGAAGGCGAGGCCGGACAGCGGGGCGACGATCAGCGGGCTGGTCGCCAGCCCCTTCAGCACCTTGCCGAGCGCCCGCACCGCGCCGCCCTGTCCGGCGAGATCGGCCTCGACGATGATCACGGTCGCGGCGACCAGCAGCAGCGTGTAGCTCACCGTCGAGATGACGGCGGGCAGCACGCCTTCGGGGCCGAAGGCGGCGAGGAACAGCGGAATCCCCATGTAGCCCGCGTTCGAAAAGGTCCCGCTGAGCAGGGCGAGTGCGGTCACCGCCGGCCGGTCGCGGAACGCGATCACGCCGACGGCGAGGGCGATCAGCCACGTGATCGCCACACCGCCCATGAAGGTCGCGATGAACGGAAGATTGAAGACCTGGTCGAGGGGTACACGCGCGGGCCCCAGGAACAGGACGGGCGGAAGCGCGAACCAGTAGCAGAACTTGTTGAGCGCGTCGGAACTGTCGGGCCCGAGCAGCTTGATTCGCCCCGAGAAATACCCTGTCAGGATGATTCCGAAGACCGGCAGGATGACGTCGAAAATGGCGCGCATGTGAGGGGGCGGAAGCTACAAGCGGGCGGGTGCGGCGTCCAGAAGTCCGTACCGCCGCCCCTGCCCCGCCCGCCCGCGTCAATTGGTCCGGGCGAAAATCCGCAAAATGTGCGAATATCAGGCTTCTCTAAAATAAGGAGTCGGTTCATGGATATGAATGTCGGCGGCATCGACCGCATCCTGCGCGCCGTCGCAGGCCTGTTCATCCTTTCGCTTTATTTCTGGGGACCGCAGAGCCCGTGGGCGCTGGTCGGCCTCGTGCCGCTCGCCACGGCGATCTTCCGTTTCTGCCCGGCCTATACGCTGCTTGGCATCAAGACCTGCCGGACCAACTGAAAAGAAAAAGGGCCGCAGCTTGAAGCCGCGGCCCTCTCCTGTTCCAACCCGATTGGAGCGGCTTAGTAGTCGCCCATGCCGCCCGCCGGAGCCGCCGGCGCCTTCTCGGGCTTCGGCGCCTCGGCGATCATCGCCTCGGTCGTGATCAGCAGGCCCGCGACCGACGCCGCGTCCTGCAGCGCCAGGCGCACGACCTTGGTCGGATCGATCACGCCGTCCTTGACCATGTCGACGAACTCGCCGGTCTGGGCATTGAAGCCCTGCGTGGCCGACTTGCCCTCGAGCAGCTTGCCGACGATCAGCGAACCGTCCGCACCCGCGTTCTCGGCGATCTGGCGTGCCGGGGCCTGCAGGGCCTTGCGCACGATCTCGATGCCGACCTGCTGGTCGTGGTTTGCGACCTTGATGCCTTCCAGCGCGCGGGTCGCGTAGAGAAGCGCGGTCCCGCCGCCGGGCAGGATGCCTTCCTCGACCGCGGCCTTGGTGGCGTGCATCGCGTCGTCGACGCGGTCCTTGCGCTCCTTGACCTCGACCTCGGTCGCACCGCCCACGCGGATGACGGCCACACCGCCCGCGAGCTTGGCCAGACGCTCCTGCAGCTTCTCGCGGTCGTAGTCCGAGGTAGTCTCCTCGATCTGCGCCTTGATCTGCGCGACGCGGGCCTCGATGTCCTTCTTCTTGCCCGAGCCGTCGACGATCGTGGTGTTGTCCTTGTCGATGCGCACCTTCTTGGCGCGGCCGAGCATGTCGA
>JBIKWI010000018.1:0-30917 GCA_044356395.1 Tagaea sp. | reverse complement strand
TTGACTGCAGGTGGTCGAACCCTTCGTAAGGTTTAGTGGGGCGGATCGGACTATCGATTAATCCGCCATCTCCAACGACGGCCTCTGTCAAACCGATCTCCTTGACGTTGGTGTATTGCGCCGCGAGGTTCCGCAAGCCGGCTACCGACCTGACCGATTTTTGAACCAATCCAAATGAGATGTTACTGCATCGCGGTGACTGGTTCGAGGTGCTGTATCTCGCCACCCGTCGCCGGGTGCTGTCGGCCGATATCCGAGCAACGCGTACGGCCGTTTCCCGTTGTAATGCTTTCGCCATTTTCGATGACGATTCGTGCCTCCTTTAGGGAGGACCACTTTTAGGGCGGCAGGTCAACCTGACAGCCTTCTCTTAAACTAGGGTGATTGAGACAATCAGTTTGGTCCAAGAAAACCCGATCAGGTCACTGGCAACTGCGACGGCCAAATCTCTGGCCCGCCTCGCACGCGAACTGCGGAGAACGTTTCAGGACTCGTGCTCTACGACTGCACGTGTGGTGCACGCATTTTAAGTGAATGTTGCAGCTTCGTACCAGCACGCGACGGTACGGGTGAATTTCGAGGCGCGATGAGCACCGCGCCCAAACCCTGAAAAACCTTAGATTTTTTGATCTCGATCCACGCGGGGAATGGTGCTGCCTCGGAGGATTGAACTCCGGACCTCGTCCTTACCAAGGACGCGCTCTACCACTGAGCTAAGGCAGCATTCTGCCGTCAAATCGGCCCGCTTGATGCCACAGACCGCCCGAACGCGCAACTTGCTTGGTTCGGGGGCCTGTTTTGGGCAAAATGACGGCCATGCCGCCGCCTGCCAGAGCCCTGACACCCGAACAGGCCGACCCGCTCGTCCGGGCCGCGGTCAAGGGCAAGGGCACGTTTTCGCTGGGCCAGATCGCCGACCAGGTCGGCGCACCCACCATGCAGGTCTTCTCCATTCTCGAGAAGATGGTGACGGAGGGCCGCCTGAAGCGGCTGACCGACGCGCGCTCGGGCAACGTCGGCCAGCCGCAGGCTAGGGCCGCCGCGCGCGGTTGACCGCCGAGGTGATCGCCTTCAGGGAAGCGGCGACGATGTTGGAATCGATCCCGACCCCGAACAGCGTGCGCCCGTCCACGCTCGCCTCGACATAGGCGGCCGCCTGGGCTTTCGCCCCCTGGTTGCCCTTGATCGCGTGCTCGCGATAGTCGACGACGTCGACCGCCACGCCCGTCTTCGACAGCGCGTCGACATAGGCCGCGATCGGGCCGTTGCCTTCGCCCGCCAGCAGGGTGTCCTTGCCGTCGACCCGCACGCGCGCCTCGATGCGCCGTTCCGTGCCCGACTTGCCGGTGGGCAGTGTCGTATGCTCGACGAAAGCGAACTTGCCGTCCGCCAGATACTCGGCGACGAACGCGCCATGGATGTCCTTGGCGGACAGTTCCTTGCCCGTGGCGTCGGCCACGCGCTGGACGACGGCCGCGAACTCGATCTGCAGGCGGCGCGGCAGCTCGAGGCCGTAGTCCGTCTCGAGCAGATAGGCGATGCCGCCCTTGCCGGACTGCGAGTTGACGCGGATGACCGCCTCGTAGGAGCGGCCCACGTCCTGCGGGTCGATCGGCAGGTAGGGGACGTCCCAGATGCCGGTGTTGGACTTGCTTTGCGCTGTCAGGCCCTTCTTGATCGCGTCCTGGTGCGAGCCGGAGAACGCAGTGAAGACGAGCTCGCCGCCATAGGGATGGCGCGGATGGACCGGGAGCTGGTTGCAGTACTCGACCGTGCGCACGATCTCGCGCACGTCCGACATGTCGAGTTCCGGGTCCACGCCCTGGCTGAACAGGTTGAGCGCCAGCGTGACCACGTCGACATTTCCGGTCCGCTCGCCGTTGCCGAACAGCGTGCCCTCCACGCGCTGGGCGCCGGCCATCACCGCGAACTCGGCGGCCGCCACGCCCGTCCCGCGGTCGTTGTGCGGATGGACGGACAGGATCCAGGTGTCGCGGTTCTTGACGTTGCGCGAGAACCACTCGATCTGGTCGGCGTAGATGTTGGGCGTGGCCGCCTCGACCGTGGCGGGCAGGTTGAAGATCATCGGCCGAGCCTTGGTCGGACCCCACTCGTCCATCACCGCTTCGCAGATCTGCTTGGCGAAATCGAGTTCGGTCTGGGTGAAACTCTCTGGGCTGTACTGGAAGACGACGTCGGTACCCGGCACCGTGGGGACGAGGCGCTTGACGGTCTTCGTGCCCTTGACGGCGATTTCGACGATGCCGGGCCGGTCGAGGCCGAACACGACGCGCCGCTGGGTGGTCGAGGTCGAGTTGTAGAGATGCACGACCGCGCGCTTCGATCCGCGGATCGCGTCGAAAGTGCGTTCGATCAGCTCGTCGCGCGCCTGCGTGAGCACCTGGATGGTCACGTCGGGCGGGATCGCGCCCTCGTCGATGATCGAGCGCACGAAGTCGAAATCGGTCTGCGAGGCGGCGGGAAACCCGACCTCGATCTCCTTGAACCCCAGGCGAACGAGCAGGTCGAACATGCGCCGCTTGCGCTCTGGCCCCA
Source organism: Tagaea sp. (assembly GCA_044356395.1). Classification (GTDB taxonomy): domain Bacteria; phylum Pseudomonadota; class Alphaproteobacteria; order CACIAM-22H2; family CACIAM-22H2; genus Tagaea. The sequence goes on along the minus strand of JBIKWI010000018.1, from coordinate 28,361 downwards.
TCGGCTCGACGAGCGCCTGGTTGCCGTCGCGCAGGTCGACCGAGCACCACATCGGCGCCTTGGTGATCTGGCGCGAGGGCCATTTGCGGTCGGGCAGGTCGATGGGCGGGAAGGCCTTGTACTTCTGGACGTTCATGGTGCGGATCTCCGCGAGATAGGGGCAAGGGGCTGGCGTTCGATGCGCGCCGATTGGCGGCGCGCGGCCCTAAGTCGCGGGGCAGGTCGAAGCGGGATCATGGGCGAGGTTCCGGACTGGAAGGATGGGACGACACGACAAACCGACCGCTGGGGCGCCCTTCGCGAGGAAGGGGGCCGCGGCTCAAATAAGTCGAAGGTCGTCGATCCGGCGGAACATCGCACCTTTCTAGCGGGCGGGGCGGGGGGCGTCAACCGGTCCGCACGGCCATGGCATGGATATTGAACCTCCGAGCCGGCCTTTCCGCACCGTCCAGACAGGAGTTTCCGACATGTCGAAGTCCTTGACCGCATTAGCTTTGGCCGCCGCCTTGGCCGCCCTTGCCGGTCCGGCTGCCGCCCAGACGCCCACCACGATCAAGTTCACGCTTGGTTGGAAGACCCAGGGCAGCGACGCGGCGTTCTTCGTCGCGCGCGACAAGGGCTATTTCCAGCGCGAGGGCCTGAATGTCGTCATCGACCAGGGCGAAGGCTCCGGCGCCACGGTCACGCGCATCATGGGCGGGGCCTACGAGGCCGGCTTCGGCGACATCAACGCGATCATCCAGAACGCCGCGGCCAATCCGGGCCAGCAGCCCATCATGGTCTACCAGATGTGGAACCAGCCGCCCTTCGCGATCGTCGCGCGCAATGCGGCCGGCATCAAGACCATCAAGGATTTCGAGGGCAAGACGCTGGGCGGCGCGCAAGGCACGCCGACCACGCGGCTGATGCCGGTGTTCGCGTCGGTCAACAAGCTCGACCTGTCCAAGATCAAGTTCACAAACATGGCGCCCAACCTGCAGGAGCCGCTGCTGATCCAGGGCCACATGGACGCCGCGATGGTGTTCAACATCACCAGCTACTTCAACCTCGTCGGCCTCGGCCAGGACCCGGACAAGGACTACACTTGGTTCCAGTTCGCGGACTACGGCATGGATCTCTACTCCAACGGCATGATGGTCTCGCAGAAGCTGATCAAGGAGAACCCGAAAGCGGTCGCAGGACTCGTGCGCGCGGTCAACCAGGCCACGCTCGACGTGGGCAAGGACATCCCCGGCGCCATGAATTCGGTCATGAAGTACGACGCGCTTGTCGACCGCGGCGTCGAGCAGCGCCGCCTCAAGTTCGCCTACGAGAAGCTGATGCTCTCGGCCGAGGCGAAGGAGATCGGTGCGGGCGACGTCAAGGACGACCGTCTGAAGCGCTCGATCGGCATGGTGGTTTCGGGTTACGGTCTGGCCCGCACGCCGGAAATCGGCGAGATCTACTCGCGCCAGTTCCTGCCGCCGCGCGGCGAGCGCGAACTGGTCTACATGGGAAACTGATTTGACCGATATGCATGCGTCCGTCCTTCGCGGCGGGCGGATACTCGATCCGGCGACGGATCGCGCGGAGCCGGCGGACATTCTCGTGTCCGCCGGCTTCGTCGCGTCGGTAGGGCCCCCCGGCTCGATCGACCCGCCGGGAGCGCGGATCGTCGACGCGTCCGACCGGCTGCTCGTTCCGGGCCTCGTCAACGCGCACACGCACGCCCATGGCGGGCTGGGGCGCGGGGCGGTGGGCGACCGGGCACCGCTCGAACTGTTCCTCAACGCCGCCGGCGCCATCAACGGCCAGCGCACGCTCGACGACAAGTATCTGAGTGCGGCCCTCTCGGCTGCCGAGATGGTGCGGCGCGGCTGCACGGCAAGCTTCGACCTGTTCGTCGAATTCCCGGCCCCGTCGGCCGAAGCGATGCGCGCGGTCGGGCAGGCCTACATGGACGTGGGCATGCGCGCGGTCGTGGCCCCCATGCTGGCCGACCGCACGCTCTACCAGGCTCTGCCGGGCCTTCTGGAGGCGATTCCGGAGCCGATGCGCAGCCAGGTCGCGAAGGCAGCACTGGCACCCTACGAGACGAGTCTTGCGAACCTGAAGCCGATCTTCGCCGACTGGCCGTTCGACCGCGACTTCATCCGGCCGGGCATCGCGCCGACGATCCCGCTGCACTGCTCGGACGATTTCATCGTCGCCTGCGCACGCATGGCGAAGGAATATGGCCTGCCGTTCCAGACGCATCTGGCCGAGACGAAAGTGCAGGCCGTGCTTGCACGCGCCAAGTACGGCAAGAGCATGACGTCGCATCTCGACGAACTGGGGGCGCTCGGTCCGAATTTCAGCGGTGCCCACGGCATCTGGATCGACCGTGCGGAGATGGACCTGATCGCCAAGCGCGGCGGGCGCATCGCGCACAATCCGGGCAGCAACCTGCGCCTCGGCTCGGGTGTCGCGGCCGTGCGCGAGATGATGGATGCCGGCATCGAGGTCGGCATCGGTACCGACGGATCGAATACCGGCGACGGGCAGAACATCTTCGAAGCTGCAAGGCTCGCGGCCTATCTTTCGCGCCTGCAGGGGCCCGAATACGAGAAGTGGGTCACCGCAAGCGAGGCCTTCGACGCGGCGACGCTCGGCAGCGCGCGGCTGCTCGGGTTCGAGAAGATGGGTCGCATCGCCCCCGGCTACTTCGCCGACATCGTTTTCCTGCGCCTCGACCAGCCGCACTACGTGCCGCTGCGCAGCCCGCTGATGCAGATGGTGTTCGCCGAATCGGGTTCGGCCATCGACCGTGTGATGGTCGGCGGCCGCATCGTGCTGGAGGACGGAAGGCTCACGACCATCGACGAGGCAAAGCTCCGCCGTCAGGCTGAAGAGGCTGCCGCGCGCCTCGATGCCGCGAATGCGGGCGCGAAGCACATGGCCGCCTCGATCCACGACTTCGTCGGCACGTTCTGCGTTGCGCACGGCCGCGCTGACTGTCACATAAGGCGGCGTCTCGACTGCCTGCCCGCGTGACCGGAGACCGACAATGCCGACAACCGCGACGCTGATCGCCTTTGCCGCCGTGTGCCTCGGCATGGTGCTCACGCCCGGCCCCAACATGGTCTACCTGATCTCGCGCTCGCTCAGCCAGGGGCCGATGGCCGGAGTCATCTCGCTCGGCGGCGTCCTCCTCGGCTTCGTCTTCTACGTGCTTTGCGCGGCACTGGGCTTCACGGCGCTCATCCTGACCGTGCCGATCGCCTACGACGTGCTTCGCTTCGGCGGTGCCCTCTACCTTCTCTGGCTGGCCTGGCAGGCGCTGAAGCCCGGCGGCCGGTCGCCGTTCCAGGTGCAGGCGCTTCCCTACGATCCGCCGGGCAGGCTGTTCGCGATGGGATTTCTGACAAACCTTCTGAATCCCAAGGTCGCGATGCTCTACCTGTCGCTGTTTCCGCAGTTCATCGATACGGCGCGCGACGACGTGCTGGTGCAGTCGCTGGTGCTCGGCGGCCTGCACATGTGCGTCAGCTTCGCCGGCAACCTGACATTCGCGCTGACAGCCGGCGCCCTGTCCGTCTTTCTCGCGAAGCGGCCGATGTGGCTGCTCGTCCAGCGCTGGCTGATGGGACTCGTGCTGGGCGGACTGGCCATCCGCATGGCGATGGAAAGCCGCCGTTAGACCTCGGCGCTGCCGTAGTAGAGCGTCACGGCATGCTTGGCCTCGGCGAAGAACAGCCAGCGTTCGACCAGCGTTCCCGCGATGCAGAACACGGCCGCGACCGCCGCCGCCAGCACGGCAACCGGCCCGTCGAGCAGCAGGGCCGCCGCCGTCAGCAGGAACGGCAGGTGAAAGGCCGAATGGCGCGCGATGGCACGCAGCTTCGCCGCGTGCTTGCGCGCGATGCTGAAGCCCATCTCCTTCTGCAGGTAGTTCTCTTCCGTGTGGGGCGAGTCGAGGAAGCGGACCTTGCCGTACGCGCCCAGCCCGGTTGCGCTCTGGACTGTCGATGCCGACTTCGTCGTGTCGATGAACTTCCAGTAGCGGTGCTTCAGGAAGGCGGCGACCGCCACGAGGACCAGGGCGGCGACCCCGACGACCGCCTGCGGACGACCCCATGCCTGCGCGATCGCGTGCAGCAGCATGCCGCCGGTGGCGAGCGACAGCGCCATGTAGTTCGGTACGGTCCAGCGATTGTGCCACTGGTGGATCGGCTTCAGCGACCGATAGATCATCGCGGTCGTGAACACGGTGACGGCGGCGCACAGGGCGGCCAGCAGGCCGGCCAGCGCATAGATGCCGTCGCTGCGTCCGAAAAACGCCCAGGCGATCCCGAACACCGCCAGCGGCACGAAGGTGACGATGGCGGCAATGCCTTCGCGGCTCAGCCACGAGCTGCGGAACTGGGAAAGCGCGCGCCATGCGCGTTCCGGATGGCCGAGATGGAAGGTCGAGGCGAGCAGGCCCGCGACGATTAGCGCGGTGGCAGGGCCGAGCGTCGCGACCGCGAACCAGCCGGAGACGGGGACGAAGCCGAGCGCGCCGGCTATCGCGACGAGGGCGACGAGGCCGTAGCCGGCCCCGGATGACGTCGTGAAGAAGATGACCGAGAAGGCGGGATGCATCGTCTGGCTTTCAGCGCGAGAGGACCTTGTCCATCCAGCGCAGCAGCGGATGGAGGCCGGCGGTTTCGACCGGCTTCTCGAGCTCGGCCTTCGCGCCCGTGCAACCGACGGACGTCTTCGCCGCGCGCGGCGGCAGGTAGCGGTTTACGGGTGCGTATTCCATCTCGGGCATCAGCGCATACCCGCCCCGGTCGGCGACGAGCCGCGAGACATCCGACTGCGGATCGCCCAGATCGCCGAAATGGCGTGCACTGGCAGGGCACGTCGAGACGCATGCCGGAACGCGCTCGTCTTCGGCCATGTTCTCGTTGTAGATGCGGTCGATGCACAGCGTGCACTTCTTCATCACGCCTTCGTCGGAATCGAACTCGCGCGCCCCGTAGGGGCAGGCCCACGAGCACAGTTTGCAGCCGATGCACGTGTCCGGATTGACGAGAACGATACCGTCTTCGGCGCGCTTGAAACTCGCTCCGGTCGGACAGACTGTGACGCAGGCCGGCGTCTCGCAGTGCAGGCACGATTTGGGGAAATGGACGGTGCGGCTCGCATCGCCCTCGCCGGCCTCGAACGTGTGGATCCGGTTGAACCAGACGCCCGACACGTTGGCGCCGTACGGATCGAAGTCCGGCAGCGGAGCGGAATGGCCGCCGGTGTTCCATTCCTTGCAGTTGACCGCGCATGCGTGGCAACCGACGCAGGTGTCGAGATCGATGACGAGGCCGAGCTTCTTCGCACCGGGCTGGGGAGAGGGCAGGCTCGTCATGGCTTCTTCCACTGCGCGCCGTAGCGCAGAATCGTGGGCGGGGCCGCCATGCCCGGCGGACGGTTGAGGGCGGGCAGCAGCGGCGCGGTCTCGCCCTGTTCGGCCTGGTCGGCCTTCTCCACGCGGACGCGCAGGTCGTACCAGGCGGCCTGCCCGGTGACGGGGTCGGAGTTCGAATAGCGGTAGCCGTTCTTGTCCGGCAGCAGTTCGGAGATCAGGTGGTTGAGCAGGAACCCCTTGGTCGCTTCCGGTGCATCCGTATCGAGGTTCCAGGCGCCGGCGCGCTTGCCGATCGCGTTCCACGTCCACACCGTGTCGGGATTGACGCCCTCCATCGTGCGGATCTGCGCCTTGACCCGGCCGTGGTGCGAGGTGATCCACGCCCAGTCGTCGTCCGCAAGACCGAGCTTCGCTGCCGTGCGCACGTTCATGTAGAGCCGGTTGTGGCTGAGGATCTGGCGCAGCCACGCGTTCTGCGAGCCCCACGAATGGTACATCGGCATCGGACGCTGCGTGACCGCGTGCAGCGGGAACGCGCCCGTGTCGATCTGCGTGCCTTCGAAGGTCGGATACCAGATCGGCAGCGGATCGAAATGCGCCTCGATGCGCGCGCGGTGCTCGGCCGGCGCCTGAATCGGGCCGAGCCCGCGTGCCGCATTGCGGAATTTCTGCAGCGGCTCGGAATAGAGGTGCAGCACGATCTGCTCGGCCTTGTCGATCAGCCCGAGCTTCACCGCCGCCTCGAGGTAGCCCTTGTTTGCGTGTTTGAAGTAAAGCTGGTCCGGCTCGAAATGGTGGCGCCAGAAGGCGCCGTTCTCGATATAGCGGTCGAGCTGGCTGGGGTTGGGTTCGCCCACACCCGACTTCGTGCCGTCGACGCCGCGGAAGCCGGCGAGCGGTCCCACGCCGGGCTTCCGCTCATGGTTCACGATGTAGTCTGCGTAGCCGCCCGGGAACTTCGCGGCGCCGTCGGCATTCGTGAAGCCGGGCAGCTTCAGGCGCACCGCGAGATCGATCAGGACATCCTGGAACGGTCGCACGTCGCGGTCGGGTGCGACGACCGGCTGGCGGATCGCGTCGCCCGGCCCTTCGGCCGAGCAGATCGGCCGGTCGAGCAGCGAGATGCAGTCCCAGCGCTCCAGATACGTCGTGTCGGGCAGGATCAGGTCGGAATACGCGACCGTCTCCGAATAGAATGCGTCCGAATAGATGATGTGCGGGATGCGGTAGTTGCCGTCCGCGTTCTTGTCGGTCAGCATGCGTGCGGTCTCGGCCGAGTTCATCGACGAGTTCCACGCCATGTTGGCCATATACATGAACAGCGTATCGATCTTGTAGGGATCGCCCTTCCATGCGTTGGCGATCACCATGTGCATCAGCCCGTGGGCGGCGATCGGCGCCTCCCAGGAATAGGCCTTGTCGATGCGCATCGGATTGCCGGCATCGTCGAGCAGGAGATCCTCCGGCCCCAGCGTGAAGCCGAGCGGCATGCCGCCCATCGGCTTGCCCGGGTTGACCTGCGCAGGCTTGCCGGTCGGCTTCGGGCCGGGCGGGCAGGGGCGCGGGAACGGGGCCTTGTAGCGCCACGCCCCCGGCGTATCGATGGCGCCCAGCAGCATCTGCAGCAGATGGATCGCCCGGCACGTATGGAAACCGTTCGAATGCGCCGAGATCCCGCGCATCGCGTGCATCGAGACCGGACGGCCGATCATCTTCTCGTGCCGGCGTCCGGCCCAGTCGGTCCAGGGCTGGTCGATGACGACCTGCTGTTCGAAGGCAGCGTGCGCCAGTTCGGCGGCGATGCGCTTTATGGTGGAAGCAGGGATGCCACAGCGTTCGGCGACCGCTTCGGGCGCGTAGTCCGGCGAGAGATAGCGCAGCGCCATAAGTTCGAAGACCGGCGTGGCCTTGCGCCCGTCGGCAAGCGTCACGTCGCCGACAAGCTTGGGCGACACGTCGGCCGAAAGCGCGCTTGCGGCGGCGTCGGTTTTCGTGTCCCAGCAAAGCGGATTGCCGGCGCCGTCGCGGGCGAACAGGCCGTCGTCTTTCAGGACCAGCCACGGCGCGTTGGTGTAGCGCACGAGGAACTCGAGATCGATCCTGTCGGCCTTCAGCAGTTCGTGGATCAGCGCCATCACGAACAGTCCGTCGGTACCGGGGGCGATTCCCAGCCACTCGTCGGCGACCGCCTGATAGCCGGTCTTGACCGGATTGACCGACACGTACTTGGCGCCGCTCGCCTTCAGCTTCGCGAGGCCGGCCTTTATCGGGTTGCTGTCATGGTCCTCGGCGACGCCGAAGAGCATGAAATAGCGCGCGTGCTCCCAGTCGGGCTCGCCGAACTCCCAGAACGACCCGCCGATCGTATAGAGGCCGGCAGCCGCCATGTTGACCGAGCAGAAGCCGCCATGCGCCGCGAAGTTCGGCGTGCCGAACTGATTGGCCCACCAGCCGGTAAGCGACTGGCTCTGGTCGCGGCCGGTAAAGAAAGCAAGCTTCTTGGGGTCGTCGACGCGGATGTCGCCGAGCCACTTGGCGGCGAGTTCCAGCGCCTCGTCCCACTCGATTTCCTTGAAATCGCCCGCACCGCGTTCGCCGATCCGGAGCAGGGGCTTGGAAAGGCGCGCCGGGCTGTAGTGGTTCATGATGCCGGCCGAACCCTTGGCGCACAGCACGCCCCGGTTTACCGGATGGTCTTTGTTGCCTTCGATGTAGCGGATGCGCCCGTCGCGTAGATGGACGCGGATTCCGCAGCGGCAGGCGCACATGTAGCAGGTCGTGCACTTGACCTCGTCCGAGACCTTTGGCGACGTGTCGATCGTCCCGCCCGTACTCCCGTCCATCGGCATTTCGCGGCGATTCCCTCGGAAAAACCGGTGAATTGACCGGTCGGCGGCACCTTGCTGCCTTTGTAGGTGTGCGTCGGGCGATAGTCAAACCGGTCAGAGGGTTGCGTCCGGCTGTCCGCGGGTGCATCCTCGGTCCCAAGCTGCAAGGATTGTGTGTAGGCGAATGGCCGATCTGTCGAAAGAAGATATCGAGCGTCTGGCAACCGACCACTCGGCGGCCGCACGGGTCGCGACGGTCGGAAAGGTCGCGCAGACCTGGAAGTCAGGGACGCTGACCGAGTCGGCCCGCGTCGAGGCCGAGAAGCTTCTGCGGCTTCTTGCCGAGGACGCCGTCGCGACCGTGCGACAGGCACTGTCCGACCACCTCAAGGACGCAAGCCAGCTCCCGCCCGGACTTGCGATGGTCATCGCCAAGGATATCGACGCGGTCGCCCTGCCGCTGCTGATCGAGAGCCGGGCCTTCACAGACGACGACCTGATCGAGATCGTGTCGTCCCAGGGGCGCGAGAAGCAGGTCGCGGTCGCTCGCCGTGCCGAGGTTTCGGACGCGGTCGCGATCAAGCTCGTGGATCATGGCGACGATCGCGTCGCCGCGGCGCTCGCGGCCAACGAGGGGGCCCGCCTGTCGGACTCGACGGTCGAGCGTCTCGTCGACCGTCACGGCAGGTCGGGGATCGTCCAGGAGAAGCTCGTCGCGCGCAAGCGCGTGCCGCTGCGCGTGCTCGAGAAGCTCTACAATCTCGCGTCCGAAAGCATCCGCGACCAGTTGCTCGAACGTCCGGACATGACGAACGAGATGGCGACCGAGCTCGCCATGCACGCGCGCGAGATCGCGACGGTCGGTTCGTCGCTGACGTCGCAGGAAGAGGACGTGGCCCGTCTCGCCGGCCATCTGCACACGACCGGCCGGCTCGATCCGGGCCTCGTGATCCGCGCCCTGTGCATGGGCGACCTTTTCCTTTTCGAGCACGGTCTGGCGAAGCGCGCGAACGTGCCGGTCGAGCGCGCGCGCCAGCTGATCTACGATCCGGTCGGGGGGCTCAAGTACGTCTACGAGCGCGCCTATATGCCGCTCGACCTCTACCCGGCCGTCCGCGCGGCGCTCGAGGTGGCACAGGAAACCAGCTACGACGGCGGCCCTTCCGACCGCGAACGCTACCGTCGCCGGATGATCGAACGCGTTCTCACCAAGGTGGAGGACGCCGATCCCGGTACGGCCGACTACCTGCTGGCCCGGCTTTCGAACCTGACCCGCTCGCTGGCACCCCAGTCGGTCGCCTGACCGGCGACGCGCCGTGCCGCCGCAACTACCCGCATCGACCGAAGCACGGGCACGGCGCGCGATCGCACGTTCGATGGCGGTGCTGTCGGCCAAGGACGAATCCGTGGCCGAATGGGTGTCGAGGATCGGGCTGCCGGCGCCGCGCATCCGGACGCGCGGATTCGAGGGATTCATGCGCGCGATCGTGGCGCAGCAGGTCTCCGTGGCGGCGGCGAACGGAATCTGGCGGAAGCTTGAGGAGGGGCTGGGCGAAATCGAGCCGGAGGCGGTTCTCGCCTGCGACGACGGCCGTCTGCGAAGCCTCGGCCTTTCGCGGCAGAAGACCTCCTACGTGCGCGGCCTCGCGGAGGCCGTCGTGACGGGTACCCTCGATTTCGACGCGCTCCACCGGATGCCGGACGAGGAGGCGATCGGGGAGATCACGCGCCTCAAGGGCCTGGGACGATGGAGCGCCGAGATCTATCTGCTGTTCGCCATGCAGCGCCCCGACGTCTGGCCGGCGAACGACCTGGCGCTTCAGGAGGCGATGCGCGTCCTCAAGAGCCTGCGCTCGCGTCCCGACGAGAAGCGTCTGCGCAAGCTTGGCGAAGGCTGGCGGCCGCACCGTTCGGCCGGCGCGCTGTTCCTGTGGCACGTCTACCATCATGTGAAGGGGCGATGAGGTCGGGCATCCTGGCGCTTGCGCTCGTCGCCGTCCCGGCGATGGCCCAGTCGCCCGAGCCTCGTCCGGCCGTCGACATCCGTGCGGAGTTCGAACGGATGGTCTCGCAGGTCGAACAGCTGCTCGATCGCGCGCTCGAACCGGAAATGCGCGACCAGCTGCGTGCCCGCCTGGCGCCGCTCGTCAGCCGGCTCGAAGCGGGAACCGACGACGACCGCGCGAGCGAGAACGCCAGGCTGGAACGTCGCCTTGCCCGCCTGCGCGAAAACAGGCGCGGGACGTTCGACAACATCCCGCCCGCGCTGTTCGAGGCCTACCAGCGCGTCCTCGACGACGAGGAGCGCCGCCTGATCGACGAGCTTCGCGCGCGCGGGCGCCGGGTCGACTAGACCCGATTGTACGGAAGATAGCCGAGGAGGGTCGCCATCCCGCAATAGCCGGTGGCGCCCGCAAACACGAGCCCGGCGCCGACGGCAGCCGACATCGCGTAGAATCCGGGGTGGACGAACGCGCCGAGTGCGGCTCCCGCCAAAACGAGGCTGCCCGCGATGATCTGGACCTGCCGCATGATCGGGATCGGCGCGCTCCGGTTCTCGACGACCGGCAGGCCGGCTTTCGTCCAGCTCGGCAGGCCTCCCGCCAGATGCGCCACGTCGAGCCCGGCAGCAGCCAGCTTCGCCGCGCCGCGCGCCGAGCGGTTGCCGGACGCGCAATGCAGGACGATACGGTGCCCCGGCATGCCCGCAAGCGCCTCGGGATCGAGGCGTTCGAGGGGAACCAGACGTGCGCCTGCGATATGCTCGCGGGCGTGTTCGCCGGGCTCGCGTACATCGACCAGCACGCACTCGCCGCGGTCGAGTTGGCCTTTCAGGGTCAACGCGTCGATTTCCTTGATTGCGTTCGTCATGCTTGCCACCATGGTTGCGCAGCTTGTGCCACGATGTGTATATATTAGTTATATCTGAAATATTCAAGGATCGAACTGATGTTCGAGCATGAGCCTGAGGTTACGGGGTTTTTCGACCCGGCGACGAGTACCGTCAGCTATCTCGTCGCCGATCGGGCGGGCGACCGGGCGATGGTGGTCGATCCCGTCCTCGACTTCGACGGCAAGGCCGGTCGCGTTTCGACGCGGTCGGTGGAAGCGATCGCACGCGCCGCTGCCGGCAAGCGTGTCGATTGGATCGTCGAGACGCATCCGCACGCCGATCATCTCTCCGGCGCCCAGTGGCTGCGCGAGCGACTAGGTGCCAAGATCGCCATCGGTGCCGGTATCGTCGAAGTCCAGCAAGCCTGGGCGCCGATCTTCGACGTCGAAGCCGGGTTCGCGCGCGACGGCTCGCAGTTCGACCGGTTGTTGCGCGATGGCGATGTCTTCGACGTCGGGAGCCTTCGCGTGCGCGTGCTCGACACGCCCGGACACACGCCCGCCTGCACCACCCTGATCGTCGAAGGCAAGGGCGGACGCAAGCACGCGTTCGTGGGCGACACGTTGTTCATGCCGGACTACGGCACAGCGCGCACCGACTTTCCCGGCGGTTCGGCACGTACGCTCTACCGGTCGATCCGGAAGATCCTCGCGTTACCGGCCGACACGCGGCTTTTCACCGCGCACGACTACCAGCCCGGCGGTCGGGAAGTGGCATACGAGACCAGCGTCGGCGACCAGCGTTCGGGCAATCTCCATGTGCGGGACGGCATCGGCGAGGATGAATTCGTCGCCTTGCGCGAGGCACGGGACCGCAAGCTCGAGGCGCCGAACCTGCTGCTGCCGTCGATCCAGGTCAACATCCGTGCGGGCCATCTCCCGCCGCCGGCCGACAACGGCACGCGCTATCTGAAGATCCCGCTGGATCGGATCTGACGGTGTCGCAGAAGGGCCCCCAGGCATTGGCAGCCGAAGCGCGTCGCAGGGAAAGCGAAGCGGCGGCGCTGCGCGAGAATCTGAAGCGGCGCAAGGCGCAGGCGCGCGGCCGGCAGGCCATGGAAGACGACGCGGCGATCCAGTCCGTGCTGGATTTCTGGTTTGCCCCGGAAGGCGATCCGGAGCATGGCACCTTTCGGCGGGCCTGGTTCGAAAAGCAGCCGGCATTCGATGCCGCCTGCCGGTCGAAGTTCCTGGCCCTGTTGAGCGACGCTCGTCAGCGGAAACTCGACCGGTGGATGGAGACGGGCGAGGGCGCGCTTGCGCTGGTCGTCCTGCTCGACCAGCTTTCCCGGAACATCCACCGCGGCACGCCGGACGCTTTTGCCGCCGATCCGCAGGCACTGGCCGTCGCGCGGCGTATGGTCGCCCGGGGCTTCGACCGGGTTCTCGAACCGGTGACGCGGGTTTTCGTCTATCTGCCGTTCGAGCACGCCGAGGATCCGGCCCTGCAGGACGAGGCGGTCCGCCTGATGGAGTCGCTCCCCGAGGCGCCCTGGCGCGACGAGGTGGTCCGCTTCGCGCACGCCCACCGCGACGTGATCGCCCGCTTTGGCCGCTTTCCGCACCGGAATGCCATTCTTGGCCGCGCCGACACGCCGCAAGAAGCCGAATATCTTGCCCAACCCGGTGCAGGCTTCTAAGCCCAGATCGTGCCGCCTTCGCGTCTGGATTTTGCCATCCGGGCGGAGTAATGGAGGGCGATGGACAAAATCCGAATCCGTGGCGGCCGGCCACTCCAGGGCGTGATCCCCGTCGGCGGCGCCAAGAATGCCGCCTTGCCGCTCATGGCGGCGAGCCTGCTCACGGACCAGACGCTCACCCTGGTCAACATCCCGCATCTTGCCGACATCACGACGCTGGCGAACCTGCTCGGTACGCTCGGGGTCGAGATCGCCCTCGACGGGCATGCACCCAACGGCGGCCACGCGGGGCGGGCGCTCGCGCTCACGGCGCGCAAGCTCACCAGCACGACCGCCGAATACGAGCTGGTGCGCAAGATGCGCGCCTCCGTGCTCGTGCTGGGTCCGGTGCTGGCGCGCGAAGGCCGCGCACGCGTCTCGCTGCCGGGCGGCTGCGCCATCGGTGCCCGCCCGGTCGACCTGCATCTAAAGGGGCTCGAGCAGCTCGGCGCGACGATCGATCTCGCCGAAGGGTATGTCGATGCGCGCGCACCCAACGGGCTCAACGGGGCGCGGATCGTGTTTCCGTTCGTCTCGGTGGGCGCCACCGAAAACCTGATGATGGCGGCCACGCTGGCGCGCGGGCAGACGAAGCTCGTCAATGCCGCGCGCGAGCCGGAAGTCGGCGACCTCGCGCGCTGTCTCGTCGCGATGGGCGCTTCGATCTCCGGAATCGATACGGACACGCTGACGATCGACGGCGGCAAGCCGCTGCACGGTGCCCGCCATACGATCCTGCCGGACCGGATCGAGATGGGCACCTACGCAATGGCCGCTGCCGCGACCGGCGGCGACGTCGAACTGGTGGGCGGACGGATCGAGCTGATCCAGGCGGCAGCCGATATCCTGCGCGGTGCCGGCGTTTCCTTCACCCAGACCGAACGGGGCGTGCGCGTCAGCCGTGCGAACGCGGCCCTGACGGGCGTGGACGTCATGACCGAGCCCTATCCCGGCTTCCCGACGGACCTGCAGGCCCAGATGATGGCTCTGCTGGTGCAGGCCGAAGGCGCTTCGATGATCACCGAGACGATCTTCGAGAACCGGTTCATGCACGTGCCCGAACTTCGCCGCATGGGTGCCAATATCAACCTGCACGGCGGCTCGGCGATGGTGCGCGGCGTGGCGCAGCTCACCGGCGCTCCCGTCATGGCGACGGATCTTCGCGCCTCCGTGTCGCTCGTCATCGCCGGTCTCGCGGCGAAAGGCGAGACGACGGTCGCGCGCGTCTACCATCTCGACCGCGGCTACGAGCGGCTGGAAGAAAAGCTGTCGGCCTGCGGTGCCGAGATCGAGCGATTGAAAGACGCCGCATGACCGTCGGTGGCGCCAATCTCCGGCTGCGGGCGGAAGACGCGGAGGATTTCCGCGTCGTCGCCGCCTGCCTCCAGGACGCGCTGGTGCCGCTCGGCGACATGACCTTCGACGGCGACCTCAAGGAGTTCATCCTCGTCGCCAACCGCTTCCGCTGGGAGTCGTCGCCGGGCGAGCGCGTCCACTGCGCGGTCCACTTCACCGGCGTCGCGGCCGTCCGCCGACGCGGCATCGATCTTCGCGAGCGGGGGCGAATCCTCGATCTGCTGACGATCGAGGCCGAGCCCGGTGCGGTCGTCCTTCTCTTTGCCGGCGATGTCGCCGTCCGTCTCGAAGGCGAGCGGATCGGTTGCCGGTTGCGCGATCTGGGCGAGCCATGGCCGGCGACCGGCACGCCGCGACATCCAGACCCCTGATTTTCCGGCCTCTCACACCGGCCACATTTGTCTGCTATTAGAAAGAAGGCGTGCCTTCCGAACATGCCACTTCCCTACGTTTTCGAGAGTTAAGCCTTTGACTGCAAACGACAAGATCATCCTCGCCCTGCCCAACGGACGCATCCTCGACGAGGCGATGCCGCTCCTGCGCAAGGCCGGGATCCGGCCGGAGGCGGAGTTCGACAACCCCGGCACACGGCTGTTGCGATTCCGCACGGACGATCCCGGTCTCGATATCGTCCGCGGGCGCGCGTTCGACGTCGCAACGCTGGTGGCCTTCGGGGCGGCGCATCTGGGCATCGTCGGCAACGACGTGATCGTCGAGTTCGACTATCCGGAAATCTACGCGCCGCTCGATCTGGGCATCGGCAAGTGCCGTCTGTCCGTCGCCGAACCGGCCGAACTGGCCGGCAAGGACGATCCGCGCAAGTGGAGCCATGTGCGCGTGGCGACCAAGTATCCGAACGTCACCCGCAAGCACTTCGCCAAGCGCGGCGTTCAGGCGGAGTGCATCAAGATGAATGGGGCCATCGAGCTGGCACCGTCGCTGGGTCTGGCGCGCCGGATCGTCGATCTCGTGTCGAGCGGCGCCACGCTCAAGGCCAACGGCCTCGTCGAGGTCGAGCATATCGCCGACGTGACGTCGAAGCTGATCGTCAATCGCGCCGCGCTCAAGACGCGTCACGGCGAGGTGCAGCGGATCGTGGACCGTCTCGCGGAGGTCGCCCGTGCCGCTTGAACTCGACGCCCGCGAACCGGGCTTCGCAGCGAAGTTCGCGCGGCTGATGAAGGCGCGTGCGACCGAAGCCCGGTCCGCGGACGGTATCGCCGCGCGGATCGTCGCCGACGTGCGCAAGCGCGGCGATGCGGCACTCGTCGCGTATACGAACCGTTTCGACCGTGTGCGCCTGACGGCGGCCAGACTGCGCGTCACGCCGCGCGAGATCGCCGCCGCCCTGAAAGCGTGCGACCGCGAGACCGTCCGCGCGCTCGAACTCGCGGCTTCGCGCATCGCAACCTTCCATGCCCGTCAGTGGCCGAAGGACGAGGTGTGGAAGGACAGTGCCGGGCTGCTGCTGGGCTGGCGCTGGACGGCGCTCGATTCCGTCGGCCTCTACGTGCCCGGCGGGCGCGCGGCCTATCCCTCGTCGGTGCTGATGAACGCCGTGCCGGCCAAAGTCGCGGGCGTGAAGCGTCTCGTCGTGGTGGTGCCGGCGCCGGACGGGCGCCTCAATCCGCTGGTGCTCGCGGCCTGCAAGATCGCGGGTGTCGACGAGATCTACCGCGTGGGCGGCGCGCAGGCGGTCGCGGCCCTTGCCTACGGCACCAGGACGATCGCGGCGGTCGACAAGATAACGGGGCCTGGCAATGCCTATGTGACGGCGGCCAAGCGGCTGGTGTTCGGCACGGTCGGTATCGATCTCATCGCCGGTCCGTCCGAGGTCGTTGTCGTCGCGGACGGCGCGAACGATCCGCGCTGGATCGCGGTCGACCTTCTGGCACAGGCCGAACACGATGGCGACGCGCAGTCGATCCTGATCACCGACGATGCGGCATTCGCCAGAGCCGTTCGTGCGGCGGTCGCCGTCGAACTGGGCGCCCATCCGCGCCGGGCGATCGCCGGCGCTTCCTGGCGGGACCACGGGGCGACGATCGTCGTCCGCAAGCTCGACGACAGCGTGGCGCTCGTCGACGCGCTGGCGCCCGAGCACCTTCAGCTGGCCGTGGCGCGGCCCGAGCGGCTTGCCGCGCGGGTGCGGCACGCCGGAGCGATATTCCTCGGCCGCTATACGCCCGAAGCTCTTGGCGACTATCTCGCCGGCCCGAACCACGTCCTGCCGACATCCCGTGCCGCGCGTTTCTCGTCCGGGCTGGGGCTCGATGCTTTCCTCAAGCGCACGACGCTGATCGGCGCCGATGCGGCGGGGCTCGCCCGTCTCGCACCGGCCGGCACCGCGCTCGCGCGGGCCGAAGGCCTCGTCAGCCACGCGCAGTCGATGGCGCTCAGAACCGCGCGCCGGAGGGGGTAACCGATGGACGGGTCATCCGAGCGGCGCAACCGCATCTGCAAGATCGATCTGGACGAGCAGCTGCGCATCCGCCGGAATGCCGACATCGAGCACGAGCGGACGGTCGCCATCTTCGACCTGCTCGAGGAGAACCTGTTCGAGCTGTCCGGCGACCTGCAGGGGCCCTATCACCTGACGCTCTCGATCGAGGACTCGCGGCTTGCCTTCGACGTGCGCTCGGAAACGGGCGATCCGCTCGACCGGACCGTGCTGCCGCTTTCGCCGTTCCGCGGAGTCATCAAGGACTATTTCACCGTCTGCGAGAGCTACTACGACGCGATCAAGCGGCTCTCGCCTTCGCAGATCGAAGCACTCGACATGGGCCGGCGTGCGGTCCACAACGAAGGGTCCCAGCTTCTGCGCGAACGGCTCGAAGGCAAGATCACGATGGATCTCAACACTGCCCGACGGCTGTTCACGCTGATCTGCGTCCTCCATATCCGGGCATAGCCGCGCGGGGATGACCGGCAAGGTCGGCAGCATCCTGTTCTGTTGCACGCTCAACGCGGTCCGTTCGCCGATGGCCGAGGGGCTGGCGAAGCGGCTGCTTGGCACGCGCGTCTACGTTGACTCTGCTGGGGTCAAGCGCGACAGCGTCGATCCGTTCGTGATCGCGGCCCTCGACGAGATCGGGGTCGACATCCACCGCCACAAGGCCAAGACGATCGACGAACTGCACGACAGTTCGTTCGACGTGATCGTCACACTCAGTCCGGAAGCGCACCACAAGGCGCTGGAACTGACGCGCATCATGGCCTGCGATGTCGAATACTGGCCGACATTCGACCCCGCCATCATCCAGGAGGGCAGTCGGGAGGCGCGCATGGAAGGCTATCGGCAACTGCGCGACCAGCTCAAAGCCCGCATTTTGAAGCGCTTCCCCGGCGTCGCCGAGGATTTCCCGGCCCCGCAAGGCGCTTAAGTGCTTGACCCGGAGGCCGTTCGGGGCCAATTTCCCGCCACTTTTCCAGCTTTCCGGGCCGCTAGGCGTGCCCGTCGGGCGGCGATCCCCAACGGAGGCCCATGGCGAAAGAAGGTCTGATCGAGTTCTCGGGCGTGGTGCAGGAACTGCTGCCCAACGCGATGTTCCGCGTGAAGCTCGACAACAACCACGAAGTGCTTGCGCACACGTCCGGCAAGATGCGCAAGAACCGTATCCGCGTTCTGGCCGGCGACCGCGTCAATGTCGAGATGACGCCGTACGATCTGACCAAGGGTCGGATCACCTTCCGCTTCAAATAGGTCCGACGTGTCGCCGCCGCTCGTCCTGGCATCGGCGAGTCCGCGTCGACTTGATCTGCTGGCCCAGATCGGCATCGTTCCGTCGGCGATCGTGCCGGCCGAACTCGACGAAACGCCGGAGCGCGGCGAGGCGGGCCCGGCGCTTGCCCGGCGTCTGGCGCTTGCCAAGGCCCAGGCCGTGGCCGCCAGGCACGCCAATTCGCGCGTGCTGGCGGCGGACACCGTCGTCGCCTGCGGCCGGCGCATCCTTCCCAAGGCGGAGACGCGCGAAGAGGCCGAGGACTGCCTCGACCTGCTCGGCGGACGGCGTCATCGCGTCGTCGGCGGCATCTGTCTGATCGTGCCAGGCCGGCGGCCCGTCGTGCGCCTGTCGGCGTCCGTCGTCGCGTTCAAGCGGCTGACGGCCATCGAGATCGAGGCCTACCTCGCAAGCGGCGAATGGCGGGGCAAGGCCGGGGGCTATGCCATCCAGGGACGCGCCGCCGCTTTCATCCGATTCATCTCGGGCAGCTATTCGAACATCGTCGGGCTCGATCTCTTCGCCGTGGCGCAGATGCTTGCCGGAACGGAGCGCGCATGAAGGCTGCCATCGACGAGATCCTGATCGAGAGCGACGCGTCCGAATATCGGGCGGTCGCCGTGGCGGACGGCAAGCTCGTCGATCTGGCACGCGAGCCGGTCGACCGACGGCTGGTGCCAGGCACCATCCATCTTGCCCGGGTCGCGCGGGTCGTGCCGCAGGTCGGCGCGTTTCTCGACCTTGCCGACGGTCTCAAGGCGCTTCTCGACATATCCGGGGCCCGTGTCCCGACGCAGGGGGACCTGCTGCGCGTGCAGATCGTCGAAGCTCCGTCCGGCGACAAGCTTGCCCGTGCCGCGACCCGGATCACGCTCGCCGGTCGCCATGCGGTGCTCGTACCCGGCGGGAAGGGGGCAAGCGTCTCCAAGCGGGCCGCCGCCCCCAGGCGCGAAGCCTTGCAGGCGCTCGCCGGAACCCTCCATCGCGAAGGGGAGGGACTGGTCCTGCGCGCGGGCGCCGCCTATGCAGATGCCGCCGCGGTCGCGGACGAACTCGAGCGGTTGCGGTCGATGGCGGGCGAGCTTGCGGCCGGCGGCGACGTGCCGCGCATGCTGCTGGCCGACGATCCGTTCGCCACGCTGCTGCGCACGCTCGCCCCGCAGGACGTGCCGGACTTCTTCTGCGACCGTGCCGAGACCGCTCTGGCGGCCCGCCTCGGTCTGAAGGTCCTGTTTCCGGAAGTGTCCGGGCGCGTCGCCCATCTGCGCGACGGCGGCGCGATCTTCGAGCGGCATGGCGTGGCCGACATCCTCGTCACGCTCGGGTCGGCGCGCGTCAATCTCGACAACGGCGCATGGCTGTCGATCGAGCCGACCGCGGCACTGGTCGCTATCGACGTCAATCTCGGACGCGCGACGGCCGAACCCGTCAGCGTGGACATGGCGGCGGCGCGCGAAATCGCCCGGCAGATCCGGCTGCGCGATCTGGGCGGGCTCGTCGTCGTCGATTTCCTGCGCCTGTCGAAGCCGGGCGAGCGCGCCCGGCTGATCGAGACGTTGAAGCGCGCAACCGCGTCGGACCGCAAGCGGATCGACGTGCTCGGCTACACCGCCGGCGGGACCATCGAACTCACCCGCGCGCGCGCGCGTGGCGGCTCGCTGGATTGAACGGGTCGCGATGTCGCAAGTCGTCGCTCTCAAGCGCAGGCCGCCCAAGGCGCATTGTCCGATGTGCCGGCGCGCCACCGTCCATGAATTCCGCCCGTTCTGCTCGCGCCGGTGCAAGGACGACGACATGCGCCGCTGGATCGAGGGCAGCTACCGCATTCCGACGCCGGAGACTCCCGACGGGGATGAGAACGGGACATGAAGCCGATCCCCGAAATCGTGCGGCACTGCGTGGACCTGCTGCGCGGTGTCGGTCCGGTCGCGACGCGGCGGATGTTCGGCAGTTGGGGAATCTTCGTCCAGGGCCGGATGTTCGCGCTCGTGTCGGACGAAACCCTCTATCTCAAGGTCGACGCGCACAACCGCGCCGCGTTCGAAGCCGAAGGGCTAGCGCCGTTCGCCTATGAGGGAAAGACGGGCAGGGTGGTCGAGCTTCCGTACCGGCAGGCGCCGCCCGACGCGATGGAGGATCCCGCCGGGATGCGTCCGTGGGCGCAAGGCGCCGTCGATGCCGCCCTTCGCGCGTCGCCAGCCCGTCGAGCCGACACGGTTGCCGGCCAGCTCAATCTCGGGCCGAAGAGCGCGCAGTGGCTCGCCGACGTCGGCATTCGCTCGCCGGCCGACCTGAGGCGGCTGGGCGCCGCCGTCGTCTATGCGCGCGTCAAGCATGCCCGGCCCAGGTCGGCCAGCTTGAACCTCCTCCATGCGCTGCACGGCGCGGTTACCGGGCAGCGCTGGGACCGCCTCGACGAAGCGACCAAGGCGAAGCTTCTCCGCGATGCGCAGAAAGCCCTCAACGCGTTGGAAAGAAATCGGAATGGCCGGGTGTCCGCGCGCAAGCCGAAGCGTTGACACCCGCTACAAGCGTCTCTATAAGCGCGGGTCTATCGCATTACCCGGTGCCCAGGTAGCTCAGTTGGTAGAGCATGCGATTGAAAATTGCAGTGTCGCTGGTTCGATTCCGGCCCTGGGCACCATCTTCTTCCCTGCAGATTTGAAATCGGCATGACCGGCCGATAGCTGGCCGCGTCGGATATCCCGGAGGATGCCGAGGCCGGTTCTATCCGGCGATCCGTTCCCGCAGATTGCGGAAGTGCTGGATCATCGCCAGCCGTGCGCGTTCGGGATCGCGATCGCGGATCGCATCGAAGACCGGCTGGTGTTCGCCTTGAAGCGTCGCCCAGTCTTCGGCGCCGACGATGTCCTTGAAGCCGACGCGTCCGGACTCGGCAAGGAGTCGTTCGAGCATCTCCTCGAGCAGGGAGTTCCCGGCCGCGCGCGCGATCGAACGGTGGAAGTCGCCGTTGAGATCGAGGTCCCGCAGTCTTTCCGGCGGCTCCGACGCGACGACGCGCAACGGACGGCCGATCGCGTCGATTTGAGCAGGGGTGGCGCGCACCGCCGCCAGCTCGGCGAGTTTGCACTCGAGCGCCTCCCGCGCTTCCCAGAGACGCAGGAGCGCTTCCCGGTTCGCCTCGAGGCGCGACCAGCGCATGTCGGTGGGCTCGAGCACGCGCGTCGAACGCAGGTAGCGGCCGCCCCCCGGCCGGCTCTCGACCACCCCCCGCATTTCGAGCACGCGGAAGGCCTCGCGCAGGACGGGTCGCGAGACCTGCCACTGGCGCTCGAGGTCGCGCTCGCTCGGAAATCGTTCGTTCAGCTTCATGCGCCCGTCGTTCACCAGGCGTGCGATCTGCTTGATGATCTCTTCCGAAAGCCGGACGCTGCGCACGGGACGGAAGCGCGCCGGCAGAGGGTCGGATTTCGGTTCATCGAGCATAGGAGGGGCCGCCTCGGCACAGGTTCGTAAGTAAAAGTGCTTGAAGAACAAGGGATTTGTCAATCTACGAAACTGGGTTGCCCAGTTCGCCATGCATTGGTAGGGTGTGTATTCGATGACCAAAGCCGCACCAAGCGGCAAGCAGGCGAGACGGGATGGAAACGCGGACCGACAACGCAGGGCGCGCGAGCTGGACAGACCAGTTTCCGGGCAATTTCCTTTGGTCGAACGCGATGCTCGTCTGCAAGGGAATGGCGCCCTATGGCGCCGTATCTGTTGCGGATATCGACCGGATCGCCGCGCGCCTTGAGGCCGGACCGACCACGCCGGAAGCTTGGCGCGAGGCGTGGTGCGATGTCGGCGGAGAACTCGAGGCACGCGCGAAGGCGGCCGCAGCGGCCGGACATGTGCGGACCGCAGGCGCCCTCTATCTGCGCGCGGGCAACTACCTCTACACCGGCGAACGGTTCGTGCCGCCGGGCCCCGAAAAGCGATCCCTCGGCGAGCGGGCCTTTGCCTGTTACCACGCCGGTCTGCGCGGCAAACATCCCGAGATCGAGTTCGTCGAGATCGCATGCGACGGCGTCTCGCTGCCCGCGCTGTTCATGCCTGCCGCCGGCGCGCGAAAGCGGGCGCCGACGGTCGTCGTGTTCAACGGCATGGACAACTGCAAGGAAATGAGCGTCCTCTTCGCGGGGCTCGAATTCGCCGCGCGCGGCTTCAACACGCTGGCGGTGGACGGCCCGGGGCAGGGGGAAAGCCTGCGCCTGCGCGGGATCTCCGCGCGCCACGACTACGAAGTCCCGGCTGCGGCCGCCTACGACATGCTTGCCGCCCGCGACGACGTCGATCCCGCCCGGATCGTCGTCATGGGGTACAGCTTCGGCGGCTACTATGCGGCGCGCGTCGCCGCGCGCGAGAAGCGCTACGCCGCCGGGATCGCGCTGACGGCGGGACATTGGGATCTCGCCGCCTTCCAGATCGCCGTGCGGGAAAAGGCCCGCCGCGAACAGAAGGCGGTCGCGCAGTCGAACTTCCAGTTCCAGTGGGTCGTCGGCGCGCCGGACGCGGATTCGGCGATCGTCGCCGCCGAACGCTTCGGCGTGGGCACCATTGCCCGCGAGATCGAATGCCCCTTCCTCGTGACCCATGGCGCCGACGACCGGATCATCCCCGTCGCCAACGCGCAGAAGCTGTTCGACGCGGTCGCGTCGAAGAACAAGACCCTGCGCGTCTTCACGGCGTCCGAAGGGGGCAGTGCGCACGCCCATGTCGACGACCGCCCGGCCGGCATCGCGTTCGCCGCCGACTGGCTTGCCGACCTGTTCGCGGTGCGCGGAGTCAAGGCGTGATCCCCGCCCACGCGCCGCTTTGCGCGGCACCCGATCCCTCGCCGCGCGCGCCGGCAATTGCGGTTCCGTCGGACGCGTGCGACTGCCACTTCCATGTCTTCGGCCCGGCTGAACGCTATCCCTACCAGCACGAGCGCGCGTATACGCCGCCCGATTCGCCGCCACCCGCGCTCTTCGCGCTGCATCGCGCACTCGGGATCTCGCGCGGAGTCGTCGTTCAGGCAAGCGTCCACGGCTCGGACAACCGCGCGATCCTCGACGCGGTCGCGCTTGCGCCGGACCGGCTGCGGGCGGTCGCGGCCGTCGGCCAGGCAGTCACCGACGCGGAGCTGCGCCGTCTCCACGAGGGGGGCGTGCGCGGCATCCGCGTCAACCTCGTCGATCGTGGTGGCATGCCGTTCGACTCGCTCGCCGAACTTGCGCGAATGTCGCAGCGCATCCGCGACATGGGCTGGCACGTCGAGTTCCTCGTCCATGTCGAGGCGAACGACGAGCTTCCGGGCATCGTGCGCAGTCTCGCGGTGCCCGCCGTCTTCGGACATCTCGGCTACACCAAAGCCGTAAAAGGCGTCGACGATCCCGGTTACAGGCGATTTCTCGGACTGTTCTCCGAAGGCCGTTGCTGGGTGAAGCTGACAGGCCCCTACCGCATATCGGCGCAGGACGGCCCGCCCTATGAAGACCTCGATCCGTTCGCGCAGGCGCTGATCGCCACAGCCCCCGGCCGACTGGTCTGGGGATCCGACTGGCCGCATGTGATGCAGGTCAAGCCGATGCCGAACGATGGCGACCTGCTCGATCTACTGGCTCGCTGGGTTCCCGATCCGGCCGTGCGCGCGCGGATACTCGTCGACAATCCGGCGGCGCTCTATGGGTTCGACTTGCCCCAATCGAAGGAAAACCGATGAACAGCCCCCGCCTGTCAGGCGTCATCGCCGCGATACCGACCCCGGTGACGGCGGACGGCCAGCCCGATATCCAGCGCTTCGTCGCCCTGGCACGCCGCCTGCTGGACGACGGTTGCGACGCCCTGAACGTCTGCGGGACCACCGGCGAAGCGACCTCGATGTCCGTCGCCCAGCGCGTCATGGTGATGTCGGCGGCGGCGGCTTCGCTGCCGCGCGAGCGCCTGATGGTGGGGACGGGGGCAGCCGCCGTTGCCGATGCGGTGGCGCTGACCCGTCTTGCGGCCGAACTCGGTTTCGCCGGGGCGCTTCTCCTGCCGCCGTTCTACTACAAGGGCGTATCTGCGGAGGGCGTTGTCGCCTATGTCGGCGCGGTCGCGCGCGCGACAGCCGACCGCCCGATCCCTCTCTATCTCTACCACTTCCCGGCGCTCTCCGGCGTGCCGTACGCGCCGGAACTCGTCGCCGAACTGCGCCGGCGCGTTCCGGGCCGGATCGCCGGTCTCAAGGATTCCTCCGGCGATCTCGCCTACGCGCGCACGGTCGCCGGGATCGCAAAGGATCTTTCCGTGTTTCCGAGCAGCGAGGCGACACTGCTCGAAGCGCGGAGCGGAACCTTCGCCGGCTGCATTTCCGCGACGGCGACGCTCAACAGCGCGTTCTGCGCGAAGGCATGGCGTGCCGGCGATACGGCGGCGCAGGCCACGGCGGCTGCGATCCGAAAAGTCGTCTCTGAGGGGCCTTTGATCCCGCGCATCAAATCCGTCTGCGCCGACATGATGGCCGATCCGGCCTACGCGACCGTCCTGCCGCCGATGACGGCCTTGCCGCACGACGAGGCGGCCAAGCTCGCGGCCGAAGTCCGGCGGCTCGCCGCCGCAACCTGACAGTCCGAACAACCGAAGCGACCGAACGAACGTCGCAACCTGGGAGAAAGAAGATGATGAAATCCAACGAAACGTTCCCGTCCGTCCGGCGCGTCGCGATCGGCGTGGCGGCACTCGCCTCGATCGCATTCCTGGCCGTACCCGCGTCGGCCCAGACGCCGCGCGCGCCCAACGGCCCGATCGAGATCACGGTCGGTTGCGGTGCCGGGTGCACGCCCGACGTGCTGATGCGCCGTGCGGCAAAGATCTGGAACGACCAGCGCCTGATCGAGAACCCCATCGTCATCGTCAACCGCGCGGGCGGCGGCATGGCGCCCGCGATGAAGCACGTGCTCGACCGCCGCGGCGACGAGAACAACGTCATGGCCCTTGCCGAGCCGGTCTTCTCGACCCCGATCACGCAGGGCACCGAGACGGCCTACGACAAGTTCACGCCGCTCGGCGTGTTCGTGCAGACGCAGCTCATCCTCCTGACGCAGCCCGGCCATCCGGCGAAGTCCCTGAAAGAGATGGTCGAGGCGGCGCGCGCCCGGCCGAAGGCGATCCGCCTCGCCGGCTCCAGCGCCGGCGGTACCGACGACCAGGTCATGGGCCTCATCGAGAAGGCTGCCAATGTCGACATGACCTTCATTCCCCACTCGGGCGGCGGTGCGGCACTCGCCACCTTCCTTGGCGGCAACACCGAACTGAGCCTGCTCACCATCGACGAAGCCCTGCCGCAGATGCAGGCGGGCAAGGCACGTCCGCTCGCGATCTTCAACCAGGCCCGCCGAAGCGAGGCGGCGCTCAAGGACATCCCCACGGCGAAAGAACAGGGCATCGACGTGGTCTGGGGCCAGGTGTTCGGCCTTCTCGGCGCGCCCGGCCTCGATCCCGCCGTGCTGGCCTGGTGGACCGATCGCATCCGCGCGCTGACCGCTTCCGATGCCTGGAAGGCGTCGATCGCCGAGAACCTCCTCGGCGGAGACGTCTATGTCGGCCCGGGCCTGCCGGCACAGATGAAGGTGTTCCACGAGCAGCGCCTCGAGGTGCTGCGCGCGATCGGCGCCGCGAAGCTCTGAGAGCGGCGAAGTCCGGCAATGCGAGGTCTCGAACTCCTGGCGGCGGCCATGATGCTGCTGGTTTCCGCCGTCGTGGGGTTCGGGACTGCCGGACTTCCGCTGTGGAGCGACTTCTCGCCCGGCGACCGGTTCGTGCCGGTCGCGATAGCCGTCGCCCTCGGCGTTCTTGCGGTGGCGATGGGCCGGGAAGCGCTGGCACGGCCGGCCGACGAGGCGGCGCCCTGGCCGTCGGGCGAGGGGGCGCGGCGGATCGTGCTTCTCGCGCCTGCGATCGCGGGTTTCGGATTTGCCGCCGCCTATCTCGGTTTCCCGATCGCGGTATTCGGCTTCGTCGCCTTCACGACGGTCGTCGCGTTGCACCAGCGCTGGTCGGTCGGACTGGCGACGGCGGCGGTCGCGACCGTCCTCATTCACGTCATCTTCGTAATCTCGCTCGGCATCCGGCTGCCGAAGGGACCGTTCGGCTTCTGATGCCGCGGGTCGAAAGGTTCGCCTGATGGATTCGCTCGACCTGCTCGCGCAAGGCTTCGCGGTGGCGCTGACGCCCGAGGGACTGTTCTCGGTCTTCATGGGCGTGCTCATCGGCCAGATCGTCGGCGCGCTGCCCGGTCTCGGGCCGGCGGCGGGCATGGCGCTGCTGCTGCCGGTGACGTTCGGCATGGATCCGAACTCCGCGGTCATGATGCTCGCCGGCATCCTCTACGGCGGCATGTACGGCGGCACGATCACTTCGGTCCTTATCAACGTCCCCGGCGAATCATCGAGCGTGATGTCGGCCGTCGACGGCCACCAGCTCGCGCGGCGCGGGCGGGCCGGTGCCGCCCTCTCGGTCGCGGCCATCGGTTCGTTCTTCGCCGGCGTGCTGGGCACCGTGGCGCTCGCCTTCGCGGCGGTCGGCCTCAGCGCGATCGCGCTCAAGTTCAACGCGCCCGAGTTCTTCCTGCTTGCGGTCCTCGGCATCATCGCGACCGCAAGCCTCGGCTCGGGTTCGCCGACCAAGGCGCTGCTGATGGGGGCGCTCGGCCTGTCGATCGGGGTGGTCGGCACCGATCCGATCTCCGGCGCCACGCGGCTGACGTTCGGCAACTCGTATCTCGTCGACGGTTTCGACTTCCTGCCGGTGGCGATCGGCCTGTTCGGCATCGCGGAGGTGCTCGTCTCGCTCGAGAACGTCCATGCGGAAAAGCCGATCACCACGAAACTCCGCGACATGTGGATATCGTCCGCGGAGTGGGCGCAAAGCCGGATGGCCATCGTCCGCGGCTCGGCCATCGGCTTCGTGGTCGGCCTGATGCCCGGTGCCGGTGCGACGGTCGCCGCGTTCCTCGCCTACGTCGTCGAGCGGCGGTTCAGCCGGAATCCCGACATGTTCGGCAAGGGCGCCATCGACGGCGTGGCCGCGTCGGAGTCCGCGAACAACTCGTCGGTCACCGGCGCCCTGGCGCCGATGCTCGCCCTCGGCATCCCGGGATCGACGGGGACCGCGGTGCTGCTCGCCGCCCTCGTGCTGCAGGGCATCCGGCCCGGACCCACGCTGATGACGGACCAGCCGGTGCTCGTCTGGAGCCTGATCGCATCCATGTTCATCGGCAACGTCGTCCTGCTGATCATGAACGTGCCGCTGGCGCCGCTGTTCGCCGCCTTGCTGCGCGTCCCCTACGTGCTGCTTGCGCCAGCCATCCTCGTCTTCTCCCTGGTCGGCGCCTACGCGGCGACGATGAGTTTCGCGACGATGGTGGTCGCGATGGCGTTCGGCGTCGTCGGCTACCTGATGATCAAGGCGGACCTGCCGCGCGCCCCGCTCGTGCTCGCGCTGGTTCTGGCGCCGCTGCTCGAGACGTCGCTGCGCCAGTCGCTGCTGCTGTCGCTGGGAAGCCCGATGATCTTCGTCGAGCGGCCGTTCGCGCTGGCGCTGCTTGTCGCGGTCGTCGTTTTCCTCGCGATGCCTTTCGTGCTTCGGCGCTTGTCGAGGGCACGGGCATAGTCGCAGCCGGCGGATTGCGGAATTGTCCGCCAATCCGCATTAACCCCTTTTTGACGATATCGGCGTTAAGTTTCCTGCCCTATAATTCGGCACGGTCTACTCGTGATGCGGATCGAACAGATCGCGGAATTCGAACACGTCGGCACGGAAAATGGATAGCGGGTCGCCGCAGAAGTCTGAAGATTTCCTCCGTGTAAGAACGGCTGACGACCTCGCCGGTGCCAACTTCCGCATCCAGCGTTTCTGGGCGTACGCGCAGTCCTGTCGCGTTGGCGACGGCCTGCCGCAGCGCAGCCGTTTCGATCCGATCGACATTCCCGCGCTGTTGCCGAACATCTGGATCATCGCCGCCGATCTCGCCGCCGGTCGCCTTTCCTATCAGCTGGTGGGGACCCGGATCGTCACGGCGATCGGTTTCGAGCCGACCGGCCGCGACCTCGCCGAACTCATGGCGGAGCGCATCGCCCGCGTCCCCGGCCTTCTCGACCGCTACTGGGTCAGCGCGCGGACCGGGACGGCGACCTGGCGCCGCGGTCCGGCGCGTCATTGGCAGAACATGGACTATACGGAAGTCGAGAATCTGTGCGTGCCGTTCGCCGACGAGCGCCGGGACAGCGTCCAGATTTTCGGGATCTCGGTCTGCTACCGGCGCGACGGCTCGGAGTACTGAGCGGGCCATGCCGGTCACGCTCGAAGCGGCACTCGAACACCATCGGGCAGGCCGGTTGGCTGAGGCCGACGCGATCTATCGCAAGCTGCTGGCGCGCGATCCGAGGAACGTCGACGCCGTCAACCTGTCGGGGCAGGTAGCACTGTCCACCGGACGATATGACGAAGCACTTGCCGCCTTCGCGCGCGCGCGAGATCTGCAGCCGGCCTTCGC
>JBIKWI010000141.1:0-9408 GCA_044356395.1 Tagaea sp. | reverse complement strand
CGACGCCGTCCATGGACTCGGCGTTCGAAAGATCGACCGGTGCCTGATAGCTGCTGACGCGGTCGCCGCCCCGGTCGCCGCCACCGCCGCCCGCACCGCCCCAGCCGCCGCGATCGCCGCCGCCGCCCCAGCCGCTGCGGTCGCCGCCACGATCCCCGCCGCCGCCCCAGCCGCTGCGATCTCCGCCGCCGCCGCGCTCGCCGTAGGGCGCGCGCGGTGCGCGCGGTGCCGAAGGCTGTGCGGTCGAATTGTCGACCTCGAGGACGCGCAGCACCTGCCGGCCCTTCGGGCTCGACCCGATCTCGACCGTGACGCTGGCACCCTCGCCGACCGATTCATGGCCTGCCTGCTTGAGAGCCGAGAGATGGAGGAACGCTTCCGGCGAACCGTCGGATGGCGTTACGAACCCGAAACCCTTGGCGCTGTTGAACCACTTCACGGTGGCCCGCATCGTGCCGTCACCCGAAGGCATATTTCCGTCCTCGCCTTAGCGCGTCTCTTCGACGTCGTTTGTCCCTGACACCCCGCGCGCCGGCCGGCGCGTCGTCGCGTGGAGGGGAACCGGGATGCGGGAGGGCTTCGCGATGGCTTCTTCTTTCCGAGAAGCGCTGCATGCACGACCAAGGCTTCCGCGCGCGGCACCCACCACGCTAGGTTAACTATAACAAACTCCCAAACGACTCGCAAAGTGCGGAATCGGCGCGCAGGCGCGCCACCGCCTCTACAGGTGGCCGGCCGCCCAATGCGCGAGTGCCGCCGGATCGTCGCCGCCGACGGCGGCACCCGCGATCCGCTCGCCGACGAGGGCGCCGAACTTGAATCCGTGGCCGCTGAATCCCGTCGCGACATAGGCGGCGGGCCCCAGCTTCTCGACGATGAACCGTTCGTCGGCGACGGTGTCGTAGAAGCAGGATTTCGCGGCGCGGATCCGGTATTCGTCCAGGCGTGCCAGACGTCGGGCGCAGACCGCGAGCAGTTCTTCGGCCGCCGCCGGATCGGCGTCGCGCGGCTCGTCGGGATCGCCGACATTGCTGAAGGTATGGAAGCCGACCTTGAGGTCGCGGCCCTGGCGTGGCGGCACCAGATAGAAGCTTCCCGACGCCGCCTTGTCGAGCAGCAGCGGCATGTCGCTCCAGATGTCCCGCCAGTCGGCGGGCGGATCGAGATAGACGATCGTCTGGCGCTACGGGGTCATCCGCGCGGCCATCACGGGCACCAGCCGGTTCGTCCACGGCCCGGCGCACACGACAAGCGCGTCACCCGACAGCCGGCGTCCGTCGGCCAGCGTGGCGGCCGCGCGCGCAGGATCGATGTCCCGCACCGGCGCGCCGGCGTGCAGCACGGCGCCCTTCGCACGCAGCCAGTCGGCAAGGGCCGCCACGATGTCGCCCGCGAACAGCGTGCCGCCGGTCTCGGCCTCCAGCACGTCGGCGAAGCCTTCGGGGATCAGCGCCGGATAGCGCCGGGCGAGATCCGCCGGACGGGTGTGCGCCACGCCGCACGCATCCATCGCCGCACGGCTTGCCGCGATCCAGCCGTCGGCCGCGTCCTCGAACATCAGCGAGCCGCTTGGCGCATAGAGCGTCCGGCCGAGATCGGCCCACAGGCGGTCCCAGGCGCCATAGGCATCGGCGACCATGCGCGTGTAGCCGACCTGCGCGCCGTAGGGGTAGCGGATCAGCCGGTGCTGGTCGACCGACGAGCCGACCGGATTGGGGATCGCCGCCTGCTCGACGATCTCGACCTTGGCACCGCGCTTGATGGCCGACCACGCGGTCGAAAGCCCGAAGATCCCGGCACCGACGATCAGGAGTTTTGTCACTGGCGACTCGCTTCGAACACGAGTTCGGCGGCGGCGAGGTCCTCGAGCGCGGTCCCCACCGACTTGAACAGCGTGATCTGGTTGTGGAACGAACGGCCGGCGGCACGCCCTTGCGTGAGATCGGCAAGATCCCCGGCGATCTGCTTTTCGAGAAGCGTGCCGTTGGCCATCGGCTGCACGATGTCACCCGCTTCCTTGAGGGCGCCGCTCCAGGTATCGACATAGACGCGCGACCGGGCGATAGCCTCGTCGTCGGCCTCGCGCATCTGCGGCGTGAAGCCGCCGACCAGATCGACATGCTGGCCGGGCCGCAGCCAGGCGCCGCGCACCAGCGGCTCCTTGGCGAGGGTGGCGCAGCTGATCGTGTCGGCCCATGCGACCGCCTCGGCAAGGTCGGTCATCGCGCGCGCCTTCAGGCGCCGGCCGTCGAAGTTCGCCGCCAGCGTGCGTGCCTTCTTCGCGTCGCGGCCCCACACGACGAGTTCGCGGATCGGCCGCACGCTCGCATGCGCGAGGATCAGGTGCGGGGCGAGCGAGCCCGTGCCCACCATCAGCAGCTTGTCGGCATCCGGGCGCGAGAGGTACTTCGCGGCAAGTGCGGAGGCCGCCGCCGTGCGCTTGAGCGTCAGCATGTGCCCGTCGATCACCGCGAGCGGCGTGCCGTTGCGCGCGGACATCAGGATGTAGCTGGCCATCACGGCGGGCAGACCCTGCTCGCCGTTCGACGGAAAGACCGTGACGATCTTGACGCCGCAGTACCTGCCCGCCTGCCAGGCCGGCATCAGCAGCATCGAGGCGGGGTCGCCGCCGGGGACGTCCATCGCATGGCGGTGGCGCAGCGGAACCTCGGCCCCCTTGCGGAAGGCGTTGCGCAGCGCCTCGACCAGCGCGCCCACCTCGAGGATGCTCTCGACGTCGCTGGCACCGATCACGCGAATTCCGCCGCCGTGCATGCCGCGCATTCCCGGCGGCCCTAGACCGGCGGGCCCGGCGGCAGCGCCGGAGACGTGGAGGGGGTGGGCCGGGTGTCGGCGGCCTTCAGGTTTTCCAGTTCGCGCGCCAGCGCTTCGGCCCGCCGCGTGGCTTCGCGCGCGCGCTTGCGCGTGCGGCCCTGCGCCAGCCAGGCGATCGCGGCACCCAGCCCGAAGCCGATATAGAGTGCGCCGACGAGGGCCACGAACACCGGCATCTCGAAGGCGGGGCCGACGGGCCAGAAATCGACGCGCACGTCGCCGCGATTGCCGAGCGCGAACAGGCCCGCCAGGGCCGCGAGAAGGCCGGCGAAGATCCAGTAGACGACGCGCACCGGCCCGGCCTCAGCCGGACTTGCCGCCGTCGTCGTTCAGCTTTTCGCGCAGTTCCTTGCCCGTCTTGAAGAACGGGATGAATTTTTCAGTAACGTCGACCGCCGCACCCGTGCGCGGGTTGCGGCCGGTGCGCGCACCGCGGCGCTTTACCGAGAAAGCGCCGAAACCGCGCAACTCGACGCGGTGACCGCGCGCCAGTGCGGCGGTGATCTCGTCGAACACGGTGGTGACGATGCGCTCGACGTCGCGCTGGTAAAGATGCGGGTTGAGTTCGGCCAGCCGCAATATGAGTTCGGACTTGGTCATAGGCCAAACACCCCTAGAGCTTGGAAATCATTAACGGAAACGCAAATCAGGGTGCCAGACCGCCACCAGCCCGTCAAGCGTAAGTCGTTCCGGCAGATAGCTTTTTCCCAACGCCGCCTGGACGGCCGTCCGGACGAGCCCGCCGAGCAGCTGTTCTTCGCGCCAGACCCTGATTTCCCGCAGCGGAAGGCTTGATTTGACGCCCTTTTCCTCAAGCCAGTCGCGCGCCTCGCCGATCCCGCCCAGCGCGTCGATCAGGCCGTTGGCCTTGGCCTGCCGGCCGGTGAAAACGCGCCCGTCGGCCAGCGCCAGGGCCGTCGGGCGGTCCATTCCGCGCCGTTCGGCGACCATGCCGACGAACATTTCGTACATATCCTCGACCAAGGCGCGGGTCGCGGCCCGGCCGGCATCGGTCAAAGGTTCGAGCGGCGACGGCACGGCCTTCAGCGGCGCCGACTTGATCGCTTCGGCCGAGACGCCGAGCTTTTCGAGCAGGCCCGTCACGTCGGTCGTCTGCAGGATCACGCCGATCGAGCCGGTGATCGTCCCTTCGCGCGCGACGATGTGGTCGGCCGCGATGGCGACCATGTAGCCGCCCGACGCCGCGACCTCGCCGAGCACGGCGACGACGGGCTTGGTCTCGGCCACCTTGCGCACGGCGCGAAAGAAGCTCTCGCCGCCCACGACCGTGCCGCCGGGGCTGTCGATGCGCAGCACGAGCGCTTTGGCCGACGACCCGTCCATCGTCTCTTCGAGTGCCTCGATGAGGTCGGTGTCGTCGGTGATCACGCCGGAAAGGCGCAGTTCCGCGACGAAGGGGCTGTAGGTGCGCGCGATGTCGCTCCCGCCGACCAGAAGGGCGAGGGCGCCTGCGGCGACCAGCACGCTGGCCGCACGCCACAGGGAACGCGAGCGCCGGAGCCGGCGCCGTTCGACGAGAAGTTCGGGATCGTTCATGCGTGCAATCTAGGCGCTATGCGGCCAAGAAAAAAGGGCGGACCTTGCGGCCCGCCCTTCGTTCTTTCCCGGCCGGGAAAGGCGCAGGATCACTCCTGCTCCTTCTCCGCCTTGCGCTTGAGGGCGGCACCGAGGATGTCGCCGAGCGAAGCACCCGAGTCCGAAGACCCGAACTGCTGCATGGCTTCCTTGTCTTCCTCGATCTCGCGCGCCTTGATGGACATCGAGATCTTGCGGCTGGCGCGATCCATCTGGGTGATCTTCGCGTCGACCTTCTCGCCCATCGCGTAACGCTCGGGGCGCTGCTCTGCGCGGTCGCGGCTCAGGTCCGACTTGCGGATGAAGCCGGTGACGCCGTCGGCCAGCGTGAGCTCGATGCCGTTCTCCTGCACGGCCGAGACCGTGCCGGTGACCACGTCGCCCTTCTTGAAGCCCTGGGCGGCGGACTCGAACGGATCGGCCGTGAGCTGCTTGATGCCGAGCGAGATGCGTTCCTTCTCGACGTCGACGTCCAGCACCTTGACCTTGACCTTGTCGCCCTTCTTGTAGGCCTTGATGGCCTCTTCGCCGGACT
Organism: Tagaea sp.; assembly: GCA_044356395.1. Lineage (GTDB taxonomy): Bacteria > Pseudomonadota > Alphaproteobacteria > CACIAM-22H2 > CACIAM-22H2 > Tagaea. The sequence goes on along the minus strand of JBIKWI010000141.1, from coordinate 4,442 downwards.
TCTCCCAGTCGATGTCGGAGAGGTGCACCATGCCGTCGATCTCGCCGGGCAGGCCCACGAACAGGCCGAACTCGGTGATGTTCTTGACCTCGCCCTCGAGCTCCGTGCCGCCCTGGAACTTGACCTTGAACACGTCCCACGGGTTGTCCATGCACTGCTTGAGGCCGAGCGAGATGCGGCGCTTCGAGCTGTCGACGTCGAGCACCATCACTTCGACTTCCTGCGAGGTCGAGACGATCTTGCCCGGATGGACGTTCTTCTTCGTCCAGCTCATTTCCGAGACGTGCACGAGGCCTTCGATGCCCGGCTCCAGCTCCACGAAGGCGCCGTAGTCGGTGATGTTCGTCACACGGCCCTTGAAGCGCGCGTTCGCCGGATACTTGGCGGCAACGCCTTCCCACGGATCGGCCTCGAGCTGCTTCATGCCCAGCGAGATGCGCTGGGTTTCGGCGTTGAAGCGGATGACCTGCACCTTGACATGCTGGCCGATCGACAGCGCTTCCGACGGATGGTTGATGCGCTTCCAGGCGATGTCGGTGACGTGCAGCAGGCCGTCCACGCCGCCGAGGTCGACGAACGCGCCGTAGTCGGTGATGTTCTTGACCACGCCTTCGAGGATCTGGCCTTCCTTCAGCGAGGCGACCAGCTCCGAACGCTGCTCGGCGCGCGTCTCTTCGAGGACGGCGCGGCGCGAGACGACGATGTTGCCGCGCGAGCGGTCCATCTTGAGGATCTGGAAGGGCTGCGGGGTGCCCATCAGCGGGGTGATGTCGCGCACGGGGCGGATGTCGACCTGGCTGCCGGGAAGGAACGCGACGGCACCGCCGAGATCGACCGTGAAGCCGCCCTTGACGCGACCGAAGATGACGCCGGTGACGCGGGCGTTGTCTTTGAAGTTCTTGTCCAGCGCACCCCAGGCTTCTTCGCGCTTCGCCTTGTCGCGGCTGAGCGAGGCTTCGCCGTGCTTGTCTTCCATGCGCTCGACGAACACGTCGACCGTGTCGCCGGCCTTGAGCTCGACGGGCGTGCCCGCCGTGCCGAATTCCTTGAGGGCCACGCGGCCTTCCGACTTGAGGCCCACGTCGATGATGGCGAAATCGCCCTCGATCGAGATCACGGTGCCCTTGACGACGCGGCCGTCGAACGACCCGCCTGCGCCGAGCGACTCTTCAAGCAGAGCCGCGAAACTCTCGCCGCCCGTCGACGCTGTCTGCGTCTTGGACAGGCTGGATGCTTTCGCCATTCAGATGGTTCCTCTCGTATTCAACGCCGGACGTCCGTAAGGCGCATTGCCTTCGGCCGACGCCGGGGCTGGGGTTCGCGCTTCGGGGACTATCCCCGGGCGCGTGTCTTCGCCGAGATGAGGCCGAGAGCCATCCGGAACGCTGCGTCGGGATCGAGATCGGACGTGTCGAGCACGTCGGCATCGGGCGCCGGCTTCAAGGGGGCTTCAGCGCGTTCGCTGTCCCGCTTGTCGCGTTCCGCCAGATCGGCGAAAACGGCCGCATATATAGGGGTTTCGCCCCGACCAAGCAATTCATTATATCGCCGGCGCGCGCGCGCTTCCGGGCTTGCGGTCACGAAGATCTTCACGGTTTCGGGCCACGGACACACGACCGTGCCGATATCGCGCCCGTCGAGCACCGCGCCGCCGGGCTGGCGGGCGAAATTGCGCTGGAATTCCAACAGGGACGCCCGCACGGCTGGGATGACGGCGACCTTCGAGGCATGCGCCCCGACCGCACCGCTGCGCAGGTCCGGGACGTCCATGTCGGCGAGGCGGAACCCGGCCGCGGCGGCCTCCGGCGCCTCGCCGGTACGAAGGACCTTGGACGCGACCGCCCGGTAAAGCGCCCCCGTATCCAGATGCGGCACGGCGAAATGCGCGGCGATCCGCTTGGCGAGCGTGCCCTTGCCGGCAGCGGCCGGCCCGTCGAGGGCGACGATCATCGGCCCGTGTCGATCTGGCCGCCGAGCCCGCGCACCAGCTCGATGAAGCCGGGGAAGCTCGTCGCGATGGCGCCGATGTCGTCGACCGTGACCGGCCTGGCGGCCGCAAGGCCCATCACCAGGAAGCTCATCGCGATGCGGTGATCGAGATGCGTGGCGATGGCCGGCGTGCCGGCCGCCATGCCGGGCGGCGGGCCGTCGTTGCCTTCGACGATCAGGTCGTCGCCGTCGATCGTGGCCGTCACGCCGCACGCGGCAAGGCCGCGCGCGATGGCCGACAGCCGGTCGCTTTCCTTGACGCGAAGTTCGTTGAGGCCACGCATCACGGTGCGCCCCTTGGCGCACGACGCGGCGACCGCGAGGATCGGGTATTCGTCGATCATCGAGGGGGCGCGCGCCGCCGGCACGTCCACACCCTTGAGCTTCGTGAACCTCACCGAGATGTCGCCCACGGGTTCGCCGGCCTGCGTCGAGGCGTTGCCGATGTCGAGCGTGGCGCCCATCTCGCGCAGCGTCTGGTAAAGCCCCGTGCGGTGGGGGTTGAGGCCGACATTGCGCACCGTCACTTCCGAGCCCGGCACGATCAGGCCCGCGACCAGCGCGAACGCCGCCGACGACGGATCGCCGGGCACGCGCACTTCGCGGCCCGTCAGCTCCGGCTGTCCCTTGAGCGCGATGCGCGTTCCCTGCGCGCTCCGCGCCACGTCGATCTCGGCGCCGAAATGGCGGAACATCAGCTCGGTGTGGTCGCGCGTGGCTTCCTTCTCGATCACCACGGTCGTTCCGGGCGTGTTGAGGCCGGCGAGAAGCACCGCACTCTTCACCTGCGCCGACGGGACGGGCACCGTGTATTCGATGGGCAGCGGCTCGTACGCCCCGATCACGGTCAGCGGCAGCAGCACCTTGCCGTCGGCGCGCCCGCGCGCGACGAACTTCGCACCCATCTTTTCCAGCGGTTGGGTGACGCGGCCCATCGGCCGGCGGCGTAGCGAGGCATCGCCCGTGAAGACGGCGACGATCGGATGGGCGGCGATCAGGCCCATCAGCAGGCGCGCACCGGTCCCGGCATTGCCAAGATCGAGCACGTCGGCGGGCTCCACGAGGGCACCCACGCCACGCCCGCGCGCGCGCCAGATTCCGGTCGCGTCGTCCTTCGAGATCTCGGCGCCCATCTGGCGCATCGCGGCGACCGTGCGCAGCACGTCCTCGCCCTCGAGCAGTCCGTGGATGACCGTCTCGCCGACCGCAAGGCCGCCCAGCATCAGCGAGCGGTGCGAGATCGACTTGTCGCCCGGCACGCCGATGGCCCCCTTGAGCGGGGCGCCCGGCCGGCTGGTGGCGGGGAGGGGCTGGGCGGCGCTCGACATGGGGCCTCTGATCGGGAATTGCGGCGGCAGGATCAGGGCTTGTAGCAACGCCGCCCGGCAGGGGCAACCGCCGCCGGCGGGCGCCGGTTGACAGGGGGGCCGGGACATGGCATTCCCCCCGCCCGTTCGAATTTGGTGCCGTTTTTGCGACGTAAACGGGCGGTACCGCGAAGGAGCGATCGATGGCGAAGGCCGAATGGGGTTTGAAGCGCACGTGCCAGGGCTGTGGCGCGCGCTTCTATGACCTGTCCAAGGATCCGATCATGTGCCCGAAATGCGGGGCCGAGTACGATCCGGAAGTGCTGCTGAAGTCGCGTCGCGGCAAGCCGGCACCGGCACCCAAGCCCGTCGCCGCCGTGGTCGAGGAAGTCGAGGTCCCCGACGCCCCCGCCGAGGAGGGTGCCGAGGAAGAGGAAGATGCGGTGATCGAGGACACCTCGGAACTTGGCGAGGACGAGGAAGACGTCGCCGAGGTGATCGAGAACGTCGAAGACGAGGAACGTTGACCCAAGGCGTCTTTCGCCATAAATAACGCCGCAGGTCCGGGGACCCAAGCCCGGCCGCCGATTTCGGGGCCATAGCTCAGCTGGGAGAGCGCCGCAATGGCATTGCGGAGGTCAGCGGTTCGATCCCGCTTGGCTCCACCAAGACGAACAAGGGCTTCGCCGGAAACGGCGGAGCCCTTATCCTTTTCGGCGGAGCACTTGCGCTTGCTATCCTGGGGCTCCTCGATGATCCGAAACACGAGTCGCATGCGCGCCGCCGTACTTGCACTGCTTTCGACGCTTCTCGTTCTTGCGCCCGGCACCGCCGTCCACGCGCAGACGTCGCCGCGAAGCGCGCTGGCGCCGGCCGTCCGCGCCTACGGCGATCTCGACGAGATCCTCGCGCGCCGCCAGTTCCGGCTGATCGTCCCGTACAGCAAGACGCAGTTCTACATCGACCGCGGCCGCCAGATGGGGGTCGCCGCCGAGTTCGGTCTCGAACTCGAAAAGTGGCTCAATGCACGCCATCGCAAGGGCGGGCTGCCGATCGTAGTCGTCTTCCTGCCCACGCCGCTCGACCGGCTGCTGCCCGCACTGCTCGAAGGGCGGGGCGATGCGGTCTCGGCCAATCTGACCGTGA
>JBIKWI010000140.1:0-9425 GCA_044356395.1 Tagaea sp. | reverse complement strand
CGCGCGACGGCAACCCCGTCGCGATCCGCGATCTTTCCGACTGCCTGACGCTGCCGGGCGCCCACAACCACCAGAATGCCGCCGCCGCCGCCGCCGTCGCCCTGCAGATGGGCGTCTCGCGCGCCGTGATCGGCGAAGCGCTGGCGACGTATCCGGGCCTTGCCCACCGGCAGGAACGCATCGCCACGCTCGACGGCGTGCTGTTCGTCAACGACAGCAAGGCGACCAACGCCGACGCCGCCGCGCGCGCGCTCGGCTGCTACGACAGGATCCAGTGGATCGCGGGCGGCCAGGCCAAGGAAGGCGGCATCGAAAGTCTCCGCCCGTATTTCCCGCGCATCGCGCACGCCTGGCTGATCGGCGAGGCGGCCGACGCCTTCGCGCGCACGCTGGGCGACGTGCCGCACACGCGGGCGGGCGATCTTGCGAGCGCCGTGCGCGGCGCCTTCGCCGCGTCGGGGCCGGGCTCGGTCGTGCTGCTCTCGCCGGCCTGCGCGTCGTGGGACCAGTTCAGGAGCTTCGAGCATCGCGGCGAGACTTTCCGCAAGCTCGTGGCCGACCTCTCGGGCAAGGAGGGGCTCGCCGCATGAGCTTCTCGCGCACCGACAATTCGGTCATGGCCCGCTGGTGGTGGACGGTCGACAGGTGGCTGCTCGTGGCGCTCGCGCTGCTCATCGGTCTCGGCGCGGTGATGATCATGGCTGCCTCGCCGGCCGTCGCCTCGCGCGTGGGCCTGAACTCGTTCCATTTCGTCAGCAAGCAGCTGCAGATCCTTCCCGTCGCGATCCTCATCATGCTCGGCGTGTCGATGCTCGACCCGCGCCAGGTGCGCGGGCTGGCACTTGCCGGCTTCATCGGCGCCATCGTCCTGCTGTGCCTCACCTTCGCGATCGGCATGGAGATCAAGGGCGCCAGGCGCTGGATCAGCCTGCCGGGCATGTCGCTGCAGCCGTCCGAGTTCGTGAAGCCCACGCTTGCCGTCGTCTCGGCCTGGCTCTTCGCGCTCGCGCGCAAGAAGGAAGGCTTCCCGGGCGACGCGATCGCGATCCTCGCCTATGGCGGCACGATGGCGCTGCTGCTGCTCCAGCCGGACATCGGCATGGCGTTCGTGGTGTCGGCGGTGTGGTTCGCGCAGTATTTCCTCGCCGGCCTGCGCGTGCTGTGGGTCGTGGTGCTGGCGGCGGCGGGCGGCGGTGCGGCCGTGCTGCTCTATTTCACGTTCCCGCACTTCACGAGCCGCGTGAACCGCTTCCTCGACCCGGCGTCGGGCGACACCTACCAGATCAACACGGCGATGGAAGCCTTCATGAACGGTGGCCTGCTCGGGCGCGGGCCCGGCGAAGGCACGGTCAAGTCCTCGCTGCCCGACGCGCATTCGGACTTCATCTTCGCGGTCGCGGCCGAAGAATTCGGCCTGATCCTGTGCCTGATCGTGGTCGCCCTCTATGCCTTCGTCGTGCTGCGCGGCTTCGCGCGCGCGCTGCAGGAGACCGACCTGTTCTCGCTGCTCGCCATCGCGGGCCTGTGCGTGCAGTTCGGCGTGCAGGCGCTCGTCAACATGGGTTCCACGCTGCACCTGATCCCGACCAAGGGCATGACGCTGCCCTTCGTCAGCTACGGCGGCTCGTCGCTGCTGGCGATCGCGCTCGGCATGGGCTTCGTGCTGGCGCTCAGCCGCAAGCGCTTCGGCGCCGGAGAAACGCTATGAGCGCGCCGCTCGTGATCCTCGCGGCCGGCGGTACCGGCGGCCACGTGTTCCCGGCGGAAGCGCTGGCGGGATCGCTCGCCGCGCGCGGCTTCCGCCTCGCCCTCGTGACCGACGACCGGGGGACGCGCTATGGCGGGCGCCTCGGCACGCTCGACACGCACCGCCTGCCGATCCGCAGGATGACCGGCGGCTTCTTGCGCCGCTTCATCGGCGCGCTCAGCCTCGTGCCGGGCTATCTCGCCGCGCGCGCGCTCCTCGGCCGCCTGAAGCCCGCCGCCGTCGTCGGTTTCGGCGGCTATCCGAGCCTGCCGACCGTCGCCGCCGCCCGCCACCGCTTCCGCACCGCGATCCACGAGCAGAACGCAGTACTCGGCCGCGTCAACCGGCTCGTCGCCGGCCATGTCGACGCGATCGCCACGTCGTTCGCCCGGACGCACGGGGCCGACGAAAGGGCCACGCTCGTGGGCAACCCCGTACGCGCCGCCGTCGCAGCACTGCGCGATGCGCCCTTCGCCCTGCCGGAACCCGGCGGCACGCTGCGCGTGCTGGTGACCGGCGGCAGCCAGGGTGCCGCTGTCTTCGGGCGCGTCCTGCCGGCGGCGATCGCACTGCTCGCACCGGCACAGCGCGCGCGCGTCGCGATCGTCCAGCAGTCGCGCCAGGAAGACGCCGAGACGATCCGCACCGGCTACCGCACGCTGGGCTTCGCCGCCGAGGTCGAGCCGTTCTTCGCCGACCTGCCGCAGCGCATCGCCGACGCGCATCTCGTGATCGCGCGCGCGGGTGCTTCGACCGTCGCCGAGCTTGCGTGCATCGGCCGGCCCTCGCTGCTGGTCCCCCTGCCGTCGGCCACCGACGACCACCAGACCGCCAACGCGCGCGCCCTCGCGGATGCCGGCGGCACGTGGCTGGTCCCCGAAGCGGAATTCACGCCCGCCGACCTCGCGGCGCGCATCGCTTCCCTCATCGCCGACCCGGCGCCGCTCGCTTCCCTCGCGGCGGGTGCCCGTTCCTTCGGCCGGCCCGACGCGGTCGACCGGCTCGCCGATCTCGTCCAGCGCCTTGCGGAGGGCAAAGCATGAGGGCCCTTCCCCTCGACATCGGCCGCATCCACTTCGTCGGCATCGGCGGCATCGGCATGTCCGGCATCGCCGAGATCCTGCACAATCTCGGCTACAAGGTGCAGGGCTCCGACCAGTCGGACGGCGCCAACGTGAAGCGCCTCGTCGGCCTCGGCATCCCGGTCGCCGTCGGCCACCGCGCGGAGAATGTCGACGGGGCGGAAGTCGTCGTCGTGTCGACGGCGGTGAAGGCCGAGAATCCCGAAGTGCAGGCCGCACGCCGCAACCTCGTCCCCGTCGTGCGCCGGGCCGAGATGCTCGCCGAGCTGATGCGCCTCAAGTGGGCGATCGCCATCGCCGGCACGCACGGCAAGACGACCACGACCGGGCTCGTCGCCGCGATGCTGGAAGCCGCCGAGATGGATCCCACGATCATCAACGGCGGCATCCTCAACGCCTACGGCACCAACGCGCGCCTGGGCTCGGGCGACTGGATGGTCGTCGAGGCCGACGAGAGCGACGGCACCTTCATCAAGCTGCCCGCGACCATCGCGGTCGTCACGAACATGGACCCCGAGCATCTCGACTACTGGGGCACGTTCGACGCCGCGCGCAAGGGCTACCAGACCTTCGTGTCGAACATCCCGTTCTACGGCTTCGCTGCATTGTGCATCGACCATCCGGAAGTGCAGGCGCTGATCGCCTCCACGCTCGACCGCAAGATCCTCGCCTACGGCTTCTCGGCGCAGGCCGACGTGCGCGGCATCAACATGCGCCTCGATGCCGCGGGCGGACATTTCGACGTCCAGCTTTCCGGCCGCGCCGGGACCGAACGCAGGATCCTCGGCCTCAGCCTGCCGCTGGTCGGCCAGCACAACGTCCAGAACGCGCTGGCCGCCGTCGCGGTCGCGGTGGAAATGGGCATCGACGACGCGACGATCCGCAAGGCGCTCGCCGGCATCAAGGGCGTCAAACGGCGCTTCACGAAGACAGGGACCGGTGCGGGCCTCACGGTCATCGACGATTACGGCCACCACCCGGTCGAGATCGCCGCCGTGCTGAAGGCCGCACGCAGCGCCACGTCGGCCGGCGTCATCGCCGTCGTGCAGCCGCACCGCTACACGCGCCTCAAGACGCTGTTCGAGGAATTCTGCACCTGCTTCAACGACGCCGACGCCGTGATCGTCGCCGACGTCTACGCCGCCGGCGAGCAGCCGATCGAAGGCTCGTCGAAGGAAGCGCTAGTCGAAGGCCTGCGCGACCACGGCCACCGGCGCGTGGTCGGGCTCGAATCGCCCGACAAGCTCGCCGAAACGGTGCTCGCGCACGCCAAGCCCGGCGACATGGTCGTGTGCCTGGGTGCGGGAAGCATCACGCAGTGGGCCTACGCGCTGCCGGCCGAACTCGACGCGCAGAGGAGCAAGGCATGATGGTCGAGACACGCTCCTTGCGCCTCGTCGACCGGCTGCCGAAGGTGCGCGGGCCCTACCGGGCCAACGCCAGCCTCGGCCAGTCCACGTGGTTCCGCGTCGGCGGTCCGGCCGAAGTGCTGTTCCGCCCCGCCGACGAGGCCGATCTCGCCGAGTTCCTCGCCGGCAAGCCCGCCGACGTGCCGGTGACGGTCATGGGCGTGGGCTCCAACCTGCTCGTGCGCGACGGCGGCGTGCCCGGCGTGACCATCCGGCTCGGCAAGGGCTTCGCCGGCATCACGCACGACGGGCGCATCCTGCGCGCCGGGGCCGCGTGCCTCGATCTCAACGTGGCGCTGCAGGCGCGCGACTGGGGCCTTGCGGGTCTCGAGTTCCTTTCCGGCATTCCCGGCACGATCGGCGGCGCCTTGCGCATGAATGCCGGCGCCTACGGCCGCGAGATGAAGGACGTGACGCTGGCCGCAGAAGCGCTCGACGCCAAGGGCGAGCGCCAGTACGTGACCAACGGCGCCCTGTGCTTCGGCTACCGCCACACCGGCATGCCGGCGGACTGGATCTTCGTGGCGGCCGAACTCAAGACCGGGACCGGCACGCCCGAGGAGATCGGCGCGCGCATGCTCGACATCCAGTCGAAGCGCGAGACCGCCCAGCCCGTGCGCGCACGCACCGGCGGATCGACCTTCGCAAATCCCGACGGCGCCAAGGCGTGGGAGCTGATCGACGCCGCCGGCTGCCGCGGGCTGACGCGCGGCGGCGCCATGGTGTCGGAAAAGCACTGCAACTTCCTGATCAACACGGGCGAGGCGACCGCCGCCGATCTCGAGGATCTGGGCGAAGACGTGCGCGCGCGGGTCAACGCGAAATTCGGCGTCGATCTCAAGTGGGAGATCCGGCGCGTGGGCGTACGACTGGAGGCCGGCCGATGACCCGCGTTCTCGTGCTGATGGGCGGTCTTTCGACCGAGCGCGAAGTGAGCCTCGTGTCGGGCCGCGAGTGCGCGGCGGCATTGCGCGCCAAGGGCTACGACGTGACCGAGCACGATTTCCGCTCGCTCGAAGGGCTCGTTTCCGCACTTGGCGAGCGTCCCGACGCGGTCTTCAACGCGCTGCACGGCCGCTATGCCGAGGACGGCACGATCCAGGGCGTGCTCGATCTCGCGCGCGTTCCCTATACGCACTCGGGACTGCTCGCCTCGGCGATGGCGATGGACAAGCCCGTCGCGCGCAAGCTTTTCGCAGCACACGGCCTGCCGGTGGCGCAGGGCGGCGTGTTCCACCGCGACGACGTGCTCGCCGGACGCGCGATGGCCGTCCCCTTCGTGATGAAGCCGACCAACGAAGGCTCGTCGGTCGGCGTGAAGATCGTGCTGGAGAAATCCGACCTCGACGCGCTCGCGGCCGAGCCGTGGGGATTCGACGACGAGGTGCTCGTCGAGCGCTACGTGCCGGGGCGCGAGCTGACGGTCGCCGTGCTCGGCGCCAACGGATCGGCCAAGGCGCTGGGCGTGCTGGAAATCCGCCCCAACAACGGCTTCTACGACTATGCGGCGAAATACACCGACGGCAAGGCGATCCACCTGTGCCCGGCTCCCATCGACGCGCGCGCCTACGCGCAGGCAATGGAGATGGCCCTGGAGGCGCACCGGGCGCTCGGCTGCCGCGGCGTGAGCCGCGCCGACATCCGCTACGACGACACGCGCGGCGAGCCGGGCGAACTGTGCCTGCTCGAGGTCAACACGCAGCCCGGCATGACGCCGCTGTCGCTGGTGCCCGAGATCGCCGCCGCCGCCGGCATGAACTTCCCCGACCTGTGCGCCTGGCTCGTCGAGCACGCGCGCCACGACGGGCCCGTACCCAAGGTGTCCGAATGATTCTGCGCCGTCCGAAATCGAAGAAACCCGCGCGCCGGTTCGGCTGGCGTCGCGTCGCGTCGCTGCGCCCGTCGGCGCGCGCGATGAAGCTTTCGCTCGCCCTCGTCCTGGCCGCGTCGGTCGGCGGCGGCGGCTGGTGGGCCTGGACGCACGGTGCGGCGGACCAGCTCGAAGACCTGCGCGTGGATGCCGGTCGCGGCGCGCTGGACATGAGCGCGCGCCTTGGCCTCGTCGTGCGCGACATCCGCATCGAAGGCCGCGTGCAGACCGATCCGCGCGACGTGCGCGCCGTGCTGGACGCGCGCCGCGGCGCGCCCATCCTCGCCTTCGATCCCTATGCGGCCAAGGCCGAGCTCGAGAAGCTTCCCTGGGTCTACGCCGCCACCGTCGAGCGCCGCCTGCCCGACACGATCCTCGTGCAGATCGAAGAGCGCGTGCCCCTCGCCTTGTGGCAGCGCCAGGGCCGCTTCTCGCTGATCGACTCGCAGGGCAAGGAAATCCCCGGCACCGATCCCGCCCGCTTCGCCGACCGCCCCATCGTGGTGGGCGACGACGCGCCCGAGCATGCCGGCGCGCTGATCGCCCTGCTGGAGACCGAGCCGGCGCTGATGGCCCGCGTCGCCGCCGCCGTGCGCGTGGGCGGGCGGCGCTGGAACCTGCGCCTCGACAACGGCGTGGACGTCAACCTGCCCGAGGCCAATCCCGGTGCCGCCTACGAACGGCTGGCGCAGCTCGCGCGCGACAACGGCCTCATCGACCGCAATCTCGTCGCGGTCGACCTGCGCCTGCCCGACCGCCTGATCCTGCGCGTCGGCAGGGACCAGCCGACCGCCATCCCGACGCAGACGGCGCCGATCCCGGCACGCCGCCCCAACAAGCCGACCTGAGGAGCCACCCAGCGTGCGCAAGAGCAAGCGGAAATCCCGGAACGGCCTGATCGCGGCCCTCGACCTCGGCTCGACCAAGGTGGCCTGCTTCGTCGCCAAGGCAGAGCCCGACGGCTCGGCCCGCGTCGTGGGCATCGGCCACCAGATCAGCCACGGCGTGAAGGGCGGCGCCATCGTCGACCTCGAGGACGCCGAGAACTCGATCCTGTCGGCCGTCTCGGCGGCCGAGAAGATGGCGGGCGAGACGCTCAAGAGCGTCGTCGTCAACCTGATCGGCGGCCATCCGCAGTCGCGCACCGTGCCGGTCGAGGTCGCGATCTCCGGCCACGAGATCGCCGAACACGACCTGCGCAAGGTGCTCGACCAGGCGCGCCAGACGCAAGGAGCGCCCGACCGGCGTCTCATCCACCAGATCCCCGTCGGCTTCACGATCGACGGCAGCCGCGGCATCCGCGATCCGCGCGGCATGTGCGGCGACCGGCTCGGCGTCAACATGCACATGCTGACGGCCGGTTCGGCCGCCGTGCGCAATCTCGAAAGCGTCGTCGCGCGCTGCCATCTGGAAGTCGAGGACGTGGTCGTGCCGGCCTATGCCGCGGGCCTCGCCTGCCTCGTCGAGGACGAGATCGACCTCGGCACCTGCGTCGTCGACATGGGCGGCGGGACAACGTCCTTCGCCGTGTTCTTCGACGGGCACTGCGTCTACGCCGACACGATCTCGGTCGGCGGCGCGCACGTGACCAACGACATCGCGCGCGGGCTGTCGACGCCGCTCGCCTACGCCGAACGGATGAAGACGCTGCACGGCAGCTGCATCCCGTCCGCCGCCGACGAGCGCGAGATCATCGACGTGCCGCTGGTGGGCGAGGAAGAGCACGCGCAGGCCAACCACGTGCCCAAGTCGATCCTGACCGGGATCATCGCACCGCGTCTGGAAGAGACGTTCGAGATGGTGCGCCAGCGCCTCGAGGCATCGGGCTTCGACCGCATCGCGGGCCGTCGCGTCGTGCTCACGGGCGGTGCCTCACAGCTCCAGGGCGTGCGCGAGCTTGCCGCCATGGTTCTCGACAAGCAGGTGCGCATGGGCAAGCCCATCCGCCTGCAGGGTCTCGCCGACCAGACCGGCGGCCCCGCCTTCGCGGCGTGCGCCGGGCTCGTCGCCTTCGCCCTCGCCAAGGGCACGGAATCCATGCGGACCGAGGCCGTACCCGCCCAGGGTGCCGGCATGTTCGGCCGTTTCGGGATGTGGCTGAAGGAGAACCTATGACGGAAGGACCTTCGCCGCGCAACGCAAGACCACGACACCGTCTCGGCCCGCGAAAACCGGGCCACCAGATCAACCAGCTTCTCGGAACTCACAGGGATCGGAGGTAACGACCATGGCCATCACACTCGGAATCCAGCCCAGCGAACTCAAGCCGCGCATCACCGTCGTCGGTGTGGGCGGTGCCGGCGGCAACGCCGTCAACAACATGATCCGCGCCAAGCTCGAAGGCGTGGAATTCGTCGTCGCCAACACCGACGCCCAGGCGCTCGGCCAGTCGATCGCCGAACGCAAGCTCCAGCTCGGCGTGGGCGTCACGCAGGGGCTGGGTGCGGGATCGCGCCCCGACGTCGGCCGCGTGGCGGCGGAAGAATCGATGGGCGACCTGCTGGAGCACATCCAGGGTTCGCACATGGTGTTCGTCGCCGCCGGCATGGGCGGGGGTACCGGTACCGGTGCCGCCCCGGTCATCGCGCGGGCGTGCCGCGAGCACGGCATCCTGACGGTCGGCGTGGTGACCAAGCCCTTCCACTTCGAAGGGCAGAACCGCATGCGCCTTGCCGAAGCGGGCATCGAGGAACTGCAGCAGACGGTCGACACGCTCATCATCATCCCGAACCAGAACCTGTTCCGGGTGGCCAACGAGCGCACGACCTTCGCCGACGCCTTCAAGATGGCCGACGACGTGCTGTACTCGGGCGTGCGCGGGGTCACCGACCTGATGGTGATGCCGGGCCTCATCAATCTCGACTTCGCCGACATCCGCTCGGTGATGGGCGAGATGGGCAAGGCGATGATGGGCACGGGCGAGGCCGAGGGCGACAACCGCGCCATCGACGCCGCCCAGAAGGCGATCTCGAACCCGCTGCTCGACGACGTTTCGATGAAGGGCGCCAAGGGCGTTCTCATCAACATCACCGGCGGCATGGACATGACTCTGTTCGAGGTCGACGAGGCGGCCAACCGGATCCGCGACGAGGTCGATCCGGAAGCCAACATCATCTTCGGCTCGACCTTCGACGAGAGCCTCAACGGCCGCATGCGCGTGTCGGTCGTGGCCACCGGCATCGAGGCGATCGCCGCCGCGATGCCGCTGCCCGACAAGAAGATCGTCAACATCCGGGCGACCGCGCGCCCGGCGCCGATGACCACGACGGCACCCGCCGCCGTGGCCGCGGCGACGGCGATCCCGCCGATGCCGGCCT
>JBIKWI010000139.1:0-9456 GCA_044356395.1 Tagaea sp. | reverse complement strand
CTCCCGTACGGCGATGTCCGAGAACCCGATGATCGCGTTGAGCGGGGTCCGGAGTTCGTGGCTCATGGTGGCGAGGAACATCGTCTTGGCATGATTGGCGGCCTCGGCTCTTTCCGCCTGTCGCGCGCGCTCGTCCGCCAGCGAGACCAGTTCGCCGTTCATGCGCTCCATGTCGGTCATGTCCCGCAGGACCGCGGTCATCAGCCGTTCGCCCTCGAACTGCGACTTGGCGAGTTGGACCATCACGGGAAACGTCTGGCCGTCGGCGCGAAGCCCGCGGATGAGGCGCCAATCGCCCATCCGCCTTTCGCGGCTCGGCGAGGCCGCGAACTGCTCGACATGGGCATGATGGACGGGCCGCGCGGCATCCGGCAGAAGCGCATCGAGCGGCTCGCCGATCATCGATTCGGCCGATCTCTGGAACATCTTCTCGGCAGCCGGCGTGAAGACGCGGATACGGCGGTTTTCGTCCAGGGATATGATCGCGTCCGGTGCTGCCGTCAGGATGCTCGACAGCATCGCCTCGTCGCGGGCGGCCGTATACCTCGCATTGAGCCCGACGAACGTCAGCACGGCGCAGACCAGCGATAAGAAGATGCCGACCGCAAGCCCCGGAAAAAGAAAATCATCGGACTCGGCGTGTGCAGCTTCGGCGAACTCGACCGTCAGCGTGCGGTCGAGGAGCGGAATCCGGAGACGACGCACGCCGGCCTCGAGCGAAGCCGCCGCCTGTTCGTCGGTGTCGATCCGCCATGCATAGCGCATCGCTCGCGGCGTACCGAGAAGCTGCTCGAGCGCCTCGATCCTGAAAACGCCATTGACGTAGCCGACGAACCGGCCGTCCCGCCAGATCGGAAAGTAGCTGGCGATCCCCTTGCCGCCCTGGAAGAGGTCGACGATGCCCGAACTGCGCGCGGTGTCCGTATCCCGGGCGGCGTCGAGCAGTTCGACGATCGACGGCGACTGGCCGACGATGCGCCCGATCAGGTCCGAGTTCTCGGCCTGCGGCCATGTCCGGACGATGCGGCGCTCGGCGTCCAAGAGATTGATCGCGAGGAACTCCCGGGCGATCTCGTGGGTCGTGGCCGCCGCGATGTCGAAACGCCTGGGATCGTCGAGCGCGCCTTCGCGCGTGAGTTGCTGGACCCCGCAGCCGGTTGGCGACCCGGCGTGCGATCGTGTCCGATACCGCGTCGGACATGTCGGCGAACTCCTGCGCATTCGCGGCGATCCGGGCGTTGCGGTCGGCGAGGGACACGTAGGTCCACATCGCGGCGAGCACGACGAACAGAAGCGCCGACGGAACCAGATTCCGCATCGTCGCGGCGCGCCACGCCCAATCCGCTCGAACGGTCTTTGCCAAGATACGGTCACCCGGGACATGCAGTCTGAGGCCGGGATTGATGCATTCCCGGAATGAAAAAGTGGTTAATTAATAAGTATATTCGAGATGTCGCTAGCGTGCCTGCTCCGGGCATTTGGTCAGCCACGTGCCGATCGCGCGACGGGCTGCGGCCTCGATCTCGGGTACGCTGGATTCCACGCCGGCGATCGACATCCGGCCCTGTTCCGGCCCGAGCCTGAATATCTGGGCGAGCCGAATGCCGCCCTCGGCATATTCGACGCGCATGGTTCCCGACACGGGTTGGGAGTAGGCGGCCGCGAAGCGCTGGCGGTTGCCGGCCACGACGGCTTCGTATCGGCCGGCGGCAAACTCCACGAAGTTCGTTTCGCAGTTGGCGGTCGTCTGACCGAGGGACCAGCGCCCGGCGACTTCGGGGGGCGGGCGGGCAAGGATTACCTCTGCGGCACGCTCGGGGTCTAGAATGGGCGGAACGAAGCGATAGACGACGAAGACGAGACCGACGAAAGCGGCGACCCCGGCAACCAGTCCCAGCTTTCGCAGGATACCTGCGCGCTTGGCCTTGCGCCGGGCGGCGGCCTGGGCACGCAGCTTGGGGATCGTGTCGGCTTCGAAGCTCCGGACGTGGGCCGCAAGCGTGTCGGTCGCGTGCGCGAGCGTTCCGGAAAACACCAGCGTCGTCCGCGCGTCCGGATCATCGGCAAGGCGCCCTTCGATCGCGATCCCGAGAGCCAACTCGACCTGGCCATAGGGCCCTTTCCCGAGCGCTTCCTTGAGCCGGCCGGCGGTCGCGAGCGCCCAGTCCGCCGCGGTATCCACGGCACTGAAGCTACGCGAGGCGAGCCGTTCGCGGCCTTCGTTGGCGGTCAGCGTCGCGGTACAGGCAAACTGGAAATCGCGGCTTTGCATCTCATCCATCGGGCGGAATGCCTGACATTAGACGCTCTTCTGGCCCGGCGCGAGGCTTCTGACAGATGCCATGAATCGGGTTTCGTGTTAAATCTTCCAGCCACATAACGACAAGGCGGTGGCCACGTGGCCAGCGAATATCGCGTCATCTTCTTCGAGAATCTCGATCTCGTCGCGGCGGCTTTCGACTGGAAGCGGACGCAAGGCGAGCCGCCGCCCAATGGTCGGGCGACCAAGCTGTCGATCGACCGGGACACCCTGTCGTTCAAGATCGAGGTCAAGAAGAAGGACGGGACCAGTTCGGAACTTCACATCCAGGACGCGCAGATGACGGCGGCGCTCATCATGCTGTGCCGCAAGCGGAAGATCCCGCTGCCGATGAAATCGAAGAAAAACCTCGTCAATGTCGGCGGCCAGATCGCGTTCATGATCTCGATGCCGTCCGAAGGTATCGTCGCGAGCGTGCCGATCGAATACATCACCGGAACCGTCGCCGAGATCGAGAAGGGCCAGGTGAAGCCCGTCGTGAAAATGTCCTCGGCGCCCCCCGCCGGGAGCTGAGCGTCCGCTAGCCGCGTTCGCGCGTGGTGCGGAAGGTGATGCCCGGCCAGTCCTGGGTCGTGCGGTTCAGTTCCCAGGCGTTGCGTGCCATGAATACCGGCGCGTCGTCGCGATCCTCCGCGAGGCTACCGCGGTTGCTTTCGACGAACTTCTTGAGCAGGGCAGGGTCCTCGCTCGATATCCAGCGCGCGGTCTCGTAGGGCGCTGGCTCGAAGCCGACCTTGACGTCGTATTCGGCCGCGATGCGGCTTGCGAGGACTTCGATCTGCAGCGGGCCGACAACCCCGACGATCCATTGCGACCCGAGGACCGGCCGGAAGACCTGCGTCACGCCTTCCTCTGCAAGGTCTTCGAGCGCGCGCCGCATCTGCTTGGCCTTGATCGGATCGTCGAGCCGCACGCGGCGCAGGATTTCGGGCGCGAAATTCGGGATCCCGGTGAAACGCAGATCCTCGCCCTCGGTCAGCGTGTCGCCGACGCGCAGTGTCCCGTGGTTGGGGATCCCGATGATGTCGCCGGGGAGCGCTTCCTCGGCAAGCTCGCGCTCCTGGGCGAAGAAGAAGATCGGGCTGTGGACGGCGATGGACTTGCCGGTCCGCACCTGCTTGAGCTTCATGCCGCGCCTGAACCGGCCCGAGCAAAGCCGCAGGAACGCGATGCGGTCGCGGTGGTTGGGGTCCATGTTGGCCTGGACCTTGAACACGAAGCCGGTGACGCGCTCTTCATCCGGCTCGACCGAACGCGGCTGCGCCGGCTGCCGGCGCGGCGGCGGGGCGAACTCGGCCAGCCCCTGGATCAGCGTCTCGACGGAATAGTCCTTGAGCGCGCTGCCGAAGAACACCGGCGTCATGTTGCCGGCCCGGTAGGCGTCGAGCTCCAGCCCCGGATAGGCCGACAAGGCGAGCGATGCCGCTTCGCGGAACTCGCGCAGCGGGCGCTCCGCGACGAGCGCGTCCAGTGCGGGATCGTCCGGTCCCGTCATCGGGATCGCGCGCTCGTAAGGTCCGCCCGGCTTGCCGGTCAGGAAACGGTTGCCGCGAAGGTCGTAGCAGCCGTGGAAGTCCGAGCCCATCCCGACGGGCCACACGAAAGGACTGACGTCGAGCTGGAGCGTCTTCTCGATCTCGTCGAGCAGGTCGAACGGGTCGCGGCCCTCGCGGTCGACCTTGTTGACGAACACGCAGATCGGGATGTCGCGAAGCCGGCAGACCTCGAACAGCTTGCGCGTCTGGATCTCGATGCCCTTCGCCGCGTCGATGACCATGACGGCCGAATCGACGGCCGTCAGCGTGCGGTAGGTGTCCTCGCTGAAATCCTCGTGGCCCGGCGTGTCCAGAAGATTGAACGTGACGCCCGAATAGTCGAACGTCATCACCGAGCTCGTCACCGAGATGCCGCGCGCCTGTTCGATGGCCATCCAGTCCGAGCGCGCGCGCCGCCGCTCGCCGCGCGCCTTGACCTGCCCGGCAAGGCGGATGGCGCCGCCGAACAGCAGGAGCTTTTCGGTCAGCGTCGTCTTGCCGGCGTCGGGGTGCGAGATGATCGCGAATGTGCGGCGTGTGGAAGCGCCTTGCGGCGGGGCGGACGACATCGATCTGGGGGCATCCTTGCGGAAGGGTCGCAGGGACATACGCCCGTCGCAGGCGGGCGGCAAGCATCAATATCCGCGGATCTCGACCCGGAAATTGGACCGCCCCGGCGGCGATCGCCGGCCGGGGCGGTTGTATCGGCGGCAGCGTCACCGGATGTGAGTCCGCGCGTGCCGTCGCCGACGTCTTGAACGTTAGAGACCGCAGGTTAACAGATTGCTAAGGCGAAACTTGCCTACAAAGGAAGACGGATCCGGGCGCGTGCTCCGCCGAGCGGAGATTCGTCGATGCGGACGTCGCCGCCATGCCCGCGTATGACATCCCGCGCGATCGTCAAGCCGAGACCGACGCCGCCCGTCTCCACGTTGCGCGCCGCATCGAGCCGGAAGAACGGCTTGAAGACGTCTTCGCGCGATTCCGGCGGGATGCCCGGACCGTCGTCGTCGATGACGATCTCGATTTCGCCGGCATGGCGCGTCGCCTGGATGCGGACCTGCGCCGCGTGCCGGACCGCGTTGGCGACGAGATTCTCGAGGCTGCGCTTGATCGCGTGAGGGCGGAGCGACACTCGCATGTCGCCCTCGACATTCAGCGCGACCGAATGGCCGCCGCGCTGCGTCGCGGCGACCAGCTCGGCCAGCAAGACCGACAGGTCCGCCTCTTCGATCTTCTCTTCGCCTTCGCCGCGCACGAACGCGAGATACGAATCGACCATGCGCTCCATGTCGGCGACGTCGGTCTTCAGCCCGGCGGACGACGGATGGTCGCCGAGCATCGCCAGTTCGAGTTTCATGCGGGTGAGCGGCGTGCGCAGGTCGTGGCTGATGCCGGCGAGCATTTCCGTGCGCTGCGCCATGTATCGGCGGATGCGCTCGCGCATCGTCACGAAGGCCGATGCCGCCTGGCGCACTTCCGACGCGCCGTAGGGGCGGAATTCGGCGTCGTCGCGTCCCTTGCCGAAGGCATCCGCCGCATCGGCGAGCCGCTTGATCGGCCGGACCTGGTTGTTCATGAAGGCCGACGCCACCGCGATCAGGATCAGCGACGTGCCGATCATGAAGAGCAGGAAGACGTAGACGTTCGTCGTGAAAACGCGCTGACGCGACGTCGCCAGGCGCAGGACGCCGTCCGGCAGCTGGACGGCAAGCCGGAGATCGTCCGGATCGCCCCAGGCGTCGAGCAGGAAAGGTCGGCGGACCCGTTCGTCGAGGCCCACGACGAGATAGTGCTCGAGGATCGTGCCGGGCTCCGCCGGCCCGGTCCGCTCGAGGATGGCGCCGGGCTGGAAGTCGTAGGACGACCCATAGGCGAGTTGCATGGTCTGGAACAGCCACGCCCGGTCGGCCGCGTCCGGATAGCGGCCGATCGCCTGCACGACGCTCGCGACCTCGCCCGCGATCGCGTTGGACAGACGGCGCGAGACCGTGTCCCACACCCGGTCGTAGAAAACGAAGCCGGCGACGATCTGGACCAGCACCATCGGGGTCACGAGAATTATCAGGGCCCGCGCGAACAGCGAGCGCGGCATCCAGCGGCGGGCGAGATTGGTGAGTGTCGTCATCGGCCGCTCAATCCGTCCGCAGCAGGTAGCCCGCGCCGCGCACGGTCTGCAGGAAGCGCGGGTTGCGCGGGTCGTCCTCGATCTTGGGCCGCAGGCGGGTGACCGTCACGTCGACCGTGCGCGCGTTGCCCGACAGGCGCGAGCGGCGCAGCAGGTCGTCGCGGCTGACCGGCGCGTTCGCCGAGGTTGCCAGGACCTTCAGCAGGGATGCTTCCGCCGAGGTCAGCTTGACGTGCTCGCTGCCGCGCGTCAGTTCCTCGCGCCCGAGGGCGAACCTGAAGGCGCCGAACGCGACCTCTTCGGGCGCCTCGGCGGGCGGCGGCGGTGCCCGGCGCAGGATGTTGCGCACGCGCAGAAGCAGTTCCTCGGGCTCGAACGGCTTGGGCAGATAGTCGTCGGCGCCGGAAGACAGGCCGGAGATGCGGTCGGCCGTCTCGCCGCGTGCGGTCAGCAGCACGATCGGCACGTCGCGCTTGGCCGCGCGCAGGCGGCGGGTGAACTCCATGCCGTCTTCGCCGGGCAGCATGACGTCGAGCACGACGAGATCGAACGCGATGGCGGCAAGCTGGGACTCGGCCTCCTTGGCATCGGCAGCAGTCGCGACCCGATAGCCGCGCTCGGCCAGGAACCGGCGAAGCAGTTCGCGGGTCCGCGTATCGTCATCGACGACCAGAAGGTGGGCGGCCTCATCCATGGATTTGAATGTAGGTGCGGCGGCTCCACCTGCCAACTGTGGCGTTCGCCGGTTGCCGGGCCACGCCGGGAACTATCGCCGCCCCGAAACGGCAGTCTGGGTCTTTGCCGGCTCGCCGGCAACCTTGCCGCGGTCGCGCTCGTCGATGAGGCCCAGCATCACGCGCCGGAAGCCTTCCACCGCGTTGGGGCCGGCGGCACGATATGCGGCCGCGATGCGGCGGCGCTGGTTCTCGGAGAGCTTGCGCTCGAGTGCCGCCCCGTGTTCGGTCAGTTCGAGCCGGCGCTGGCGGCGATCGACGGCACCGGGACGCTGGGCGATGTAGCCCTTGCGGACCAGTTCGCCCAGCACGCGCGACAGGCTCTGCTTGGTGATCCGCAGGATCGCGAGCAGCTCGCCGACATTTATGCCGGGGTAGCGGCCGACGAAGTAGATCGCGCGATGATGCGCGCGGCCCAGCCCGATCTCGTCGAGCATCCGGTCGGGCTCGGCCGTGAAATCGCGATAGGCATAGAAAAGCAGCTCGATACCGAGGCGGAGATCCTCGTCGCGCAGATAGAGATGGTGCAGGCCGGTCCGCAATTCAGGCATGTGAAAGCTTCATAACCGAAATACGTCAGTGATGTTGACATATATGCCGCAAGAGTGTTTCTTGTGGCAAGCCCAAAACGGGCGAATGTTACGTCGGGACCGATTCCGGCGAAGGAAATGATCTGGACGAGGGGAAATGCCATGGCTCTGGTGCCTTTTGACGATCGCGACGGATTTGTGTGGTGGAACGGCGCGCTCGTCGCGTGGCGCGACGCGAAGCTGCACGTCCTTTCCCACGGCCTTCACTACGCCTCGGCCGTTTTCGAGGGCGAGCGGGCCTATGGCGGCAAGGTCTTCCGCTTGCGCGAGCATTCGCAGCGCCTGATCGATTCGGCCCGCATCCTCGGTTTCGAGATTCCCTATACGGTCGATCAGATCGACGCGGCGACGAACGAAGTCGTGGCCGCAAACGGCCAGCCCGACTGTTATGTCCGCCCGATCGCCTGGCGCGGCTCGGAGATGATGGGCGTTTCGGCCCAGCAGTCGAAGATCAACGTCGCGATCGCGACGTGGGCCTGGGGCAGCTACTTCCAGGACAAGGACAAGGGCATCCGCATGAGCTGGGCCAAGTGGTCCCGGCCGGCGCCGAACACCGCCCCGACCGCGTCGAAGGCCGCCGGTCTCTACATGATCTGCACGATGTCCAAGCACGAGGCCGAGAAGAACGGCTATGCCGACGCGCTGATGCTCGACTGGCGCGGCCAGATCGCCGAGGCGACCGGCGCCAACGTCTTCCTTGCGATCGACGGCGTCCTGCATACGCCCAAGCCCGACTGTTTCCTCGACGGGATCACGCGCCGTTCGGTCATCGCGATGGCGAAGGCCCGCCAGATCCAGGTCGTCGAACGGGCGATCTGGCCCGACGAGCTTGCCAAGGCGCAGGAAGTTTTCCTGACCGGCACGGCCGCCGAGATCACGCCGGTCGGCGAGATCGGCGAGTACAAGTTCACGCCCGGCGCAATCACCAAGGCGCTGATCGAGGATTTTGGCCGGGCCACGCGCGGCGAGGTCGACTTCCCGATCCAGTGACGCCCGACGGCGAACTCGTCGCTGCCTACGAAGAAGCGCTGGCCCGGCTCGCGGCAACGACGCCCGAGCCGGGACCGGCGCATCGGCTGCTCGATCCGCTGCTGCGTCTGTTCGGTCGCGATTCGCGCACGATGGCCCGACGCGAGCGTCAGGCGCTCATCGAGCGGGCGGCGCGCATCTGCGTCTCGGCGGGAGAGCCTGCGCGGGCGGCCGCGCTTGAAGAAGCGCTCAGGCGTCGGGCGCAGGAGCCGGTTCGGGCCGCGCCGTGAACCGGCCGGCAAAGGCCGCGATAAGTGCAAGGCCAAGTCCGAACGTGCCGTTGATGAAGATGCCGCGCATCATGTTGGCGGGCACGAACCCGCCCGCGACCGGCAGGCCGCGCAGCGGTGCAAGCACGAACCAGCCGAAAAACGTCGGCCCGACGACGCCGAAAAGGAATCCGGCCGCAGCGACGGGCAGCGCCGCGGGAATCCGCGCGCGCACGAGACCGTAGACGATCCCCCAGACCCCGCCCCAGAAAGCCTGGTTGACGAATGCCGGGACGCCGAAGGGCGGGATCGGCCGCGTCTGGAACGGTCCGTTGGGAATGATGCCGAGCAGGTTCAGCGTCAGGATGGCGCCCTGATGGAACAGCAGTACGGCAAGAAAGCCGCACGCGAAATGGATCGCGAGCTGGCGCGGCCGGAGCGCTTCGGCGTTCATCCGCGATCCTTCCATCGTTCGGCGGCCGCGTCGTCGTCGGCCTTCGCCTCGACCCACTTCGGGCCTTGCGGCGTTTCCTCGAGCTTCCAGAAAGGGGCGCGCGTCTTGAGCCAGTCGATCAGGAAATTGCAGGCCTCGAATGCGGCTTCCCGGTGCGGCGATGCGGCGGCACAAAG
The DNA here is from genome assembly GCA_044356395.1 of Tagaea sp. GTDB lineage: Bacteria > Pseudomonadota > Alphaproteobacteria > CACIAM-22H2 > CACIAM-22H2 > Tagaea. Next base: position 281 of record JBIKWI010000139.1, on the reverse strand, counting down.
GACGATCCGGTCGCCGGGATCGAGCCGCCCGTAGCGGTGGACGATCAGCGTGGCCGACAGTTTCCAGCGCGCGTGGGCTTCGCGCTCGACCGCGGCAAGCTCCTTCTCCGTCATGCCCGGATAGTGTTCGAGCGTCATGGCGCCGCCGCCGATATCGCGCACGAGGCCGACGAAGCTCGTCAGCGCGCCGATGTCGGTGCGCCCGGCCGTCAGCGCCGCCAGTTCGGCGCCGACGTCGAAATCCTCGCGCTGCACGCGCACGGCCATGCCTAGCCTCCCGT
>JBIKWI010000319.1:0-2646 GCA_044356395.1 Tagaea sp. | reverse complement strand
AGCACGCTGTGCCCATGGGCGACGAGTTCCCGGACATTGGTTGGTGTCAGGCCGACGCGATACTCGCGGACCTTGATCTCCTTGGGAACGCCGATGCGCATGGACGACTCCGTGGGGTTGCCGGGTATGCCCAATCTAGCGCCAAGATGCCGTCTCGGGCAGGGCCGATCCAGGCCACCACCGCGCCCCCGGGCTGCGGCCCTTGCCGGTGGCGCGCCGGGCCGAGTGGTCCTATCCTGCCGTTCTCCGAGATCCGCGCCAACCGCGCCAGCAAGTCCAGGGGACCAAGATGACGACCAAACCCAATTCGCTCGAAGAACTGTGGATGCCCTTCACCGCGAACAAGCACTTCAAGCAGGAGCCCCGGATCTTCGTCGAGGCCAAGGGCGTCTATCTCAAGAACCATCGCGGCGAGTCGCTGATCGACGGCTGCTCCGGTCTCTATTGCATCCCGGCCGGCCATGGCCGGCGCGAGATCGCCGACGCTGTCCACAAGCAGCTGCTCGAACTCGACTACTCCCCTCCTTTCCAGTTCGGGCATCCGCTGCAGTTCGAAGTCGCGCGCCGCATCGCCGCGATGACGCCCGGCGACCTCGACTACGTGTTCTTCGCCAATTCCGGCTCCGAGGCGGTCGAAAGCGCCATGAAGATGGCGCTCCAGTATCATCGCGCGAAGGGCCAGTCGCAGCGCGTCCGGTTCGTCTGCCGCGAAAAGGCCTATCACGGCGTCAATTTCGGCGGCACGTCGCTGTCGGGCATGGTGCGCAACCGCGAAGCCTTCGGCCCGCTGCTCGCGGGCATCAGCCACATGCGCCACACCCGCCCGCCCGAGCATAAATTCGTCATGGGCCAGGCCGACACCGGCGCCGATCTCGCCGACGACCTGCAGCGCCATGTCGACCTTTACGGCGGCGACACGATCGCCGCGGTCTTCATCGAGCCGATCGCCGGCTCGATCGGCATCCTGCCGCCGCCCAAGGGCTATCTGCAGCGCATCCGCGAGATCTGCGACCGCCACGGCATCCTGCTGGTCTACGACGAGGTCATCACCGGGTTCGGACGACTGGGCGAGAATTTCGCCGCCGACGCCTTCGGCGTCCTGCCCGATATCATGACGCTCGCCAAGGCGATCACGAACGGCGTCATCCCCATGGGCGCCGTGGTCGCGAACGAGAAGGTCTACCGCACGGTGACCGAAGCCGGCCCCGCGAAGGGCATCGAGTTCTTCCACGGCTACACCTGGTCGGGCAATCCCGCAGCCTGCGCGGCGTCGCTGGCGGCGCTCGACATCTACGAGAGCGAAGGCCTGTTCGCGCGCGCGAAGAAGCTTTCCACCTATTTCCTCGAGCAGATCGCCAGCTTCAAGGAATTCGGGATCGTGACGGACACCCGCGGCATCGGCCTGCTCGGCGCGATCGACTTCGAACCCGTAGACGGCAAGCCGGGCGTGCGCGGCTACGAGATGCTGCAGGACCTGTTCAACAACGGGCTGCTGGCGCGCATCACCTACGACACCTTGATCCTGGCGCCGCAATTCGTGGCGGAGGAGAAGCACATCGACGAGATGTGCGACAAGGCGCGCGCCGCGATCCGCCGCTCGATGAACCGGCCGCAGCTGCGCGCGGTCGGCTGACCACCGCACGAGCCGGCCGGCGCCGCGGCGCCGGCCGGAGCTTGCGACGGAGACGGGGCCATGCCATTCCCCAAAGCGGTCGCGATCTGCGATGTCGGCACCCGCGACGGGTTCCAGGCCGAACACGCGTTCGTTCCGACCGCCACCAAGATCGAGATCATCGACGCGATCGTCGCCGCCGGTGTGCGCAAGCTCGAGGTGACGTCCTTCGTGAGCCCGCGCGCGGTACCGCAGATGGCCGACGCCGCCGAGGTGCTCGCGGGCATCGGCAAGACCAGCGGCGCGGAGTTCGTCTGTCTGGTGCCGAATCTGCGCGGCGCGGAGAACGCGATCCGCGCGGGCGCGCGCTCGATCCTGCTTTTCGTCTCCGCCTCCGAGACCCATAACGGCACCAACGTCAACCGGCCGATCGCCGCCTCGCTGGACGGTTTCCGGGCGATCATGGATCTCGCCGCCGGCCATGGCCTGACGGTGCATGGTTCGATCTCGACCGCCTTCGGCTGCCCGTTCGAGGGCGATGTGCCGCCGGCCAAGGTCGCCGAGGTCGCGCGCGCGATGCACGCCATGGGCATCGGACATGTCGCCCTCGGCGACACCACCGGCATGGGTACGCCGCCGATCGTGCGCGCGGCCGTCCAGGCGGTGCGCGACGCCTGCCCCGAACTGCGGCTGGCGCTGCATTTCCACAACACCCGCGGCCTGGGTCTGGTCAATATCGTCGCCGGGCTCGAACTCGGCGTGACCGACTACGAGGGCAGCATCGGCGGCCTCGGTGGCTGCCCCTTCGCGCCCGGCGCCACTGGCAATGTCTGCACCGAAGACGTGGTCAACCTGATGCACGAACTCGGGATCGAGACCGGCATCGACCTCGACGCGCTCTGCGCGGTGGCGCGACGGGTCGAGGCATATCTCGGTCGCCCCCTGCCCGGCCAGGTGATGCGGGCGGGTCCGCGCAGCCGCCTCAGCGGTGCCGAATGCGCCGTGCGCGCGGTCGGCTGAAACCGCCGCCACCA
>JBIKWI010000318.1:0-2647 GCA_044356395.1 Tagaea sp. | reverse complement strand
AGCTTCACGCCGCCCAGCGACCCGATGCCGGGGACCGACGGCGGCGGGATGGCGATGATGAAGGCTTCCTGGATCTGCTGGAGACGTCCGAAGAGCTGGCCGACGATGACCGACGAGGTCAGCCCGTCGCGCACGCGCTCGGCGAACGGCGTGAAGCCCGTGAACACGACGGCGGCGTTGGGCGAATTGGTGAAGGTCGCACCCGAGAAGCCGGCGAAGGCGACGGCGTCCTTGACGCCCGGCGTGGCCTGCATGATCTCGGAAGCGCGGCGTACCACCGCGTCGGTACGCTCGAGCGAGGCGCCGTCGGGCAGCTGGATGGCCACGATCGCGTAGCCGCGGTCGAGCGGCGGGATGAAGCCCGTGGGAACGGCCATGCCGATCCACGCTGTCGCGGCCCCGAGTGCCACGTAGACGCCCAGCATCAGCGCCTTGCGCCGCACGAGGATGCCGGTCGCCTTGGCGTAGCCGTCGCCCATGCGGTCGAAGCCGCGGTTGAACAGGCCGGCGGCCTTGCCGGCGAACCGCGACACCGGATTGGTCGGCACGTGGTGCGGGTCGTGCTTCTTCAGCATGATCGCGGCGAGTGCGGGCGACAGCGTGAGCGAGTTGAACGCCGACAGCACCGTCGCGACCGCGATGGTGGCCGCGAACTGGCGGTAGAACTGGCCCTGCAGGCCCGGCACGAAGGCCGACGGGATGAACACGGCCGACAGCACGACCGCGATGGCGATGACCGCGGTTCCCACCTCGTCCATCGTCGTGTGCGCGGCGTCGCGCGGGCTCATGCCCTCGGCGATGTTGCGTTCCACGTTCTCGACCACGACGATCGCGTCGTCGACGACGATGCCGATGGCCAGCACCATGCCGAAGAGCGTCAGCACGTTGAGCGAGAAGCCGAACTCGAGCAGTACGGCGAACGTGCCGATCAGCGACACCGGGATCGCGAGGATCGGGATGAGGGCGGCACGCCAGCTCTGCAGGAAGACGAGCACGACGAGGGCCACGAGCAGGATCGCCTCGACGAGCGTCGTGTAGACCGCGTTGATCGATTCCTGGATGAAGCTCGTCGGATTGTAGACGACCTGGTAGTCGACGCCGACGGGGAAGTTCTTCTTGAGCTCGGCCATGCGGCCCAGGATCGCGTCGGCGGTCTCCAGCGCGTTGGACCCCGGCCGCTGGAACACCGCCAGCGCCACGGCGGGCTTGCCGTTGAGGTACGAGTTGGTGACGTATTCCTTGGCACCCAGTTCGAGGCGCGCCACGTCGCCCACGCGCACGAGCCGCCCGCCCTCGCCCGAGCGCACGATCACGTCGCGGAACTGGCGCAGGTCGTCGAAGCGCCCTTGCGTGGTGACCGCGATCTGGAAGGCGGCCCCTTCCGACGGCGGCGTGCCCAGCGCACCGCCCGAGACCTGCACGTTCTGTTCGCGAAGTGCCCGCACCACGTCGCCGGCCGACAGGCCGTAGCTGGCGAGCTTGTCGGGGTCCATCCACACGCGCACGGCGTATTCGCGCGCACCGAACACGATGAGGTCGCCCACGCCCTCGATGCGCAGCAGCTGGTCGCGCACGCGCAGCAGCGCGTAGTTCGAGATGTAGAGCTGGTCGTAGCTGTCGTCGGGCGAGAGCATGTGCACGACCAGCATCAGGTCGGGCGAGCTCTTCTGCGTCGTCACGCCGAGGCGGCGCACTTCCTCGGGCAGGCGCGCGGAAGCGATCTGCACGCGGTTCTGGACGAGCACCTGCGCCTTGTCGAGGTCGGTGCCGGCCTTGAACGTGATGGTCAGCGACATCGAGCCGTCGGCCGTCGCGTAGGAGGACATGTAGAGCATGTCTTCCACGCCGTTGATTTCCTGCTCGAGCGGTGTGGCCACCGTCGCGGCGACGGTCTGCGCGTCCGCACCCGGATAGCTCGCGCGCACGACGATCGTCGGCGGGGCGATCTCGGGATACTCGGCCACGGGCAGCTGCGTGAACGCGATGGCGCCGAGGATGACCGTGATGATCGAGACCACCGACGCGAAGATCGGATGGTCGACGAAGAAATGGGCGAAGCGCATGTGCCGCGGGCTCCCTTAGCGCTTTTCCGGAAGGTCGACGCGCTGGGGTGCGACCTTGCCGCCGGGGCGCACGCGCTGGAGGCCGGCGATCACGATCGTCTCGGAGCCGTCGAGGCCGTTGCGGATCACGCGGTAACCGTCGATGCGCGGGCCCGGGCGCACGAGACGCACGGCCACGCTGCCGTCCTCGGCCACCACCCACACGAGGCGGCGGTCCTGGTCGGCCGAGATCGCCTCGTCGGGGACGAGCACGGCCTTGTAGGCGTTCGAGCCCGGCACGCGGATGCGCCCGAACAGGCCCGGCGTGAGGAGCGCGTCCCTGTTCTCGAAGGTCGCGCGCGCGCGCATCGTGCCCGAGGCCGGGTCGATGCGGTTGTCGAGGAACTCCATGCGGCCCCGGCGCGGCAGGTCGCGCTCGTCCAGCAGGCCGGCGAACACCTCGAAGCCGCCCACGTCGCGGCCCGACGGGCGGTTGCCGTCGGCGGTCATGCGCGTGTAGGCGATGAACGAGCGCTCGTCGATGTCGAAATAGAAGTGGATCGGATCGGTCGACACGACCGTGGCGAGCAGCGACTGGTCGGCCG
>JBIKWI010000317.1:0-2670 GCA_044356395.1 Tagaea sp. | reverse complement strand
CGTGCGCCAGCCCGAGGAATTCAAGATCGATCCCGAGACGCTCAACTGCGAGCTGATCTTCGCGACCAAGGACGGCAGGCCCGAGCGCTACCGCTTCGACCGCGCCACGCTGTCCGCCGCGATGATCCTGATGTGCAAGGACAAGGGCATCCGCCTGCCGCTCAAGTCGACCAAGGAGACCTACCTGCTCGACAGCAAGCTCGCCCTTGTCGTCCACATCGCCGGGCCCGAGGCGCCGGAATTCCTGGCGCTCGAACTCGCCAAGCGGGCCGCGTGAGCAAGGCCGCCGGCCTGCCGCCGGGCGTTTGGGAATACCGGCTGATCTTCTTCCGGGAGAGCGAACTGGTGCGCGCCATCGGCGCCTTCGCGCGCATGCGCAAGAAGCCGCTGCCGGTCGGCCAGATCACCCGCCTCGTGCTCGACGCCGACGAGATCACGCTGTCGCTGCATCTGGAAAAGGACGACGGCGGCATCGTCGCGCGCAAGTTCACCGCCAACGAGGTGGCCGCCGCGCTCATTTCCTACTGCAAGGACGCGCGCATCCCGCTGCCGCGCAAGGCGGTCAAGGAACTGCGCGTGATCTCCAACCGCCCGGCCTTCCTGATCCGCGAACGCGGCGCCGAACAGGACGGGGCGGAAGAGGAAATCGAGATCCTGCGCCGGCGCGGCGTGATCCCGAAGGCGTAGCGCCATGGACGACGAGGCGCGCCGCGTCCTCGAAGCCGCCTTTCCGGACGAGGCGGCCAACTATTTCGAGCCGATGTTGATCGGCGATACGCCGGAATCCGCCGACGAGGGGGCGGCGCTCATCCTCGACGGAACCAAGACCGCGACCTCGTCGCCGGACTGGGACTATCCGGACGGGCGGATCCCATTCGTCGGCGCGCTCAGCGTGCTGCTCGACGGCAAGGGCCGGGCGCGGGCCATCGTGCGCACCTGGCGCGTGACGAGTATCCCGTTCGGCGAACTGGACGAGGATTTCGCCCGCGCCTATGGCGAGGGCGAGCGCACGCTCGCCTGGTTCCGGACCGTCATCGGCGACTGGTACAGGCGCGGTGCCGCCCGCCACGGTGTCGCGTTCTCCGACGAAACGCCGGTCATCTGCGAATGGATCGAAGTCGTTCGGCGGCTGTGAGCTGGCGCGTGACACCCTCACCCTAGCCCTCTCCCGCTTGCGGGAGAGGGCTAGGGTGAGGGGCGCCCCGCCAGCGTGAACACGCGCATCGTCTCGGCCCGGCCGCGCAGTTCCACTTCGCCGACCGGCCTGTACTCGAAGGCCCCGCCGGCGGCCGTCCGCGTGGCCTCGCTCAGCAGGATCGTCGTGCCGTGCTGCTTGTTGAGCGCTTCCAGCCGTGCCGCGGCGTTCACGGCGTCGCCCAGCAGCGTGTAGCTGAGCCGGTCGCCCGCCCCGATCGTGCCGCCCACCACGGTGCCCGTATTGATGCCGATGCGCGTGACGAGCGCTTCGCCCGTCGCCGTGCGGAAATCCGCCAGCGCGCTCTGGATCTCGCGTGCGGCGGCCACGGCGCGCGCGGCGTGGTCGGCGGCGGCGAGCGGCATGTTGAAGCTCGCGAACAGGCCGTCGCCGATGAATCCGTTGACCACGCCGCCGTGGCGCTGGATCGGCTCGACCACGCGCGGCAGGTAGTCGTTGAGCAGCCGGATCACGTCGGCGGGCGGCAGCGATTCCGACAGCGTGGTGAAGCCGGCGATGTCGGTGAACATCAGCGTGGCCTCGGCCGTGCGCCCGTCGAGCCGGCCGTCGGGCGCGTCGCGCAGCAGTTCGCCCGCCACGCTCTCGCTCACGTACTTGCCGAAGGTCTCGCGGATGCGTTCGCGCTCGCGCAGGCCCTCGACCATCGCGTTGAAGCGCGCGGTCAGCGCGCCGATCTCCTCGTTGGAGGTCACCGGCAGGCGCACGCCGAGATCGCCTTCGGCCGCCAGCCGCATGCCCTCGTCCAGCCGCGCGAGCGGCCGGCCCAGCGTGCGCGTCGCCCACCACAGCAGCGCCACGAGGCCGAACACGGAGACCGACAGGTCGACCGTGATCTCGTCCGTCAGCCGTTCCCCCGAATACGAGGCGAGGTCGCCCGCGATCAGCACCATCGGGGCGACCGACGAGAAGGCGAGCGCCACGCCCAGCTTGGAGGCGAAGCGGCCGAAGAACAGGCCGAGATTGGCCCCGCTCGCAGCGAAGATGCGCGCGCACAGCCGTTCGAGGAAATCGCTGGCGACGAAATAGATCGCCACGAACATGAAGCCGCCGGAGACCGCGATGGTCAGGCTCGCGTCGAGCCATGTCGGCGTCCGCGTGCCGTCGACCTCGCCGAACGGCGACCATCCGTCGAACAGCAGCGGCGGCAGCAGCCGGAGCGACATGACGGCGAGATAGGCCGTGCCCGCCCACTTCGCCGAATGCAGCGGCAGCTGCGTGAGCGCGCGCTCCATGCGCTTCATGTCGACGCCGCCGGTCAGCGCCGCGGCGATCGGCGCATAGCGCCGGCGCGCGTAGAGATGGAGGCCCGCGAGCAGCAGCACGCCGCCCGTCAGCAGGTTGCGTTCGAGGATGTCGGCATTCGCGACGTTCGCGACCACGATGGCGGTGATGACCATGTCGATGACGAACGGGGCCGCCATCGTCAGGTAGTATTGCCGTTGGAGAATCCGGAA
>JBIKWI010000137.1:0-9573 GCA_044356395.1 Tagaea sp. | reverse complement strand
CGAGGGGCTCGAGGATCCCGACCTCGAAGACATCGTGCGCGCGACCGACGGCCACGACATCGCGCGCGTCGTGGTACTCGACCAGGTCACCGACCCGCACAATATCGGCGCCATCCTGCGCTCCTGCGCCGGCTTCGGCGTCGCCGCCGTGATCCTGCCCGAGCGCCATTCGCCGGCCGCCACGGCGGTGATGGCGAAAGCCGCCTCGGGTGCGCTGGAGCGCGTGCCCTTCGTGCGCGTGGTCAATCTCGCGCGTGCGCTCGACCGGCTGAAGGCCGCGGGCTTCTGGTGCGTGGGCCTTGCGGGCGAGGCGCAGACGCCGCTCCACCAGGCCGACCTCACGGGCAAGATCGCGCTGGTCGTGGGGGCCGAAGGCGAAGGCCTGCGCCGGCTGACGCGCGAGCGCTGCGACCTGCTCGTGCGCATCCCGATGGAAAAGGGCGTGGAAAGCCTCAACGTGTCGAACGCCGCGGCGATCGCCCTCTACGAACTGGCACGACGCACGACGGCCTGATCAGCGCCGCAGCGCTGCCTCGACGTATTTGCGGAAGTGCGCCGGCTCGGGCGTTGCATAGCCCACGAGCTTGGCTTCCTCGTCCCAGCGGCGCAGGCGAAGTGCATCCTTCGCGAAGCGCTTGGCGGCGAACCGGTCGGCTTCCGCCTTCGACATCGGCCCGCCCTGCAGTTTCAGCGACAGCACCGAGGCCTCCGACAGGCGTTCGGCATAGCCCGGCTCGACCGCGACGAGATAGCGCTTGGCATCGACATGCAGCGCCACCGGCCCGACGACATCCTCGCCGAAATGGCGCAGCAGAAACGCGGCCCCGACCGCCTCGTGCCTTCCGTCGACGCCCTTGTCGGCGATGTCCTCGCCGAGCCCGTGCAGCAGATGCCCCACGTCGTGCAGCAGCGCCGCCGCGACGAGGGCGGGGCTCGCCCCTTCCTTCTCGGCAAGCCACGCGGCCTGCAAGGCATGCTCGCGCTGGCTGATGCCCTCGCCATAGCCGGCGTGGCCCGCGGGCTGGTCGAAGACGGCGATGAGGCGGTCGACGATGTCGGTCATGGGCGCTAGTCTAGCAAGCAAGAACAAGGAACGACTAGGGAGAGACGCCATGCAGCTCACGCCCGCACAGGTCGAGGCGTACGACCGCGACGGCTACGTCTTCATCGAGAACGTCTTCTCGAAGACCGAAATCGAAACGCTGACCGGCGAGCTGCCCGCGGCGTTCGCGCAAAAGCGCGAGGAAGTCGTGCGCGAGAAGGGATCGGATGCACCGCGCTCGGCCTTCTTCCTGCAGACATGGAACCCCGTCTACGAAGCGCTGGCGCGCCATCCTCGCCTGCTGAAGCCGGGCATGCAGCTGCTGGGATCGGACCGGCTCTACATGCACCAGTTCAAGGTGAACGCGAAGGCGGCGTTCGACGGGGCCGTGTGGCAGTGGCATCAGGACTACGCGACGTGGAAGGCCGACGACGACATGCCGGCGCCCAACGCGTTCAACATCGCGCTGTTCCTGGCCGACGCCAACGAGTTCAACGGCCCGTTGATGTTCATCCCCGGCAGTCACAAGCGCGGCGCCATCCAGTCGAGCTGGGACACGACGACCACCTCCTATCCGCTGTGGACCATCGACAACGACACGGTGACGAAACTCGTCGAGCGCGGCGGCATCGTGGCGCCGAAGGGCCCGGCGGGCAGCGTGCTGATCTTCAACTCGTGCCTCGTGCACGCGTCGGGCTCGAACCTGACGCCGTGGTCGCGCTGGATCGTCTATCTCTCGATCAATCGCTGCGACAACGCGATCCGCAGGTTCAAGCGCCCGGCCTGGATCGCCAACCGCGACTTCGCGCCCATCGACCTGCTGCCCGACGACTGCCTGGCGAAGTTCGCGAAGGGCGCGCGGGCGGCCGAGTAGTTTATACTATTCACGATTTCGCGAAGTTCGTCCGCATCCACGCGGCGAGCGGATCGGCCGCCGGCAGGAAGGCCGAGTTGTGGTCGCCCTCGGGCTCGGCATAGACACTCGAAGGATTGCCCGGCATCGTCTCGAACGTGCGCCGCTTTGCGTTGGGCGTGGGATCGCGCGTGCCCGACGTCCAGAAGACCGGCAGGCGCGTGGCGGCCAGTGCCGCCTTCACGCTCGGGAATCGCGCCGGATCGTGGAACGACAGGAACACTTCGGGCGTCGTCGTATAGCTTTCCTCGACGAAGGATTCGCCCGCCGCGTTCTGGCCGCCGAACCGCACCGGCACGCCGCCCTGCCCCGCCGCCTCGAGCTGCTTGGCGCGGTCAATTTCGGGCTGCACGCGCTTCCAGAAGATGCCGGAAGGCGGGATCAGGTCGAGCAGGCCGCCGGGATTGAGGAACGCCTTGCCGACGACGGAAGGCGGCGGATCGGCCGGCCGCCACGTCATCGCGAAAGTGGCACCGAGGCTCAGGCCCCCGACCACGACCTTGCGGCCAGCCGCGGCCGCGTGCCCGACGAGTGAATCGATCGCGGCGTTGGCATCGGCGACGGTGCCGTTCCACGCACGGCTCCACGGCATCGCCGGAAGGTAGACAATGGTTCCGGACGCCGCGACCCGCTCGGCGAAGTTGCGCATCAGCGGCGAACGCGGGCTGCCGTTCTTGCCGTGCAGCAGCACGAGCGCCAAAGGGCCGCTCGCGGCCAATTCGTCGAACTCGACGCGCCATCCGGTCGCCGCGACGAGGCTGCCCGCCGAGGGTGCCGGCGCCTGGGCGCGCGCGCCCGGAACCGCACCGGCCACGGCAATCAGCCCCCCGAGAAATACCCGCCGCTCCACGACCATACAAACCCCTTCAAACCGCAAAACATGGGGTTACCACTGGTTACCGGTAACCAGTTTAACCCTTTGAAGTTCAAAGCTTGTTACTGCAACCGCTACTCCTGCAACCTTTGGCGACACGTCACCGGGCCTGTCCCGAAACGCCGCCGCAAACTTGTTCCTATAATAGGTAATTTAGCCGATTCGTCAAGAACGTTCTTCCCCGGAAATGTATGCCGTTTCCGGTTGTGTTCTTACTTTATACAGTCTTTGGATGAAGAATGTTCTTTCCTTCGTGCTCGCCATCGCCTGCATCCTTGCATGGGCCGATCATCCGGCAAGTGCGAACGAAACCTGTCAGGACGGATGGATCTGCAGCCGGGTCCGGGATTACGAAGCCGAAGAGATGAGGTCGGATTCCGGGAAACTCACGGGCTGCATGATCAGGCACTTCGTGACGGCCCTCGACCGGCGCCGCGCCGTCATGACCAGCTACTTCGCGGCGATCGTCGGTGGTGAAGTCACCGTCGGTTACCTTGTCGGGCGCGGTCGACGCGTGTCTGAAGATCGGGCGCGCGAACTCGTGCCGCTTGAATCCGCCATCCTGTACGGGACCAAGGGAACCCTCGACACGCGCGGATGGTCCTCCCAAAAGGAGCGCGGCATCATCGTTCTCGAACGGCCATTGAACGGGAAAGACGCGCCGGACCTCAGCGTCGGCGTCGATCATCTGGTGCGCAAGGCCTACGGGGCCTACCTGAAACTCGAATCGGGCGAAGACGAGAAATTCATCGTCGTCCACACCGAAGCCGCCGACGACGTCGCGGTCCAGTTTTACATCTGCATGGATGATCTGAAGAAAGCGGCGAGCAATTGAAACCGGCCGCCTCCTAAGCCTTCCAACTCCCCGGATCCGCCTCGCTCTGCCCGCCGCTCGTCATGTCGCGCACGCGGTGCGGGGCGCCCGGCTCCTCGGGCATGAACCACACATACGGGATGCCCTTGTCGTTGGCGTATTTGAGCTGGGCGTCGAACTTGCGGTCCTCGTGGTACATCTCGACCTTCAGGCCACGCGAACGCAGCGTGCGCGCAACGGCCGCCACGCCCGCGTAGTCGCCGCCGCGCGGGAACAGCACCAGCACGTCGGTCGGCGTCTTGCGCGTGGGCTTCAGGCGGCCTTCCTTCTGCAGCTTCCAGAAGATGCGCGTGAGGCCGATGGAAATGCCGATACCCGGCAGGCGCCGGTTGATCAGCGAGCCCACCAGATTGTCGTAGCGCCCGCCGCCGCACACGGTCGGGAAATCCGGGAAGTCGGCAAGCTTCGTCTCGTAGACCGAGCCCGTGTAGTAGGCGAGCCCGCGCGCGATCGAGAGGTCGGCGACAAAGCTGCCCTTCGGGAAGCGCGCCAGTTCCTTCATCACGAAGCTCAGTTCGTGCAGGCCTTGTTCCAGTTCCGGCGAACGAACACCCAGAGCTTCAACACGCGCGATTACGCCGTCGTCAAATCCGGTTATCTCGGCAAGCGCCAGGATCTTCGCGATGGCCTCGTCGCCCAGCGACAGTTCCTTCGCCAGCATCTCCGACACGCCCTTGGCGCCGATCTTGTCGAGCTTGTCGACGATCCGGATTGCGTTTCCCCAGTCGTTCACGCCGAGTCCCTGATAGTAGCCCTGCAGGATCTTTCGGTTGTTGAGCTTCGTGACGCTCGGCCCCACGCCCAGCGCATCCAGCGTTTCGAACACGATGGCCGGCATCTCGGCGTCGAAATGCAGCGGGATCTCGCGCGTGTCGATCACGTCGATGTCGCACTGGTAGAACTCGCGGAAGCGCCCGTCCTGCGGGCGTTCGCCGCGCCAGGCCTTCTGCATCTGGTAGCGCTTGAAGGGGAACACCAGATCGTTGAGGTTCGCGGCCACATAGCGCGCCATGGGCACGGTCATGTCGTAGTGGAGGGCGTGCTCCGGCGTGGCGTCCTCGCCCGGCTCGGCGAGCAGCCGGCGGATCGCGTAGATCTCCTTGTCGGTGTCGCCCTGCTTGAGCAGAACTTCCACCGGCTCGATCGAGCGCGTCTCGATGGGCGCGTAGCCGTAGCTCTCGAAGATGCCGCGGATCGTGTCGAGCCATTTGAGCTCGACGATGCGCAGCTCCGGCAGCCATTCCGGAAAGCCGCTGATGGCCTTGAGTTTCTGCTTCTCGATCACGTTGCCCGTCCCTTCGGATTGCGCCCGTCTGATACCCCAGCAGGCGTTTCCGGGCAAAGGCCGATTAGCGCGGCGGGGGACCCCGGCCGGGGCCCGGCCCGCCGGGCGGCGGGGGCCGTCCGCCCGGACCGCCGCCGGGCGGCCCTTTCAGGTTGAAGCTCGCGTCCGGCGTTCCGGCAAAGCAGCGCGGAATGAACGGAAACCGCTCGGTCAGCACGTAGTGATATGTGCCTTGCGGATATTCGGGCGTGACGCCCTCCCGCCCGTTGCATTCGTCGAGATCGCCCGAACCGGCGACGAACTCGAAATCCTGCGCGTAGGAACCGTCGTACCTGCCGGGCGGCGTGCCCGGCGGGCGCGTTCCGGCTTTCAGGCGCCAGCCGGGTTCGAGCTTCTTGAGGGCACTCGCCGGATCGTCGGCCTTGGCATGGCCGAACGGGCCGTAGATCGGGAAGCCGTCGGCGGCATAGCCCAGCAGGACGGGCGCCTCGCGCCGCGCCAGCCGCTCGACCAGCCCCACCGGAATGCCGTGATAGTGATAGGTGCCGTCCGGCTGGACATGCGCGTTGTTGCGGTCGAGCCAGAGATTGCGCGGGCCGCCGATCGCCTCGAGGATCCAGCCCGAGCGCGGATCGTTGTTCCAGAATTCCGCCGTCTCCGGATCGAACAGCACGCCGTTGAGCGCCAAGCCGAAGGGCTGCACGCGCGACGGGCGGAACGCCGCGTTGCGGCGGGGTGCGAGAGGTACACGCAGCGTATAGCTCTGCGCGCGGATCGAATTGGGGTTGCCGGGGCCGGGAAAGCGCCCGGTCTCGTGGTCGGGCAAGCCGTCGGCGCGGATGAACCGGACGCCTGCGGCGCCATCGATCTCGACGCGCGCGGCCGCCTCGGCCGGCGACAGGATCGACAGCGCCTTGCGCTTCTGGGCACCGACAGGGGACCCGTGCCCCTTCTCGCCATGTGCGGCGGCCGGGCCGGCCCAGGCGGCCGCCAGCGAGACGAGGAGCAGGAGACGGCGCATCGCATTACCCTTTCCGGATCGCGCGGTGCCGGCAGAATGGCGCGACTTTCGGTCGCGCGTCGAGAACTTCGGCAAGCCGAACTCCGTCTGCAATTCCTGTATCATGGCGCCGATGTTCGATCCCGACACGATCGTCAGTCCGAGGCTGAAACGCCTCCACGCCTACTGGACGGCCAAGTGCGGCAGCCGCCCGATGCCGTCGCGCGCCGACATCGATCCGGTTGAGATGCCGTGGATCCTCGGGAATCTCTCGCTCATCGAGGTCCGCGGGGAAGGCGACTACCTCTGGCGGCTCGACGGCTCCAACCTCACCGCGTTCTTCGGGTGCGAGATGACCGGCCGCTCGATCTCGGAATATCCCTACCCCGCCTTCATCGGAAAGATGCGCGCGACGCTCGACGACGCCGTGCGCGCAGGCGGACCGTCCCGCAGCGTCCGGCGTTTTTCGTCGAAGACCCAGAAATGGGACTACGAGAGCCTGTACCTGCCGCTTTCGGGCGACGGACAGCGCATCGACATGCTGATGCAGGCGCTCGAGATCGATCCGAGATGACCTGCCGGCACTCCGGCCGCTAGACTGCCCCGCCATGACCGAGTCCTACGATGTCGTCATCGCGGGCGGTGCTGCGATCGGCGGGTCCGTCGCCTACCATCTCGCCGCCGACCCGGCCTTCAAGGGCTCCGTGCTCGTGCTCGAGCCCGACCCGACCTATGCGCGGGCGGCAAGTGCGCTTTCCGCCGCCTCGATCCGCCAGCAGTTCTCCAGTGCGGTGAACATCCGGATCTCGCTGTTCGGCATCGGCTTCCTTCGCGCGGTCGGCGAGACGCTGGCGGTGGACGGCGAACGGCCGGAAATCGGCCTTCACGAAGGCGGCTACCTGTTCCTCGCCACGCCGGCCGGTGCCCCGATCCTCGCCGAAAACCACGCGCTGCAGACGGCCCTGGGTGCCGACATCGCGCATTTCGATCCGGCGGGCCTCAAGCGGCAGTTCCCGTGGCTGGCGGTCGACGACCTTGCCGCCGGCTGCTGGGGGCGCACGGGCGAAGGCTGGTTCGACGGCTACGGCCTCGTGCAGGCGTTCCGCCGCAAGGCGCGTTCGCTCGGCGCCACGTACCGCAAGGCGGGCCTTGCGCGGATCGGCATGCAGGGCGGCCATGCTTCGGAGCTGACGCTCGACGACGGATCGCGCGTTTCGTGCGGCACGCTGGTGATCGCGGCGGGCACCGGTGCACGCGACCTCGTGCGCCAGACCGGCTTCGACATCCCGGTCCATGCGAAGAAGCGGATGATCTTCACGTTCGAATGCCGCGAGAAGCTCGAGCGCTTCCCGCTGCTGATCGATCCCTCGGGCGTCTATTGCCGGCCCGAGGGAGCGGGCTTCATCGGCGGCTCGGCCCCGCCGCCCGACGCCGATCCCGACGCCACCGACTTCGACGTGGAGCACGGCTTCTTCGACGACGTGGTGTGGCCGGCCCTTGCCGCGCGCGTGCCCGCCTTCGAGGCGATCCGGCCCGGCCGGGCGTGGGCCGGCCACTACGACATGAACCTGTTCGACCACAACGCGCTGGTCGGCCCCGTTCCGGGCACATCCAACGTGCATCTGGCCAACGGCTTCTCGGGCCACGGGCTGCAGCAATGCCCGGCGGTCGGCCGCTACATCGCGGAGACGATCGTCGACGGGCGCTTGCGCACGCTCGACTTGCGCGAACTCGATCCCGGGCGGCTCGCGGCGAACCGCCCGGTCGTCGAGAAGAACGTCGTCTAGGCTATTTCTTCATCTTGACGAAACGCAGCTCGACGTCCTCGTTCGCGCGCATGTTGAACTCCGCGACCGTGTCCAGCACGCCGAAGATCTGCGGCTCCTGGTGGATCGGGATGATCGGCACGTCGGCGACGATCTGCTTCCACGCCTGCACCGAGAGGATCTGGCGCGTGTCCATGTTCGTCTCGGTGGCGATGCGGTCGCGCAGGCTCTCGACCGTCGGGTTCTGGTACTTGCCCCAGTTGAACGTCCCCGCCCCGCCCGTCATCGTCAGCAGTTCGCGCAGCGGGTTCGAGATGTCGAAGTTCCCCGGCGCCCAGCCCAGCATGTAGAACTGGAACTGGCCGTTCTGCCCCGCCGGGATGAACTGCGAGAAGTTCATCGCGTTGAGGCGGATGTTGATGCCCACGCGCGCCAGCATCGGCACGATGGCGGTGCAGATCGCCTCGTCGTTGATGTAGCGGTTGTTCGGGCAGTGCAGCGTGAACGTGAAGCCGTTGGGATATCCGGCTTCCGCGAGCAGCTTGCGCGCCGCCTCGGGATCGAAGGGCAGGCGCACGTTGGCGTCCTTGTCCCAGCCCTGCACGGCCTGGCCGATGATCAGGCCCGAGGGCTGGCCGAAGCCGCGCATGACCACGCGGTTGATCGCGTTCATGTCGATCGCCTGGTAGATCGCCCGGCGCACGCGCGCGTCGCGCAGCGGGTTCTTGACGCCCGGCTGGTCGAGCACCTCCTCGCGCGCCGTGTCCATGCCGAAATAGGTCGTGCGGACGGTCGCCCCTTGCATGACCTTGAGGCCGGACTGTCCCTGCAGGCGCTGCACGTCCTGGAGCGGCACGGGATAGATCAGGTCGAGTTCGCGCGACAGCAGGGCCGCCACGCGCGTGGCGGCGTTCGCGACCGGGCGCCACGTGGCGCGCGTGATGCCGTGCGTCGCCTCGCCCCACCAGTTCGGGTTCGGCTCCAGGACCGTGCGCTCGTCGGCCACGCGCTCGACCAGGCGGAACGGGCCGGTGCCGTTGACGTTGACGTTGCCGAAGTTCGTGTTGGCGCCGGGCTGGCCGGTGCGCAC
Source organism: Tagaea sp. (assembly GCA_044356395.1). Lineage (GTDB taxonomy): Bacteria > Pseudomonadota > Alphaproteobacteria > CACIAM-22H2 > CACIAM-22H2 > Tagaea. Next base: position 729 of record JBIKWI010000137.1, on the reverse strand, counting down.
GATGGTCATCGCGCTGTTCTTGTCGATCCAGGACTTGCTCATGATGAAGAACAGCGTGAGGTCCTGGAGAAGGACCGGGTTGGGTCCCTTCGTGACGATCGTGACGGTGTGGTCGTCGACCTTCTCGACGCGCTCGACCGACGTGACCGTGTAGTTCATGTCGGACGAGGCCTGCCGCACGCGCTCGAACGAGCCGACGACGTCGTCCGCCGTGAACGGCTCGCCGCCGTGGAAGCGCACGTTGCGGCGCAGGTGGAAGCGCCACGTCGTGGGGCTCGGCTGCTCCCAGCGCACCGCCAGGCCGGGCTCGAGCGAGCCGTCGAAGCGCCGGCGCACCAGCGGCTCATACATGTTGGACTTCATCGCGTTGGTCACGCCGTGGTTGTTGGCGTGCGGGTCGAGGCCGAGAATGTCGTTGGCCGAACCGTAGCGGAACTGCTGGGCCTGCGTGGCGCCGGGCGCGAAGGCGCCGATCGCGATCGCGGCGACGGCGGCAAGCAGCGCCGCGCGGGTGGAACGGATTTTCATGGGGTCGATCTCCTCGGCGATTTTGTTTTCTTTTCACGGACGAACCCGGGGAGCCGAACCCGCCGCGTCCCTGAACCCGGAATGTGCGTTAAACGGCCCCCGGGTGGCAAGGGCCAGCTTCGTTTTCCGGCCTGCCGTGTGCTAGTTTCACGTCAAGAAATCTTGAGGAACCCGCCATGACCGCCATCCCCCGCACCATCC
>JBIKWI010000316.1:0-2688 GCA_044356395.1 Tagaea sp. | reverse complement strand
TCGACGCCGCCTATATCGGCGAGGACGGCAACAAGCACCGCCCGGTGATGCTGCATCGTGCGATCCTCGGCTCGTTCGAGCGCTTCATCGGCATCCTGATCGAGAACTATGCCGGCCGCCTGCCGACATGGCTGTCGCCGATCCAGGTCCGCATGGTGCCGATCGCCGACCGGCACGTGGATTTCGCGCGCGACGTGGCGCGCCGCCTGATGGGCTCGGAGCTGCCGCAGACCGACGGCGGCATCCGCGTGGACGTCGACGACACGACCGAGCGCATGCAGAAGAAGATCCGCAACGCCCAGCTCGAGCAGATCCCCTACATGCTCGTCGTCGGCGACAAGGAAGCCGAGATGGGCAAGGTCGCGGTGCGCCTGCGCTCGGGCCGCGATCTCGGCACCATGGCGGTCGAGGACGTGGTCGCGCGCATCCGCGCGGAAGTCGCCACGCGGGCCGACATCGTCGACCCGCCGGCACCCCCCTCTCAACATGGTGCGTCTCAGCAGGCCCCGAACCAGGCGAAGGCGCCGTAGCACGCGCCGAACAGCCCGTTGAGGACCGCGAACACGATCAGGTCCAGCGCGAGCAGGGCTGCGACCAGCGGCACGCCGACGCGCCAGGCGAGCAGCGGGATCAGCCGCCAGGTCGGCCGCGGGGCGGCGATGCGCTGGCCGTGGACGGGTTCTTCTTTCATAGATAGGTGCCTGCAAGCGTGCGGGGCGTCGCACCCGTGCCGAGCTTGAAGCGCGCGAGGCCCGGGCTGCGGTCGGTGTCGATCGTGCCGAGATCGACCTTGCGCACGCCGGCGGCCTTCAACGCGAGCAGGCCGCGCCACAGCACGAGATTGGCGGCGTTGCGCTTGCGCCCGTCGTCGGTCGTGGCGGCGACATAGTAGCTGGCATCCGGCCCGTGGCGCACGAACAGCGCGCCCGCGACGGGCTCGTTACCCTCCAGCGCCACGACCGCAAGCGCGGCGCGCGGCGCCTTCAGGCCCGCGATCTGCGCCACGAAGGCGCGCGACGGCCCTTCGAAGCCCTTCGTTGCGTGCACGTCCTCGTAGCGCTGGACGACCCAGTCGATCCACTTGCCCTGTGCCGCCGACTCGACGCGCAAGCCGCCGCGTTCGGCGGCGGCAAGCCGGTTGCGCCATTTCTGGTGCAGGCCCGCGCGCAAGGCCGCCTCGTCGCCGGCGGCAAGATCGAGGATCGCGCAGCTGTGGCCGGTATAGACGCGCGCCCGCCCTTGCCAGCGCGCCGCATTGTCCGGTGCCGCCGCGATCTCCGGGGCCACGAAGCTCAGGCGGGCGATGCCGCGCGGGATCGCCGCCAGCAAGGCGGCGGCACCCGAATCGCCGGCGTCCAACGGCACCGGCCCGCGCAGGGCCAGCCAGATCTCGACAAAGCCGAGCCAGCGCCGGCCGACAAGCTGGAGCGCCCCGCATACATTTTCGCGATCCACCGCGAGCAGGCGCAGCACCGGCCGGCCTTGCCAGCGCACCGCCAGACCGTAGTCCCAGTCCTGCTGGAGCGGCCAGAAATCCGCCTGGCGCGCGGCGCTCTCCCAGGATCGGCGGTCGGGCTCGACAACGATCTGCATGCCGTTCCTTTTCGGGCGCGGCCGGGTCGAGGTCAAGCGGAGAACACGATAGTATGCTATCGAAAATGGCGTTCACGTATTTAATTGCACGTAAAGATTTGACCGCTAGGCTGGCGCCCGAAGACGACAAGCGACGGAGCATGCCTTGGCCGAACCCGCGCACGACGATGGCGGTGCCGACGCCCTGATGAAGGAGCCGCCCCGCGCGGCCGCGGAGCCGCGCCGTTTCGACTTCGTCCACAAGGTCTTCCAGGTCGAGAACGGGATCTTCCAGCCCGATCCGTCGAGCGACGAACCGGTCTACAGCGTCGATCTGGGCGACCTGCGCGCCAACCTCACCTTTCCCACGCTGCGGGTGTCCTTCGACATCGAACCCGACAGCGCCGATTCCCGTCTGCTCGACGAGGTCGCCAAGGCGCTGGCGTTCGTCAAGCGCATCCGGCCGGGCGACACGATCCCCAGCGAACTGCTCGACGGCTCGGCGTCGTGGTCGGTCACGCCGCAGTTCCGCGCGATCGCGAAGGGCCGCGTGTGGGTCGGCCTCGTCGCCTGGCTGTCGGGCCAGCGCAGCGGGCGCGACATCAGCATGATCGAGCTTGCCAAGGTCTCGGAATCGAGCGAGGCGAAAGACCATGTGAACATGGCCTTCGCCCGGCTCGCCGAGCATCTCGGCTACGGTGCTGCCAACAAGGAGATGGTCGTCCAGAAGGTCGAGCGCCTGGTCGACGAGCTTTCCTATATCGAAGCGCTGCGCGAACGCGTCGGACGCGCGCGGCGCGTCGTCGAGACCGTCAAGCGGCTGCGCACCACCTACAAGCGCGAGAAAGGCATCCGCGAGGAGATCGAGCGCATCGTGCTGCTGATCGAGCGGCCGGTCGCGAAGCTCGAGGCGCAGATCACCGAGGTCGACGCGCAGGCCGGCGAGACGTCGAACGCGCTGCGCAACCTGCTGCGGCAGATCGAGTTCATCCGCAAGACCCGCGACCGTCTGCACGCCGACCTGATGAAGTGGGACGACGTCCTCGCCGCGTGGCAGGGTGTCGATGCCGAGCCCTCGCCGCGCACGCACAAGCTTGTCCGCAACACGTATCGCTT
>JBIKWI010000136.1:0-9617 GCA_044356395.1 Tagaea sp. | reverse complement strand
GAAGCCCACGCGCCCGAAGCCGGCGGCGCGCAGCATGTCCGCGAGTTCGGCCTGCGGCGGGAACTTGCGGATGCTTTCGGCAAGATACCGGTAGCTGTCGCCGTCGCCCGCGACCATCTGGCCGAGCTTGGGGAGTACTTCGAACGAGTAGCGGTCGTAGAGCCTGTCGAGCAGCGGCAAGGCGAGCCGGCTGAACTCGAGGCAGTAGAAGCGCCCGCCCGGCTTCAGCACGCGGCGGATCTCGGCCAGCGCCCTGGCCGGGTCGGTCACGTTGCGCAGGCCGAAGGCGATCGTGATGCCGTCGGCCGAATGCTTCCCGAACGGAAGCGCCATCGCGTCGCCCGTGATCCAGTCGGGTCCGGGGATCAGCGCGCGGTCGGCGGCGCGCTTGCGGCCCTGGCGCAGCATCTGTTCGTTGTAGTCGCACACGGTGACGTCGGCCCCGCGTTCCATCAGGGCGAACGCGATGTCGCCCGTGCCGCCGGCAAGATCGATGAAGCGTTCGCCCGCACGCGGCGCCACCTGGTGGACGAACGACGCCTTCCACAGGCGATGCACGCCCAGCGACATCAGGTCGTTCATCAGGTCGTAGCGCCCGGCCACGGAATCGAAGACCTCGCGCACGAGGCCGGCCTTGGCCGCCACGGGCACGTCGCGGAACCCGAAATGGGTCGTGTCGTCAGTCGGTTGCGTCATCGTGGCGGCACCATAGCAAGCACCACTGGAAAAAGGGAGGGCGCATGGGGCAGGGTCCCTCCCCATGCCCGAGCTTCCCGAAGTCGAAACGGTCGTACGCGGCCTCAAGCCCCATCTGGAGGGCCGCCGGCTGGCGTCGGTCGTCCAGAGGCGTCCCGACATCCGCACGCCGATCCCGCCCGACTTCGTCCAGCGCGCCACCGGGGCGCGCGTGATGAAGGTCGAGCGGCGCGCCAAGTGGATCCTGATGGCGCTCGACCGCGAGGCGACGCTGCTCGTGCATCTGGGCATGTCGGGCCGGCTCGTGCTGCTCGACGGCAGGCCGGACAGGCCCGGCCCGCACGACCATGTCGAGCTGCGCACCGACGACGGGGCCACGATCCGCTTCACCGATCCGCGCCGTTTCGGCGTGATCGATCTTGTCGATACGGCATCGCTGGCGACGGACAGGCGCTTTTCCGATCTGGGACCCGAGCCGCTCGATCCGTCGTTCGACGCGGCGGCGCTGGCGCGGGCACTCGACGGCTCGAAGGCGCCGCTGAAGGCCGCCCTGCTCGACCAGCGCAACGTCGCTGGCCTGGGCAACATATATGTGTGCGAGGCGCTGTTCCGCTGCGGCCTCAGCCCGCTGCGCCGGGCGGGCACCGTGAAGGGCGACAAGGCCGCCGCACTTTGCGCCGCGATCAAGTCGACGCTCGGCGACGCCATCGAGGCCGGCGGCTCGTCGGCGCGCGACTACGTGCAGGCGTCGGGCGAGCTTGGCTGGTTCCAGCACCAGTGGCGCGTCTACGACCGCGAGGGCGAGCCTTGTCCGGGCTGCGATTGCGGCAAGGGTGTCCGGCGCATCGTGCAGTCCGGCCGCTCGACTTTCTATTGTCCGCGACGCCAGCGCTGAGTAAGACAGTCGCCATGCGCCGCACGGCCCTGATCGCCCTGTTCTGCCTGCTGTTCGCCGCCGCCCCGCGCGCGGCCGACGGTTTCGTCGACGGCATCGACGACCTGCCGCTGATGGCGGGTCTGGCCGCCGCCGGCGAACCCACGGTGTTCGACGCGCCCCAGGGCCGCGTGGTCGAAGCCCTGGCCGAGGGGGCGCCGACGCGCGCGGCGGTGCTCGCCTTCTACGACGCCACGCTGCCGCAGCTCGGCTGGCGCGTCGACGGGGCGGGCCGGTTCGCGCGCGAGGGCGAACGCCTCGTCATCGAGTTTCCGCCCGCACCCGCGGGCCGCACGCAGGTGCGCTTCTTCCTGTCACCCGAGTGAGGATTGCCGCGATGGCCTACGAGAACATCATCGTCGAGACCAAGGGCAAGGTCGGGCTCGTCACGCTCAACAGGCCCAAGGCGCTCAATGCGTTGTGCGCAGCCCTCATCAAGGAACTGGGCCAGGCGCTCGACGCGTTCGAGGCGGACGAAAATATCGGCTGCATCGTGCTGACCGGTTCCGAGCGCGCCTTCGCCGCCGGCGCCGACATCAAGGAGATGGCGTCCAAGACCTATATGGACGTCTATCTCGCCGACTTCATCACCGACGGCTGGGAGCGGGTGACGACCTGCCGCAAGCCCATCGTCGCGGCGGTCGCGGGTTTCGCACTGGGCGGCGGCTGCGAGGTCGCGATGATGTGCGACTTCATCCTCGCCGCCGATACCGCGAAGTTCGGCCAGCCCGAGATCACGATCGGCACGATTCCGGGTGCCGGCGGTACCCAGCGCCTCACGCGTTTCGTGGGCAAGTCCAAGGCGATGGAGATGTGCCTCACGGGCCGCATGATGGATGCCGCCGAAGCCGAGCGCGCCGGGCTCGTCAGCCGCGTGGTGCCGGCCGCCGAGCTGCTGCCCGAGGCGCTCAAGGTGGCCGAGAAGATCGCCGGCCTTTCCCGTCCGGTCGTCCGGATGGCCAAGGAATCGGTCAACCGCGCGTACGAAACCACGCTTGCCGAAGGCGTGCGTTTCGAGCGCCGCCTGTTCCACTCCACCTTCGCCACCGAAGACCAGAAAGAAGGCATGGCCGCCTTCGTCGAGAAGCGCGCCCCGGGCTGGAAAAACCGCTGATCAGGGCCTGTTGACGGACCCCTTCGGCGGGGCTATAACCCGCCGCCTTTCCCAAGGGCGCGCGCACGCGGCGTGCAGCCTGTAGAAACCCGTTTCGGAAGACACAAGACAATGGCCAATACCAAGTCCGCAAAGAAGGCCGCGCGCCAGACGCTGCGCCGCACGGAAGTCAACCGCACGCGCATCGGGCGCATGCGCACCTACGTCACGAAGGTCGAAGAAGCCATCGCCGCCGGCGACAAGGCCGCCGCCGCCGCCGCCCTCAAGGCCGCACAGCCGGTCCTGATGCGCACCGCGAAGACCGGCATCGTCCACAAGAACACGGTGTCGCGCAAGATCTCGCGCCTGTCGGCGCGCATCAAGGCGCTCAAGGCCTGATCTTTCCGCCGCGCGGATTTTCCCCGCGCGCGAATATCTTCCAGACGTCCGCGCCGTCTTCGTGTTCCATCGAAGACGGCGCTTGCATTTTCGGCGATCGCGGTTTCGCGCACGCGCGCGTTAAGGTGCTGCTTGCGACCGCGCAAGCGCAACGCGCCGCAAGCCATTGAATCTCCGCGTGCGCTTCTCGACGCTTTGCATCCGCGGAATTTTTTGCGCGTGCGCGCGGATTTTCCGAACGCGAAATGAGTACCCCGAACGCAACAGCCGCGACGATTTGCGCGTTCGCACTTCGGACCTGTTGCGAGTCGATGGGCATCGTGATTTAGTTCGCCCGTCGGATCGCCACGCGCGCTGACGCGCCATCGCACGACGCGCTTCTTCGAGAGCGCGACGCGAAGATGGAAAGCGGCAACGGCGGCGGGCGGACGAAGGGACCGGAAGCGAAATCCGGTTCCGAAAACGGGGCGGGTTCGGTGCGGGACGAATTCGGTGCGGGACGGCGGCAGGCCACGAGCGGAGCGGGACGACGATATGCGACGCCGGATCGGAAACTCACGCCGCAGCCCGTCGTCGGAATCGAAGAACGGGGGACGGCGTCCGGTCACGGAACGCGATACCGAAAACAACCAAGTTCGTCCGGCGGCCCGCAGTGCAATTCCGCGCGTGCCGCACGACGACAACAAGTCTGAACGCGAACAGACGCAAGAACGGGGATTTCCGCCAGTGATGTCGTTCAAGTTTTTTTCCGATGTGTTCCGTCCGATGCGACGCCGGCATGTCGATGCCCCCCGCCCCGCCTACCGACGCTCCGCCATCCGCTCCGCCTCGAGTTGAGGCCGTTCCGGGCGGGCAATGCAGCCCGCCACCAGGGGGACGATCGAAGAAGACGGACGGCCGCAAGGCCGCCGAGAGCAGCGGAACGGTTCGGGGACGATGGCTGAGACGACCAGGAAATTCGATACGGATGCGACGGCGCCGCAGGGGTATGCGGGCGACATCGACGCGCGTCAGGCGTGGGAACTTCTCTCGACCGACAAGACGGCCGTTCTGATCGACGTGCGTTCGCGCGCGGAGTGGACTTTCGTCGGCGTGCCCGATCTGGGTGCCATCGGCAAGGCGCCGCTTTTCGTGTCATGGCAGAACTACGCGACGGCGGCCGACGGCCGGGCCCTCATGGTGCCCAATCCCGATTTCGCCTCGTCGGTCGCCGGGGCGGTCGACAAGGCGGCACCGGCGATCTTCATCTGCCGGTCGGGCGGGCGCTCGCGCTCGGCCGCCATGGCGGTGACGGCACTTGGCTTCAAGCGTGCATATAACCTTTCCGGCGGGTTCGAGGGTGACCGAGACGGCGCCAACCATCGCGGCACGACCGGGGGCTGGAAGGCCGCCGGCCTGGCCTGGACGCAGGAGTAGCGCCATGCGTTCTCAGGAATTCGGTCCCTCCCTTGAAGCCCAATGGGTCCGCGTGCGCGCCCGCCTCAAGGGCGAGTTCGGCGAGGCGGCCTACAAGAGCTGGCTCAAGCCGCTGACGCTCGTGGGCGTCGAGGACGGCACGGTGCGTATCGCCGTACCGACGCGCTTCATGCAGGACTGGGTGCGCCAGCACTATTCCGACCGCATCAAGACGCTGTGGCGCGCCGAGAACAAGCAGGTGCGCCTGATCGAGATCGTCGTCCAGCCGGCGGCAGGCCTGCAGGCGCCGGCACCGGCACCCGCCACCGGTTCGGCCCAGCGTCCGACCGCGTCGGCCGCGACCGCGCGTCCCGCCGCCACGCATGCCGGCCCGGCCCACGGCTACGCCTCGCCGTCCATCGCCCGCTCGGGCGACGAGTTCGAGGATTTCGGCGCCCAGCTCGACCCGCGCTTCACGTTCCAGTCGTTCGTGCACGGCAAGTCGAACGAGTTCGCCGCCGCCGCCGCACGCCGCGTGGCGGAAGAGGCGAAGGTGCCCTTCAATCCGCTGTTCCTCTATGGCGGCGTTGGCTTGGGCAAGACGCACCTGATGCACGCCATCGCCTGGCACATCCGCAAGCGCAATCCCGAGCGCCGCGTGCTGTACCTGTCGGCCGAGAAGTTCATGTACCAGTTCATCCGCGCGATGCGCTTCAAGGACACGATGTCCTTCAAGGAGCAGTTCCGCTCGGTGGACGTGCTGCTGGTCGACGACGTGCAGTTCATCGCCGGCAAGGACGCCACGCAGGAAGAGTTCTTCCATACGTTCAACGCGCTGGTGGACCAGAACAAGCAGATCGTGCTGTCGGCCGACAAGAGCCCGGCCGATCTCGAGGGCCTCGAGGACCGCGTGCGTTCGCGCCTCGGCTGGGGTCTCGTCGCCGACATCCATCCGACCACCTACGAGCTTCGCCTCGGCATCCTGCAGTCCAAGGCCGAGAAGCTGGGCACGGCGATGCCGCCCAAGGTGCTCGAGTTCCTCGCCCACAAGATCGTCGCGAACATCCGCGAGCTTGAAGGGGCGCTCAACCGCATCGTCGCGCACTCCACGCTCGTGGGCCGGCCCATCGGCCTCGAAAGCGCGCAGGAAGTGCTGCACGACCTGCTGCGCGCGTCGGACCGCCGCGTGACGATCGAGGAGATCCAGAAGAAGGTCGCCGAGCATTTCGCGATCCGTCTGGCCGACATGCACTCGCCGCGCCGCGCGCGTCAGGTCGCGCGCCCGCGCCAGGTCGCGATGTATCTCGCCAAGCAGCTCACCAGCCGCTCGCTGCCCGAGATCGGGCGCAAGTTCGGCGGGCGCGACCACACGACGGTCATGCACGCGGTGCGCAAGATCGACGAGCTTCGCGCGGCCGACGCGGCGTTCAGCGAGGACGTCGATCTGCTGCGCCGCATGCTGGAAGCCTGATGGGTGCGCGCGCCCCGCGCATCCTGCTGACCGGCTTCGAGCGCTTCGGGCCGCACAAGACCAATCCGACGCAGACACTTGCCGAGCGCCTCGACGGCGAATGGTTCGGCGATGCCCGTGTCGTCGGCCGCGTGCTGCCGGTGTCGATCGCGAAGATCGAGGCGGCCCTCGATGCGGCGATCGAAGAGACCGACCCGGTCGCGATCGTGGCGCTTGGCCTTGCCGCGGGCGAGCCTTGCGTGCGCATCGAGCGCGTGGCGCGCAACGGCCTGAAGTTTCCCTATCCCGACAACGACGGCAAGCGCCCCACCGGCAAGATCGACCGCAAGGGCCCGGCGACGCGCGGCGCCAACCTGCCGTTCAACGCGATCCTGAAGCGCCTGCTGGCGGCCGGAATCCCCGCCCGCCTGTCCGACGATGCGGGTCTCTATCTCTGCAACGCCGCGCTGTGGCACCTGATGGTGCGGGCCGGCAAACGTCCCTGCGGCTTCATCCACCTGCCGTCGAGCCCGGAAATGGTCGCCGAGGCGCTGCGCCGGGCGGACCCGCCGGCGCTCGGAAATTGCGCCTCGATGGGGGTCCGCCAGCAACTGGCGGCCGTCCGCATCGTGCTCGCCGAGGCCGCCCGCAAATCCTTGAAATAAGGCCGGTTTTGCGCCGCTTCGCGGCGTCGAGAAGCTTTCGCCAATCGGGCCTTCTGATATACTTCGAGGCCAACGGATTCGATTCGCGCGAAACCCTTTTCCGAGACCGCCCCCGAGATGAAAATCACCATCGAACGCGCCGCCCTCCTGAAGGCGCTGGGTCATATCCAGAGCGTCGTCGAACGCCGCAACACGATCCCGATCCTGTCCAACGTGCTGCTCGAAGCCACGTCGGCCAAGGGCGGGGCGGGCAAGCTCTCGCTGACCGCGACCGACATGGACGTCGCCTTCGTCGAGACGGTGCCGGCGGAAATCGCCAAGGCCGGCTCGACCACGGTGCAGGCCCACACGCTCTACGAGATCGTGCGCAAGCTGCCCGAAGGCAGCCAGGTCGGCATCGAATGGTCGGCCGAGAAGGGCCAGGTCGCGCTTCGCGCCGGCCGCTCCAGCTTCAGCCTTGCCGCATTGCCCGCCGACGACTTCCCGAAGATGGCCGCAGGCGAACTGCCGCATGCCTTCGAGATCCTCGCCGAGGACCTGAAGACGCTGATCGACAAGACGCGCTTCGCCATCTCGACCGAGGAGACGCGCTACTACCTCAACGGCATCTACATCCACGCGACCAAGTCGGGCGGCGTGGACGTGCTGCGCGCGGTCGCGACCGACGGCCACCGTCTCGCGCGCCTCGAGATGCCGCTGCCCGACGGGGCGGCGAAGATCCCGGGCGTGATCCTGCCGCGCAAGACCGTCATGGAAGTGCGCAAGCTCATCGACGAGACGGCCGGTGCCGTGCAGGTGTCGCTCTCGGACACGCGCGTGCGTTTCGCCTTCGGCGATGCCGTGCTCGTCTCCAAGCTCATCGACGGCGCCTTCCCGGATTACGAGCGCGTGATCCCGTCGGGCAACGACAAGACAATGGAAGTCGACCGCAAGCTGTTCGCCGCCGCCGTCGACCGCGTGGCGACCATCTCGACCGAGAAGTCGCGCGCGGTGAAGCTCGCCGCCACCAAGGGCCTGCTGTCGCTGACCGCCAATAGCCCGGATGCGGGAACGGCGAGCGAGGAAATCGAGGTTTCCTACCAGGGGCCGGCGATCGAGATCGGCTTCAACGCGCGCTACCTGCTCGACATCGCCGAGCAGATCGAGGGCGAGAACGCGACCTTCAAGATGGCCGATGCCGCCTCGCCGACCGTGGTCGCCGATGCCGCCGATCCGAGCGCGCTCTACGTCCTCATGCCGATGCGCGTTTGACGTGACGGCCGTTCCGGCCCGGATCGTCCCGTTCCCTGCGGCGGCCGTGCGCGCGAGTGCCGCCGCCGCCGTGCTTCGGCTCGACCTGACCGATTTCCGCTGCTACGCGTCCCTGCGCCTCGACGTTCCCGCCGCCCCCGTGGCGCTGGTGGGGCCGAACGGGGCGGGAAAGACCAACCTTCTGGAAGCCATCTCGTTCCTTGCCCCCGGCAAGGGCATGCGCCGCGCGCGCATCCAGGATCCCGAGCGCGCCGGCAGTGCCGGCCCCTGGGCCGTGTCGGCCGAGATCCGCAGTGCCGGCGACATCGTGCGCGTGGGCACGGGGCGCGGCGAAGGCGACAAGCGCGTCGTGCGCATCGACGGCAAGCCCCAGCGCGGCCAGGCCGAGCTTGCGCGCCGCCTGTCGGTGGTCTGGCTCACGCCCGAGATGGACCGGCTGTTCGCCGAAGGGGCAGGGGCCCGCCGGCGCTTCCTCGACCGGCTCGTCTACGGCTTCGATTCCGAGCATGCGGGGCAGGTCGCCGCCTACGACCATTCGCTGCGCGAGCGCGCCCGCCTGCTGGCCGAGGGCAGCACCGACGGCGCATGGCTGGGCGCACTCGAGGAATCGCTCGCACGCCACGGTGTCGCGATCGCCATCGCGCGCGCGCAGACGGTGGCCCGCCTCGACCGCGCGGCACATGCCAATGTGGGGCCGTTCCCCACGCCCGCGCTGACGCTGACCGGCGGGATCGAGCGCCTGTGTGCCGAGATGCCGGCCCTGGCGCTGGAAGAGCGCGCGCGCGAGATCCTGGCCGCCAACCGCAACAACGACGCCGAGAGCGGAACCACTGCCTTCGGCCCCCATCGCGGCGATCTTGCCGCGCGCTGGGCCGAGAAGGATGCGCCCGCCGCCCGCCTGTCGACGGGCGAGCAGAAGGCGCTGCTCGTGTCGCTGATCCTTGCCTACGCGCGCGAGCTGGCGGCCGAACGCGGCGCCCCGCCCGTGCTGCTGCTCGACGAGATCGCGGCGCATCTGGATCCCGCGCGCCGCGCGCACCTGTTCGACGAACTCGCGGCACTCGGCGCCCAGTTCTGGGCGACCGGTGCCGACGAGGATTCTTTCGCCCCGCTGGCCGGACGCGCGCACATGCTGCGCGTCGAGGCCGGCGGCGTGGTTCCCGCCTGAAGGACGACCGAAGATGACAGACCCTGCCAAGCCGATCCCGACCAAGAGCATCGAAGACGCGTCTGCCGCCTACGGGGCCGATTCCATCAAGGTGCTGCGCGGCCTCGACGCCGTGCGCAAGCGCCCGGGCATGTATATCGGCGACACCGACGACGGCACGGGCCTGCACCACATGGTCTACGAGGTTGTCGACAACGCGATCGACGAATCGCTCGCCGGCTGGTGCGACGCCATCCAGGTGACGCTCAATGCCGACGGCTCGGTCACCGTGCGCGACAACGGCCGCGGCATCCCGACCGACATCCACGCCGAGGAAGGCGTTTCGGCGGCCGAGGTCATCATGACCCAGCTGCATGCTGGCGGTAAGTTCGACCAGAACTCCTACAAGGTCTCGGGCGGCCTGCACGGCGTGGGCGTGTCGGTCGTCAACGCGCTGTCCTCGCTGCTGACCTTGCGCATCTGGCGCTCGGGCAAGGCCTACCAGATGCAGTTCCGCCACGGCGAGGCGGTCGCCCCGCTCGCCGAGATCGGCCCGGCCGGCGACGAGCGCGGCACGGAGGTCACCT
>JBIKWI010000315.1:0-2691 GCA_044356395.1 Tagaea sp. | reverse complement strand
AGACCCGCGTCGGCGTACTGGCGCGCTTGCGTATCGTGCTCGATCGGCCGGTCCGGGAGTGCCAGCGGGCGGATCTTGAGGCCGCGATCGAGCAGGCCCGCGTGCGCCAGCGCATGCAGCACGTGCGCGCCGAAGCCACCGATCGACCCTTCCTCGACCGTGACCAGCACTTCGTGTCCGCGCGCGAGCCGGAACAGCAGATCGGTATCTAGCGGTTTCAGGAAGCGCATGTCGGCGATCGTCGTGGACAGGCCGTGCTGTGCCAGTTCATCGGCCGCCTTGCGGCATTCCGCCAGACGCGTGCCGAGACTGACCAGCGCCACGGCCGTACCTTCGCGCACGATCCGGCCCTTGCCGATCGCCAGCGGCGTGCCGCGCGCGGGCAGCGCCACGCCGACACCCTCGCCGCGCGGATAGCGGAAAGCCGACGGGCCGGCATCGTGCGCGGCGGCCGTCGCCACCATGTGGACAAGCTCCGCCTCGTCCGCCGCCGCCATGATCACCATGTCGGGCAGGCAGCCGAGAAAGGCGAGATCGTAGGCGCCGGCATGCGTGGCGCCGTCCGCCCCCACGAGCCCGGCGCGGTCGATCGCGAAACGCACGGGCAGCTTCTGCAGCATCACGTCGTGCACCACCTGATCGTAGCCGCGCTGCAGGAACGTCGAATAGATCGCACAGAACGGCTTCAGGCCCTCGGCCGCCATGCCGGCGGCAAACGTGACAGCGTGCTGTTCGGCAATACCGACGTCGAAGCAGCGCTTCGGGAACCGCTTGGCGAAGGCGTCGAGCCCGGTTCCCGTCGGCATCGCGGCCGTGACGGCGACGATCTTCGAGTCGGCTTCGGCCTCTGCGATCAAGGCGTCGGCGAAGACCTTGGTGTAGCCGGGCGCCGCAGCCTTGGCGCTGCGGGGCTTGGCCTGCAGCGCGCCCGACGGATTGACCACGAGATCGAAGGTGTTGACCGCGTGGTAGCGGTCGGCCGCTTCCGCGCCGAACGGATGGCCGCGCCCCTTCTGCGTGACGACGTGGATCAGGACCGGCCGGTCGTCGCGCGAGTCGCGCACGTTGCGCAGGACGGGAAGCAGGTGGTCGAGATTGTGTCCGTCGATCGGGCCGACGTAATAGAAGCCCAGCTCCTCGAACAGCGTGCCGCCCGCGACGATGCCGCGCGCGAACTCCTCGGCCCGCTCGGCGGCCTCGAAGAACGGGCGCGGCAGGTGGCTTGCCACCTCGCGCGCGAGGCTGCGCAGGCCCAGATAGGGCTTCGACGAGATCAGCCGGGACAGATAGGCGCTCATGGCACCCGTCGGCGGGGCGATCGACATGTCGTTGTCGTTGAGGATGACGATCAGGCGCGTGCGCGCGGCCCCGGCATTGTTCATCGCCTCGTACGCCATGCCGGCCGACATCGAGCCGTCGCCGATCACGGCAATGGCGTGCCGCCGGTCGCCGGCGAGATCGCGCGCCACGGCCATGCCGAGGGCCGCCGAAATCGACGTGGACGAATGCGCGGCGCCGAACGGGTCGAACTCGCTTTCGCTGCGCCGCGTGAAGCCCGACAGGCCGCCGCCCTGGCGCAGCGTGCGGATCCGGTCGCGCCGGCCGGTCAGGATCTTGTGCGGATAGGCCTGATGCCCGACGTCCCAGATCAGCCGGTCGCGCGGGGTCTGGAAGACATGGTGCAGCGCCACGGTGAGTTCGACGACCCCGAGCCCAGCCCCCAGATGCCCGCCCGTATCCGACACGGCCGCGATGGTCTCGCGCCGAAGTTCGTCGGCCACGCGCCGCAGATCGGCCGGCCCCATCCGCCGCAGGACGTCAAGGTCCGCCGCAAGGTCGAGATGCGGCGTGGCACCCGAATTGTGGCCGAGATCCGCCATCGCGCCGTCTAGCTCTGCCGGCGCACGGCCCAGCGCGTCAACGCGCGCAGCCGGTCCGCCTTGGTGTCGAACAGGTCGAGATGGCGTGCGGCCTGGTCCGCGAGAAGCTGCGCCTGGCCACGCGCGCGCTCGACGCCGAGGATCGACACGAACGTCGCCTTGCCGCGCGCCTCGTCCTTGCCGGTCGCCTTTCCGGCGGCCGACGCGCTTCCCTCGACGTCGATCAGGTCGTCGGCGATCTGGAAGGCGAGCCCCAGATCGTGCGCGAACGCGACGAGCGTGTGGCGCATATGGACGGGCGCCTTGCCGAGAATGGCGCCGGCCTGGGCGGCGAAGCCGATCAGGGCGCCGGTCTTCAGGCGTTGCAGGCGCGTGATGGCGCCGATGTCGAGCGACTGGCCCTCGGCCGCCAGATCCATCATCTGGCCGCCGCACATTCCTTCCGAGCCCGACGCCAGAGCAAGGGCGAGCACCAGATCGGACCGCACGCCCGCATCGCCGTGGGTCAGCGGCTGGGACAGGACCTCGAAGGCGCGCGTCAGGAGCGCGTCGCCGGCAAGGATCGCCGTCGCCTCGTCGAAGGCCTTGTGGACGGTGAGCCGGCCGCGACGCATGTCGTCGTCGTCCATCGCCGGCAGGTCGTCGTGGACCAGCGAATAGCAGTGCACGAGCTCGACCGCGCATGCCACGCGCAGCGCGCAGGCTTCGTCGACGCCGAACAGGCCGGAGGTTTCCATGACGAGGAACGGGCGCATGCGCTTGCCGCCGCCCAGGCACGCGTAGCGCATCGCTTCGTGAAGGTTCGCCTCGT
>JBIKWI010000314.1:0-2708 GCA_044356395.1 Tagaea sp. | reverse complement strand
GCACCGCCGGTGCGGCCACGCCGATCGTCGGCTCGCCCACGCCGCCCCAGAAGCCGCCCGACGGAACCAGGATCGTTTCGACCTTCGGCATCTCGTCCATGCGAAGCACGGGATAGGTGTCGAAGTTCGTCTGCTCGATGACGCCGTCCTTGACGGTGCACTGGCCATGGAGAGCGGCCGACAGCCCGTAGACGAACGAGCCGGAAACCTGGCGTTCGACCTGGGCCGGATTGACGACGACGCCCGGGTCCGTCGCCGCGACGATGCGGTGGATCTTGAGCTTGCCGTTGGTGACCGAGACTTCCGCACATGCCGCCACGTAGCTGCCGAAACCCATGATCTGGGCAAGGCCGTGATGCACGCCGGGGGCCGCCTTTCCGTAGCCGGCCCCTGCCGCCGCCGCATCGAGCACCGCGCGGTGCTTGGGCTTCAGGTACTTGCGCCGGAACTCCAGCGGGTCCTGGCCCGCCGCGCGCGCCAGCTCGTCCATGAAGCATTCGACGTAGATGGCGTTCTGGTTGAGATTGACCCCGCGCCAGAAGCCGGCCAGCACGTGCGGATTGCGCATGGCGTGGTCGACCAGCAGGTTCGGGATGTCGTAGCCGAACTGGCCTTCGGCACCGCCGGCGTTGAGACCCTGGAATACGACCGGGTCCATGCCGTTCTGCAGGTTCTGAGGGAGCAGCGAGGCGAGGATCGACTGGCCGGAGATGCGCATGTGCAGGCCGGTGAGATTGCCTGCGGCGTCGAGCCCGCCGGTCAGCTTGCACTGCGTCACCGGATGGAAGGCGCAGTGCATCATGTCTTCTTCGCGCGACCAGATGAGCTTGACCGGCACGCCGGGCATCTGCCGGGCGATCAGCACGGCCTGTCGGACAAAGTCCGACCGGCCGCGACGGCCGAAGCCGCCGCCCAGCATCATCTTGTGCACGTCGCATTTGGCGACCGGCAGCTCGGCCGCTTCGGCCGCGGCCGCAAGGGCCGCCTCGCCGTTCTGCGTCGGTGCCCAGACCTCGCAGCGATCGGCGGTGTAGAGCGCCGTGGCGTTCATCGGCTCCATCGGCGCGTGGTTCTGATAGGGGTACGAATAGACGGCCTCGACCGTCCTGGCGGCCCCGGCGAGTGCGACCTTGGCATCGCCGACCTTCGTCCCGACGAAGGCATTCTCGGCCGTCAGGCCTTCGGCCAGCATCGCGTCGATCGTGGCACTGGAGGTTTTCGCACCAGGTCCGAGATCCCAATCGACCGGCAACGCGTCGATCGCCTTGTGCGCCTGCCAGTAGCTGTCGGCGATGACGGCCACGGCCGTGCCGTCGACCGCGACGACCTTGCGCACGCCGGGCATCTTGTCGACCTTCGCGGCGTCGAAGCTCTTGAGCTTGCCGCCGGCCACCGGACACTGGCGGATCGTCGCCGTCAGCATGTTGGGAAGGCGCAGATCGATCCCGTAGACGAGGCTGCCGTTCAGCTTCTCGGCGGTGTCGAGGCGCTTCAGGCCCTTGCCGGCAACCTTCCAGTCCTTGATGTCCTTGAGGGCCACCGTCGCGGGCGGCTGGAGCTGGGCGGCTTCCGCGGCGACGGCGCCGTAGGTGACGGTGCGATTGGTGGCCGCATGCCGGATGACGCTGTTGGCAGCAGCGCACTCGCCGGCCGGAACGTTCCAGCGCTTGGCGGCGGCTTCGACCAGCATCATGCGTGCGGCGGCACCGCCCTGGCGCACGTACTCGTGCGATTCGCGGATGCCGCGGCTGCCGCCGGTCGAGAAGTTGCGCCACACGCGGTTGCGCGCGACGTTCTGGCCCGGTGTGGGAAACTCGGTCGAGACTTTCGACCAGTCGCACTCCAGCTCCTCGGCGACGAGCTGGGCGAGACCGGTGAGCGTGCCCTGGCCCATTTCCGAGCGCGCGATGCGGATCACGACGCGGTCGTCCGGGTGGATGACGACCCAGGCGTTGATCTCGCGCACGGCCCCGGCGACCTGTGCCTCGGCCTTGCCGAACGGGATGCCGAAGCCGAGGGTGAGGCCGCCGGCGGCGGCACTGACGAGGAACGAGCGGCGGTCCATCGAAGCGATCGCTGTCATGGCGCGTTCCTCCCTCAGGCCTTGGCGGCGGCGTGGATCGCCGCGCGCACTTGCTGGTAGGTGCCGCAGCGGCAGATGTTCGTCATCGCCGCGTCGATGTCGTCGTCGGTCGGGTTGGGCTTCTCGGCGAGCAGGGCGGCCGCCGCCATGATCATGCCGCTCTGGCAGTAGCCGCATTGCGGAACGTCGTTGTCGAGCCAGGCATTCTGCACCTTGTGCAGCATGCCGTTGGCGGCGAGGCCTTCGATCGTGGTGATCTTGCCGTCGCCGACAGACCCCAATTGCACGGAGCAGGACCGCGTCGGGACGCCGTCGATATGCACCGTGCAGGATCCGCACTGGGCGATGCCGCAGCCGTATTTGGTGCCGGTCAGACCGAGCGTGTCGCGCAGGACCCACAGGAGTGGCGTTTCGGGGTCGGCTGCCGCGTCGTACCGTTTTCCGTTGATTGTCAGGACAGCCATTCTCCGTCTCCTCTCCCAAAGCCGGAACTCGATTGGAGGGAGAGTAGTGTCAGAGGCCGGAAAAGGGGAGTCGCGTCGGGTAACGAACCAAGATGCCTCATGGTTGAGCAGTTTTGGTGTCGATTCATCGAGGAAGCGTCCGATTGCCGGAATATGCGGCA
>JBIKWI010000017.1:0-32770 GCA_044356395.1 Tagaea sp. | reverse complement strand
AGGCGGTCGAGCCGGTCATCGAACGTCTGCTCGCCGACACCCGCGTCGAATACCTGCACGCCCACTACGCCAAGTTCGGCTGCTTCTCGGCGCGCATCGAGCGGGCGTGACCCCTCACCCTGGCCCGCTCCCCGGAGGGGAGAGGGGATGACGAGCATGGGTGCTGTCCCCTCTCCCGCTTGCGGGAGAGGCGCAACGTATACGTTGCGGGGTGAGGGTCTGCGGGCGATTTCAAGAAGATGGGGCGATGACGGTCAACGACCGTCAACTAGGCCAGATCCTCGACCTTGCTCGTTCCGCCCTTGAGGCGCGAGGCGAGCGAGGCTTCGAGGAAGCGGTCGATGTCGCCGTCGAGCACGCCCTTGGTGTCGGAGGTTTCCGCACCCGTGCGCAGGTCCTTGATCATCTGGTAGGGCTGCAGAACGTAGGAGCGGATCTGGTGGCCCCAGCCGATCTCGCTCTTCGCTTCGTGCGTGGCGAGTGCGGCCGCCTCGCGCTTGCGCAGCTCGGCCTCGTACATGCGCGCGCGCAGCATCTTCCACGCGCGGTCGCGGTTCTTGTGCTGCGAACGCTCGGTCTGGCACGCGACGACCGTGTTGGTCGGCACGTGCGTGAGGCGCACGGCGGACTCGGTCTTGTTGACGTGCTGGCCGCCCGCGCCCGACGCGCGATAGACGTCGACGCGCACGTCCTCTTCCTTGATGTCGATCTGGATGTCGTCCTCGATGTCCGGATAGACCCAGGCCGACGCGAAGCTCGTCTGCCGTCGCGCGTTGGAATCGAACGGCGAGATGCGCACGAGCCGGTGGACGCCCGTCTCGGTCTTGAGCCAGCCATAGGCGTTCTCGCCGGAGATGCGGATCGTCGCCGACTTGATGCCCGCCTCGTCGCCGGGGCTTTCTTCCTGGTACTCGGTCTTGAAGCCGCGCTTTTCCGCCCAGCGCATGTACATGCGCGCGAGCATCTCGGCCCAGTCCTGCGCCTCGGTGCCGCCGGCGCCGGCGTTGATCTGGAGGAACGCGTCGTTGGCGTCGGCCTCGCCCGACAGCAGCGCTTCAAGTCCGCGCTTTTCGGCCTCGGCCTTCAGGTCCACGAGCTGCTTCTCGGCGTCGGCCAGCACGGCCGCGTCGTTCTCGGCCTCGGCCAGTTCGATCATGCCGATCGAATCGTCGAGCTTGGCGGTCATGTCCTTGACGGCGGAGATGGCCGTCTCGAGCTGCTTGCGTTCGCGCAGAAGGGCCTGCGCCTTCTTCGCGTCGTTCCACAGCGACGGGTCTTCGGAAAGCGTGTTGAGCTCGTCCAGACGTTTCAGCGCGCGGTCCCAGTCAAAGAAACCTCCTCAGCAGCACCAGCGACTGCTTGATTTCTTCGGCAACGGCGGCGATTTCGGCGCGCATGTCTGTCCACTCCGGTTTTCGTGCCCGTCGCATTACGACGGACCGGCGCGCTTGGCAAGAGGGGGCGCGCCGTGGTTCCCTTGGATCAACAATTTCTGAGGAAATGCCCCATGAATCTCGCCACCAAGCTCGCCGCCCGCGCGGCCGAGGGCCGCCCCGTCACCGTCGGCCTGATCGGGGCCGGCAAGTTCGGCACGATGTTCCTGGCACAGGCGCGCAAGACCGTGGGGCTGCATGTCGTGGGCATCGCCGACCTGTCGGTGCCGCGCGCACGCGCGGCACTTGCAAGCTGCGGGTGGGAAGCCGAGCGCGTTTCGGCCAGGTCCCTTGGCGATGCCGTCGACACGAAGCGCACCTTCGTGACCGACGACGCGGATTCGCTGATCGCGCATCCGGGCATCGAGGTGATCGTGGAGGCGACCGGCGATCCGCGCGCGGGCATCCGGTTCTGCCTGCGCACCATCGATGCCGGCAAGCACATCGTGATGGTGAACGTGGAGGCCGACGTGGTAGCCGGCCCGCTGCTCGCCGCGCGCGCCCGCGAGAAGGGGGTCGTCTATTCGCTGGCCTACGGCGACCAGCCGGCCCTGATCTGCGAGCAGGTCGACTGGGCACGCGCCTGCGGCTTCGAGGTCGTCTCGGCGGGCAAGGGCACGCGCTACCATCCCGACTTCCACCGCTCCACACCGGATACAGTGTGGACCAATTTCGGCTTCTCCGCCGAGATGGCCGCCAAGGGCGGCATGAACCCGAAGATGTTCAACAGCTTCATCGACGGCTCGAAGTCCGGCATCGAGATGACGGCCGTGTCGAACGCGACGGGCCTGCTGGCCCAGAGCGACGGCCTCGCCTTCCCGCCCTGCCCCGCCCCCGATCTCGCCAAGGTGTGCAAGCCGCGCGACAAGGGCGGCGTGCTCGAACGCAGGGGTACCGTCGAGGTCGTCTCGTCGCTGGACCGCGACATGCGCCCCGTGCCCAACCACCTGCAATGGGGCACCTACGTGGTCGTCGCGGCCGACCACGAGTACGTGCGCCGCTGTGCGGCCGAATACTGCATGCTGCCCGACGAGACGTGCGAACACATGGCGCTCTACCGCCCGATCCACATGATCGGCCTCGAGATCGGCATTTCGGTTGCCAGTGCTGCCCTTCGCGGCGAGGCGACGGGTGCGCCGGTCGCATTCCATTCCGACGTGGCCGCCACCGCCAAGCGCGCGCTCAAGAAGGGCGAAGTGCTCGACGGCGAAGGCGGATACTGCGTGTGGGGCAAGCAGGTGCCGGCCGACACCTCACTCGCCAGGGGCTATCTGCCGCTGGGGCTCGCCAGCCACGTCACGCTGAAATGCGACATCGCCGAAGGCGGCCTCGTGCGCTGGGAAGACGTCGACTACGACGCGACCGATGCCGCCGTGCGCGTGCGCCGGGAAATGGAAGCGGCGTTTGCACGTCCCAACAGCCGGGCCGCCGACTAGGCCGCAGGCGCCGTCTTCAGGTCGAACAGCACGACGGTGCCGTCCTCGCCGCCGGCGGCCACGCGCCAGCCGTCGGACGAGAAGGCGACCGCGCGCAGCGGCACGCCCTTGTCCTCGTCGGACTCGCGCAGCACCAGCTCGCGCTTGCCTTCGAGATCGCCCAGCCGCACGCCGCCCTTGTCGAACCCGCCGACGAGGAACGGGGCCGACGGATGGCCGGCAATGCCAGTCATCAACGCGCCGTCGCCGAAGCCGAACTCGAGCGGCGGCTGGCCTTCCGGCCCCTTGCCCGAGAAGTCCCACGCCACGAAACAGTCGGCCGCATCGGAGAGCAGCCAGCGCGAGTCCGGCGTCCACACCAGCTGACGCACCTTCGTGCGGTAGCCCGCCATCTGCATGTCCTGCCCGCTCGACAGGCGCCAGACATGGATCGCGTTGTCCTGCGTGGTGGTGGCGAGGAAGCGGCCGTTGGGCGAATAGCGCACATGGATGTGGCTGCCCTTCCACGCGAGCGTGCGCGCCTTGTCCTTGGGCTTGGCGACCTGCCACACCGACACGCCGCCATAGTGCGCGGCCGTCACGCGGCTGCCGTCGGGGCTGAAGTCGAGGGCGGCCACCGCACTTGGATGCGGGCCCAGCGTGGCCGGCTCGGCTGCGTCCTTGGTCCACAGCTTGGCTTCCTTGCCCACGCCGCACGCGAACGAACCCGTCGCGTGCACGGCAAGCACGTCGATCCAACGGCCCTGGAACTTCGCGATCTCGCTGACGGTGCCGTCGCGCGCGGTGCGCACCAGCCTGCCGTCGTCGCCGCCCGACAGGAACGAAACGCCGTCGGGATGCGGCGCGAACGACAGGATGGCGCCCCCTTGCACCTTCGCGACGATCTTGTCTTCGCCCGCGACCGGGATCAGATGCACGTCTCCGGCACCCGTGGCGACGGCCATCGTCTCGCCGTCCTTCGTGAAGGCGATGCCGCCGACATAGGCGCCGAGTGCGAAGTCGCGCACGCGCGGCTGCTTGACGTCGGACATGCTCACTCGGCGCAGCCTTCGAAGCCGGCCTTGAGCTTCGCCGGATCGAGATGGCGGCCGATGAAGACGAGCTTCGACACGCGCCTGTCGCCCTCGCCCCACTTCTGGCCCCACGTCGAATCCGCGATCATGTGCACGGCCTGGAACACGTAGCGCTGCACGGCCCCCTTGACCGAGATGATGCCCTTCGAGCGCAGGATGTTCTGGCCCTGCAGGCGCAGCGTCTCGGTGATCCAGGCCTGGAACTTGTCGGGGTCGATGTCGCCCGCGACCGTCACCGACACCGACGAGATGTCGTCGGCGTGCTTGGGATTGGGCGCGTCGTGGTGATCGTGGTGGTGATGGTCGTGGCTATGGTCGTGCGTGGGATCGGTGCAGGTCGCGTGGTCATGGTCATGGTCGTGATGATGGTGGTCGTGCCCGCCTTCCAGGAAATGCGGATCGAGCGTCAGGATGCGCTTGAGGTCGAAGGCCCCCTTGTCGAGCACCTTGGTAATGTCGATGGCGCTCTTCGCCGTGCGGTGGATGGTGGCGTAGGGATTGATCTGGCGGATGCGCGCCTCGACCTTGGCAAGCTCGGCCGGCGAGACGAGATCGGTCTTGTTGAGCAGGATCACGTCGGCGAAGGCGACCTGGTCTTCCGCCTCGCGGCTGTCTTCCAGACGCAGCGGGAAATGCTTGGCGTCCACCAGCGTGACGACCGCGTCGAGCCGCGTCTTGGCCTTCACCTCGTCGTCGGTGAAGAAGGTCTGCGCCACGGGGGCCGGGTCGGCAAGGCCCGTCGTCTCGACGATGATGCCGTCGAGCTTGCCCGCGCGCTTCATCAGCCCCCCGATCGTGCGGATCAGGTCGCCGCGCACGGTGCAGCAGATGCAGCCGTTGTTCATCTCGAAGATCTCCTCGTCGGTGCCCACGACGAGTTCGTTGTCGATCCCCACTTCGCCGAACTCGTTGATGATCACGGCGTACTTGCGGCCGTGGTTCTCGCTGAGGATGCGGTTCAGAAGCGTGGTCTTGCCGGCACCGAGATAGCCGGTGAGGACGGTAACGGGGATCTGCGTCATGAAAGGCTCCAGGACGTGGTGTGCCCTTCATTTAGCGAAGCCGGACCCCGCCCGCCACCCCTTCGCGCTGGACGGGACCGTGCGACCCCACTACCAGAAGGGTCATGGAACCCGTCCAGCCCCGCCCCGCCGCCATCGCCGTCGTGCGCCACGAGGGGCGCTTCCTGCTCGTGCGCCGGGCCAACCCGCCCGACCCCGGCCGCTGGGGCTTCCCGGGCGGAAAAATCGAGCCGGGCGAGACGGTTGCGGGTGCCGCCGTGCGCGAGCTTTTCGAGGAAACCGGCGTGCGCGCCGAGGCGGTCCGCGCCTTCGACTGCGTCGACGTGATCCGTCCTGGCTTCCACTTCGTGCTGGTCGCGGTGGCCTGCCGGTACCTGTCGGGAACGCCCGTGGCCGGTGACGATGCCCACGAGGTGGCGTGGTTCACGCTTGCGGAAATCGCCGCCGGAACGGCCCCGTTCCTCGACCAGGTCGAGCGGATTGCGCGCGCGTCCCTGCGGGAGTAAGATGGCCCTATGGAAATCGGCCTCTACACGCAGACTTTCGGCGTCGGGCGAAACCCGTATCTGCAGGCGCAGATCGCGACGACGCAGTCGACGCAGAACGCCCAGGCCCAGACAGGTCTGGCGAGCGCGGTCGCTGCCCAGCGCACGGCCCCCGCCCAGCAGACGCAGACCCTGCAGGCCCCGCAGGCCACCGGCCGCACGGAATCCTCGCGCGAGGCGCGCGCTAACACCGATACGGCCGCCGCCAACGACACGACCGCCAACGCACTCGAGGCCGAGACCGGCCGGCAGGCCGTGCAGCCGCGCGGCAGCAGGGTCGACGTCTTCGTCTGAACGCGCCTAGCCGCCGAGCGTGCGGCGCAGCGTTTCCTCGATCCGCTCGACCGACGTCTCGTGCGTGAAGTGCGAGACGTACTTGCCGTCCGGCCCCATCAGATAGATGAGCGACGTGTGGTCGACGAGATAGTCGGCCGAATCCTTCGGCGTCGCCTTGCGATAGAACACGCGATAGGCACGCGCGGCGCGCGCGACCTGCTCGGCGCTGCCGGTCAATCCCATCAGCCGGTCGTCGATCGCGGTCACGTAGGCGTTCATCTGCTGCACCGTGTCGCGCTCGGGATCGACGGTGACGAAGACCGGCTGGACGCGCGCGGCGAGCGCCGGTCCGACCCGGTCGAGCGCTTCGGACATCGCGAGCAGCGCCGTCGGACACGCGTCCGGGCAATAGGTGAAGCCGAAATAGATCAGCGAGAATTTCCCGGCGAGGTCGGCTTCGGTGCGCGTGCGTCCGGTCTGGTCGACGAGTTCGAACGCGCCGCCGATCGCCGCCGTCGCGATGCCCGGCGGCGGTGCGCCGGCATCCGACCAGAACTTGACGCCCCAGGCGGCACCCAGCCCGAGGACGGCGCCGACCGCGAGCCAGCGGACGGTCCTGAGGACGATCGAAGTCGGATTTGACGGCGGCGATGACATCGGCGGCGGAAGCTACACGCTGCCGAAGCGCGCGTGAAGCGCCGATTCGACCGCGCGGTACGCGCCGTCGAGTTCGGCGATCGCCGGCGAAAGCGGCGCGCCGGCGCCCTCGCGCGCCAGGCGCTCGACCGCGAACGCGCGGTCGGCAAGCGCTTCGGCGCCGAACAGCCGGGCCGCCCCCTTGATCGAGTGTGCTGCGAGCACCACGCGCTCGAGTTCGCCGCGCGATGCCATCGCGGGAAGCTCGGCGACCTGCCGTCCCTGCTCGTCGCGGAAGCTGCGGACAAGCCCGCGAACGACGGACGCCGGCATGTCGGCTTCCAGTGCCGCGAGTGCCGCCTCCGAAACCGGATGGGCCGACGCGGGCGCGCGTTCCGTCGCGGCACCGGAAAGGAAGATCCCGCCGACCGCCGCGCGCAGCGTGGCCGCCCGGATCGGCTTGGCCAGATGCGCGTCCATCCCGGCGGCGCGGCAGCGCTCGACGTCCTCGACGAACGCGTTGGCCGTCAGCGCCACGATCGGCGTCGTGCGGTTGGGGCCGTCGGAAGCCCGGATGCGGCGCGTGGCCTCGAGCCCGTCGAGGCGAGGCATCTGCACGTCCATCAGGATCAGGTCGTATCGGCCCGTCGCGGCAAGCCGCACCGCGGCCTCGCCGTCCTCGGCCTCGTCGATCCCGACGCCGAGCGCCTCCAGCATCTTCGCCGCCGCATAGCGGTTCACGTCGTTGTCCTCGACGAGCAGGATGCGCTTATCCGTCCAGCGCCCTTCGCCGCTGCTCGGCGGCGATGCCGGGGCCGGCCGCTCGCGATCGGCGCTTCGCGGTAGCGGGAGCGTGACCTCGAAGACGCTGCCGCCGCCCGCCGCGTCGCGCACGACGATGTCGCCCCCCATCGCGAGCGCCAGTTCCCGGCTGATCGCCAGCCCGAGGCCGGTGCCGCCGAAACGGCGCGTGACGGAACTGTCCGCCTGGAAGAATTTCGCGAAGAGACGCGCCTTCGTCGCCGCGTCGATGCCGGGGCCCGTGTCGCGGACCGAGAAGACCGCGAGGTCTGCGTTGCCGGCCGCGCGCGACGCTTCCACGCGGACGGAACCGCGCTCGGTGAACTTTACCGCGTTGCCGACGAGATTCATGAGGATCTGCCCCAGCCGGGCCGGATCGCCGATCGCCTCGCCCTCGATCTCCGGCGCGATCGTTTCGCCGATGTCCAGCCCCTTGGCGGCGGCGCTCGCCGCGAATGCCTGCACGACCGACCGAACGCCCGCGGCGACGTCGAAGGGCGTGCGCTCGATCTGCAGCGCGCCGGCTTCCAGCTTCGAGATGTCGAGGATGTCGCCGATGACCTGCAGCAGCCGCTCGGCCGACGAGCGCGCCATGCGGGCATGGCGCATCGGCTCGTCGGGCAGCCGGGAGGCGAGCATCACGTCGAGCATGCCGACGACGCCGTTGAGCGGCGTGCGCAGTTCGTGGCTCATGTTCGCGAGGAACTCGGTCTTCGCGCGGCTGGCGACTTCGGCGGCGGTCTTCGCGCGCTCCAGTTCGCGCGCCGCCGCCACGTCGCCCGTCACGTCGCGCAGCAGCAGGACCACGCCCCCGTCGGTCATGCGCGTGCGCATGATGCGCAGATCGCGCCCGCCGACCGACGTCGACTCGCCTGCGACGAACGTCCCGGGCATCACCGTGGCAAGGCGTGCGTCGATCCACCGGTCGCGCTCCTGGTCCGGAAGCGACGGGTCGGCGACGATGCGCAGCGCGTCGCGAAGCGCCATCCCTTCGTGCAGGTGCCCGCGCAGGGCGGGATAGAAATCGAGATAGCGCTCGTTCCACGCGGCGATCCGCATCCCGGCATCGACCTGCAGGAACCCGTCCGCAAGGCTCGCGATGGCGTCGCGGAAGCGCGCCTCCGAGGCGCGCACGCGTCCGCTCGCGGCGCGCTCTTCGGTCACGTCGCGCAGGATCGCGACGAGGCCGCCGTCCGACGTGCGCTGGCGGAAAATCTGCAGGATGCGGTCGCCCGCCGGCAGGTCCTCGGGCGCCACCGGGCCGCGCCGAAGGCCCTGCAGGCGCGCGCGGGCATAGGCATCGAGCTCGGTCTCCGCCAGTTCCGGAAGACGCGCGCGCGCGTGCGTCCGCACGATCTCGAGAGCCGACATGCCGTAGTGGATGCGATCGCGCATCATCGGGAAGAACTGGAGATAGCGCTCGTTCCAAGCGATCAGGTTGTCGTCGGCGTCGTACAGGACGAAGCCGTCGTCCATGCTCTCGATCGCGTCCCGGAAGCGGCGGTCGCGAAGCGTCACTGCCAGGCGCGAGCGGTCCAGCTCGTCCTCGCGGCGCTTGCGTTCGGTCTGGTCGACGATCACGCCGTCGATATGCAGGGGTGCCCCGTAGGCGTCGTAGGAGGCGCGTCCCTTCTCGAGCGCCCATGCGATCTGCCCGTCGCCGCGCAGGAGCCTGTATTCGACCTCGAACTCGCGCCGCAGCGCCACGGCACTGGCGACCTGTGCGGCGACCGCCGCGCGGTCCTCGGCGACGATGAGTCCGCCGTAGCTGCGCCCGCCGCCGACGAATTCACTTGCCGGATATCCCGTCAGCCCGGCGATGCCCGAACTGGCGAAATCCATCGACCAGTCCGCGTCGATGCGCCGCCGGTAGACCACGCCGTCGACGTTCGCCACGAGCGACTGGAAGCGGGCTTCGCTTTCCGCACGCGCCGTATCCGCCGCGATCTTCGCCGTCACGTCCCGGTAGACCGCCACGACGCCGCCGTCCGCGGCCGCGAACTGGACGGTCTCGACGATGCGTCCGTCGGTCAGGTGCTGGTTGAACGTCTCGCCGAAGCGCCGATGCCGCCGGTAGCGGTCGTCGAGCGTGGCCACGCCCCGCAGGATGCTGCCGTCGCGCTCCACGAGCCGCCGCCGCGCGGCCGCGTACAGGTCCCCGATCGCCAGCCCCTTCCCGATCAGGCCGTCCATGTGCGCGAAGATCTCGACGTAGCGGCGGTTCCAGAACCGGATGCGGTCGTCGGCATCGAGAATGAGGAAGCCGTCCCCGATCGCCTCGAGGGAATCGATGAGCTGCAGTTCGCTCTCGCGCAGCGCCTGCTCGACGGCGAGCTGCTCGGTCACGTCGCGATAGACCGCCACGCAGCCACCCTCCGCCGTCGCGTACTCGACGACCTGGAGCGTGCGGCCCGACGCGAGCTTCTGGTTGAACGGCTCGCCGAAGCGGCGGTGCGCGCGCCGCTCGACGGCCGAGAGCGCGTCGCGCGTCGCGGTCAGGCGCCTTGCCTGGTCGACGACGCGCGCGCGGAGTTCCTCGATCCTGAGACCGGATGCGAGCACGGGCGCGATCTCGGGGAATATCTCGACATAGCGCCGGTTCCACACCATGACCCGGTCGTCGCGGTCGAAGATCACGATCCCGTCGCCGATCGCCTCGATGGAGTCGAGCAGCCGCTGGCGGCTCTCCTTCACCTCGCGCTGCGCCTGCGCCAGAACCGTGACGTCGCGATAGACGGCGACCGCCCCGCCGTCGGCGGTCGGGAATTCGACCGTCTCGATCTCGCGGTCGAAGCTGGCGCGCTGGCGGAACATCTCGCCGAACCGCCGGTGCCGGGCCGCGCGCTCCGTCGCGACCCATCGGGCGCGGTCCGGCATGCCCATCGCGTTCATCTGCGAGGCCGTCTCGCCGATATAGGCGCCGAAACTCATGCCGCGCACGAGGATGGCGCCCATGTGCGGGAAGATCTCGAGATAGCGCGCGTTCCAGAAGACAAGCCGGTCGGACGCGTCCCAGACCAGGAACCCCATGTCGACCGCGTTGAGCGTTTCCAGCAGGCGCTGCTCCCCGCGCGCCACCACGTCCTCGATCTCGCGTTCGCGCGTCACGTCGCGCAGCACGGCGACATAGAGCCTGCGCGCGTCGGCGGTCGGGAGGGGCGAAAGGTCGATCTCGACCCAGCGGCTCGTCGCGTCCTTGCCGTAGACGACGATCCGCTCGCGCGCCGGCTTGCCCGCGCCGACGGCCTTGCGCAGCCGGTCCAGTGCCGCGCGGTCCGTCTGCGGCCCCCGCAGGAAGCGCGGGCTGCGTCCAAGGCACTCGTCCGGCGCGCAGCCGCTCATCCGCGCGAAGGCCGGACTGGCATGGACGATCCGCGGGCCCGGCTCGTCGAGCGTCGCGACATCGAGGACCAGCAGGGCGTCGCCGGCGGCCGCGACCGCCGCCTCGAGCAGGCCGGAAGGCGGCTGCGGCGGCTCGCCCGCCGGGCGGCGGCGCGACGCCGCGAGGAACCCCGTCACCCCGGCGGCGACGGCGACCAGCAGCGAAACGATCGGATCCATCGGCCGGCGGTCAGAGCAGCGAACGGACGGCCGACGAGGCGGCAACCGTCCCGTCTGCGGCATAGGCTTCGTGGTTCGCCTCGATGTCGGCCAGACGGTAGAGATAGTTGACCATCAGCCCGGCCGACTGCCGGAGGCCGTTGGCCGACGTGTCGGCGCGCCAGTTCACGCGCTCGATCCGGGCGCCGTTCGACAGGTGGAAATGCGCGACCGGATCCAGCGCGCGGCCGTCGGCGCGCTTGGCCTCCAGCAGGTAGCGCGCGCACAGGCGCGACAGCGGCGCCTTGAGCGCATCGGCAAGGGCGGGCTCCGACAGCCAGGCGCCGCTGGCGAGCGCGCGCTTGATCTCGCCCTTGCTGGCGGCGACGGCCTTGCCCTCGCGTCTGGCGAGGGCGGCGGCCAGCACCTTGCGTTCGCCGGCCAGCAGCAGGCGCGGCATGCCTTCCGCGATGCGCGCGTCGAGCCAGCTACGGAAACCCGGGATCGGCGAGAGCGTGGCGAACGTCTTGAGGTTGGGGAACTCGGCGCTCAGCGTGCCGGCGACGCGCTTGATAAGGAAGCCGCCGAAGCTGATGCCGGCAAGGCCGCGCTGGGCGTTGGTGATCGAATAGAAGATCGCCGTGTCCGCCGCATGCGGGTCGCCGAGCGGCGCCTTGTCGTCGAGCAGGTCGTGGACGTTGTCGGCAAGGCCGTTGACCAGCGCCACCTCGACGAAGATCAGCGGCTCGAGCGGCATGCGCGGATGGAAGAACGCGAAATAGCGCCGGTCGCTGTCGAGCCGGTTCTTGAGGTCGGCCCAGTCGCGCACGGCGTGCACGGCCTCATAGGCCGCGAGCCGTTCGAGCAGGGCCGCCGGGCTTTCCCAGGTGATCCGCTCGAGTTCGAGGAAGCCCAGATCGAACCAGGCGACGAAAAGTTCGCGCAGATCCTCGGCCAGTGCGGCGAACAGGGGGTCTTCCTTCGACCACTCCATCAGTTCGCTGCGCCGGTCGATCAGGAACTTGACGCCGTCGGCCAATGCCGTGAACTGGGCCAGCAGCCGGCCGCGCGGCGAGTCCAGCGCCCGGCGCAGGCCGCGCTCGGCCTTGCCGACCGCCTTGGCGTCGCCGCCTTCCCACGCGGCGATTGCCGCCTTCGCGGCACCGATGGCTGCCGCGCGGTCGATGTCGATCTCTTCGGCCAGCAGGCGCATGAAGCGCTTTCGCCCCGCCACCGACAGACCGAGATAGAGCCGGCCGAGCTCGGCGGCACGCGCACGCGCGCTCGCCTCGCCGCCGCGGCCTTCGAGGCAGTCCGCGAGCCGCGCGCGCAGGCCCGGCAGGTCGGAATCGGCAAGATCGGGGTTGGCGCCCTTGGGGGCTCCGCCGACGACGGCCCTCGCACCGCTCGACAGCCCGCGCCACGCCTCTTTCAGGCGCGCGACGAATCTCTGACCTGATTTGGTTTCCGGCATGGCAGGAACGATCTTCGCCCGCGCGGACACGCTCGGCAAGACCCGAACGGCGGCGTCAGTTCAGGCGACCCTGCAGCGGCGGCAGGTCGGCGCTCGCGCGCAGTACGCTCTTGATCTCGTCCCACTCGCGATCCGGAAGATCGGATAGCAGTTCCTTGGCCGCCCGCCAGTCGAAGGCGGTGCCGGACTGAACGGCGCGCGCGAGCGCGCGGCAGGCGGTGTGCTGCCCGCCGAGAACGGTCTGCGCCGCGCGAAGGAGCGGATGTTCCATGCAATGAAGGTGGGCCCGAGCCGCACGATCCACAAGGCCAATCGTGCCGACCGTTGCGGCGATCAGCGATGCGTCCGACGCGGCTCGCGGCCACGCGATACCGTCAGGCGGTATCTTGAGACTGTCCCGCGGTCGCGGACACGCGAAAAATTGCCGTGAGCACGGGCGGAAGCTGCTCGGGAAGATCGTCGGCGATGAGGCCGGGGCCGAATCGCGTCGCGGCGGCACCGTGCAGATAGGCCGCGGCGCACGTCGCTTCGAAGGGCGGCATCGACTGCGCGAGGAGACCGGCGATCAGGCCGGCGAGCACGTCGCCGGCACCCGCCGTCGCAAGCCAGGGCGGCGCGTTCGAATTGATCGCCGCGCGCCCGTCGGGATGTGCGACGACCGTATCCGCACCCTTGAGCAGCACGACGGCGTTGGCGCGGCGTGCGGCCAGCCGCGCGCGGACAAGCCGGTCGCCCGCGATGTCGGGGAAAAGGCGCTTGAACTCGCCGTCGTGCGGCGTCAGCACGCAGCCCACGTTCAGGTGCGCGAACAGGTCGGACGGATCTTCGGCGAACACGGTCAGCGCGTCGGCATCGAACACGCAGGCCTTGCGCGCGGCAAGTGCGGCCCGCACGCGCGCCGCGCACGAGGCGTCGGCCCCGTTGCCCGGTCCCAGCAGCACGACGTTGCGCCGCGCATCGCCGACCAGCGCCGTGAAGTCGGCGAGCGAGGCCATCGGCTGCACCATCAGGCATGCGCGATCGGCGGCATAGATCGGGACGGCGGCCGGATCGGCGGCGATGGTGACGAGCCCGGCGCCGACGCGCGCCGCGGCACGCGCGGCAAGGCGTGCTGCACCCGTCAGCGTGGCGCCGCCGACGACGAGGACGTGTCCGCGCGCGTATTTGTGACCGTCCATCGCCGGGACCGGATAGTGCGCGCGCCACAGATCGGGCGAGTTGACGAAACAGGCCGGGCCGATTTCCGCAAGTGCGGAATCCGGAATGCCGATTTCCGCGACGACCGTCTCGCCGCACAGGGCGCGGCCGGGCAGCAGCAGATGGCCGGGCTTGCGCCGGAAGAACGTGACCGTGAGGCGCGCATGCGCGGCCGCACCGAGGACCGCACCGCTGTCGCCCGACACGCCGCTGGGCATGTCGACCGCGACGACGCGCTTGCCCGCCATCGCCTCGACCAGACGGAGCGCCGCCCCGTCGATCGGGCGCGAAAGCCCGGCGCCGAAAAGCGCATCGACGACTAGCGGCGCGCCTTCGAGCAGCGCCGGATCGGCCGGCTCGACACGGCCCGTCCATTGCAGCGCCATGGCGGCGGCATCGCCGGCAAGCGCTTCGGGCGAACCCAGTAGCCCGACGCGCACCGGCCAGCCCGCATCGCGAAGATGGCGCGCCACGACGAAGCCGTCGCCGCCGTTATTGCCCGGACCGCACAGGACGACGACGGGTCCGCGCGCGAACCGCGCGACGATCTCGCGCGCGACGGCCGTACCCGCGGCCTCCATCAGCCGCAGTCCCGGCACGCCGGCCGCGATCGCGTGCCGGTCGGCCGCCGCCATCTCGGCGCATGTGAGGAGTTCGTCACCCATCGCCTGCATCACCGCAATCATGCCACATTGGCCGGGCAAACCGGGAGACGATGATCGACCGCAGAGCTTTCCTTGCGTGCGCCGCCGCAATGGCCGCCGGCCCGTCCTGCGCGGCCGAGGCGGTCGATGTCGCCCTCGTGCTCGCGGTCGACTCGTCCACGTCCGTCAGCATGGACGAGTTCTACCTGCAGATGGAGGGCTATGCCGCCGCCATGCGCCACCCTGCCCTCGCTGCGGCGATCGGTACGGGCCGGATCGGTGCCGTCGGCGTGCTGTTCTTCGAATTCGCCGATGCCAAGACCCATGTCGTCAATCTTCCCTGGCGGCGTCTGGCGAGCGGCGAGGATCTCGAAGCCTATGCGAAGGAACTCGAAGTCGCCCCGCGCCTTGTCGTCGGCGGCACGACCGCCATCGGGGACGCGATCGATTTCGGGCATGCCGCACTCGACGATTGCCCCTATGCGGCCGGCCGGCGCGTGATCGACGTTTCCGGCGACGGCGCTTCGAACGCCGGACGGGCCGTGGGTGCCGCGCGCGCCGACGCCGTCGGCCTCGGCATCACGATCAACGGCCTGCCGATCCTCAACGAGGAATCCGACTTGGACGCCTATTACCGCGCGTTCGTCATCGGCGGGAACGGCGCCTTCTGCGTGCCGGCGCGCGACTACCGCGATTTCCGCGAGGCGATCCGCGACAAGCTGGTGCGCGAGATCAGTTTCGTCGCCTAGCGTCCCAGGGCGCCGCGAAAGTCGGTCCCCTCGGTGATCGCGTCGCGCAGGTCCGCACCGGTGAGATCGGCATCGGTCAGCTTCGCGTCGGTAAGGTCGGCGCCGCGCAGGTCGGCCGCACGCAGCATCGATTCCGACAGGTCGGCCTCGTTGAGCTTCGCCCCGCGCAGGTCGGCGCGATGGAGCTGCGCGCCGCGCATGCGCGCCGGCCACCTTCCCGTCGCCGTGGTCGGCAGCGGCATGGGCGAGAAGTCGGCATTCGAGAAATCGGTGCCGTTGAGGATGCACTTGTCGAGCGTGGCGCCCCGCAGGTCGGCCCCGCCGAGCTCCGCCCCCGTCATGTTCGCCCCCGTCATGTCGGTCATCTGGAACTTGGCGTCGGCGAACTTGGCCTCGATCAGCGTCGTGCGCTTGAGGCGAGCGGCGGAAAGGTTCACCGCGGGCGCATCGAGCCCGGTCAGGTCGACGGCATCGAGGGTCGCCTGCTGGCCCTGCTGGCCCGCACTCTGCAGCCACAGGAAATGGCGCCTGAAGATCTCGCCGATCTCCACGTCGAGGGATTCGATTGACTTGGGCATGATCGCCTTGGACAGGTCGACCTTCTCGAAATCCTTCTTCGTGAACTGGGCCGCGGTCAGGTCGGCGCCCTCCAGATTCGTCTTGTAGAGGAAGGCGCCGGCAAGCACCGCCCCTTGCAGCAGGCAGTGCGACAGGTTGGTGTCGGTGAGGTCCGCACCGCTCAGCACCACGCCCGACAGGTCGGAATACGAGAGGTCGGCGCCCGCGAGGTTGGCGTTGCGCATGATGCAGTTGGTCAGGTCCGTGCGCCGGCCGAAGGCGCGCGCGACCTTGGCCTCGGTCAGGTTGGCGCGCGCGAACGACGCGTCGTCGATTTCCGCGGAACGCTGCGTGGCCTTGGCGAAATCGAAGTTCCCGTTCTCGTCGGGCACGATGATGAAGCCGTCGCGCATGTCGGCCTGCTTCAGCATGGCGCTTTCGAGATTGGCCCCGCGCATCGACACGCCGCGCAGGTCCGCGCGCGTCAGGTCGCAGCCCTTGAGGTTGGCGCGCGTGAGGTCGGCACCGAAGAAGTTGGCGCGCTCGAGCTTGGCGCCGGCGAAGTTCGCTTCGGCCAGCTTGGAGCCGACGAACTCGGCCTCGTTGAGCATGCTCGCGCCGAACACCAGACGTTCGAGCGTGTGGAACGGCAGCGCCAGCCGCTTGCCGTTCGTCTGCTTGGCCAGCATCCGGCCGTGCGCGACGATGGCCTTATCGAGATCGAGTTGGGCGACTTTGGGATAGGTGGGCGCTTTGGGCGGCGGCATCGGGCCACACTCTACGCAATCGCGGGGGCCGCCGACAATTGAAGGGGCTGGGGCGACCGACGGGGCTCGAACCCGCGACAACCCGGACCACAACCGGGTGCTCTACCAGCTGAGCTACGGCCGCCACAGCCGGGGCGGGTTTTACACGGGGTAGGCGTCCCGGGCAAGCGGACTTGGCGCGTTGCGAAAGGGGGGTGCCCGTGGTAACTCCGAGCCCGCGGGCGCGCCCCGAACTGCGTCCGCGACCACCGGGGAGACGCCCATGAATCTGGCACTGGCCGAGCGGATGAGCCGCCTCGGCACCGAAACAGCGTTCGAAGTCCTTGCCCGCGCCAAGGCGCTGGAAGCCAAGGGCAAGTCGATCGTCAGCCTCAGCATCGGCCAGCCCGATTTCCGCACGCCCGAGCATATCGTCGAGGCCGGCATCAAGGCGCTGCGCGACGGCCATCACGGCTATACGCCCGCCAACGGCATCCTGCCGCTGCGCGAGGCGGTCGCCAGGGACATCCACCGCCGCCTCGGCGTCCAGATCGACCCCGGCCAGGTCCTGATCGTGCCCGGCGGAAAGGTCACGATGTTCTTCGCCATCATGATGTTCGGCGAACCGGGTGCGGAGATCATCTATCCCAACCCCGGTTTCCCGATCTACGAGAGCGTCATCCGCTTCTCGGGCGCCAAGGAAGTGCCGCTGCCGCTTCTGGAGAAGAACGGCTTCGCGTTCGATGCCGACGACGTGCTGTCGCGCTGCACCGAGCGCACGCGGCTCATCATCCTCAACTCGCCCGCGAACCCCACCGGCGGCGTGACGCCCAAGGAGCAGGTCGACAAGCTGGTGAAGGGCCTCGCGCGCTTCCCCAAAGCCGCGATCATGTCGGACGAGATCTACGGCCAGATGACCTACGACGGCCGCCCGCATGTCTCCTTGATGAACTACCCCGAAATCGCCGACCGCCTGATCCTGCTCGACGGGTGGTCGAAGACCTACGCGATGACCGGCTGGCGGCTGGGCTATTCGGTGTGGCCCAAGTCGATCGTCGCGCATGCCGAGCGCCTGGCGATCAACTGCCACAGCTGCGTGAACGCCTCGGCGCAGTTCGCCGGCATCGCCGCCCTCGAAGGGCCGCAGGACGCGGTGGCCACGATGATGAAGGCGTTCGACGAGCGCCGGCGCGTGATCGTGGGCGAGCTCAACCAGATCGCCGGCTTCCGCTGCGTGGAACCGGGCGGCGCGTTCTACGCGTTCCCGAACATCGAGGGGACCGGCTATTCGAGCCGCCAGCTGGAGACGCTGCTGCTCGAGCAGGCCGGCGTGGCGGTGCTGTCGGGCACCGCCTTCGGCAAGCACGGCGACGGCTATCTGCGCTTCTCCTACGCCAATTCGGTCGAGAACATCCGGCTGGCCATGCAGCGCATCCGGACCACGCTGGCGGCCAATCCGGCACCAAAAGCTGCACAATGAAATGGCATAATGCGCCTTATTTAGGCAGATTTCTGCCTTCCAGACGGGCGAATCCAGATGTCGCGCGACAGGCGTTCTGGCATGGCCCGTGCTTCTTGAGGGGGTCCCCGAAGGGGTCCCCCGCCCGAGAACTCGACGCATCGCACCCCGTTCGCATTGTGACGTGCCCATGAAAAAGATCGAAGCGATCATCAAGCCCTTCAAGCTCGACGAAGTGAAGGACGCGCTCAACGAAATCGGCCTCAAGGGGATCACGGTCGTCGAGGCCAAGGGCTTCGGCCGCCAGAAGGGCCACACCGAGCTCTATCGCGGCGCCGAGTACGTCGTCGACTTCCTGCCCAAGGTGAAGCTCGAGGTCGTGCTCGAGGACACACTGGTCGAGCGCGCGATCGAGGCGATCCAGCGCGCCGCCCACACGGGCCGCATCGGCGACGGCAAGATCTTCGTTTCCACGATCGAGGAAGTGATCCGCATCCGCACCGGCGAGCGCGGGGCCGAAGCGGTCTGATCGAACTTTCCACCAATTCCGGATTCAACCCACCCGTCAGTCGGCGGGCCAAACACAGGAAAAAGGCTATGTCGGATCCCAAGACCGTAATGAAGATGCTCAAGGACAACGGCTGCAAGTACGTCGACCTGCGGTTCACCGATCCGCGCGGCAAGCTGCAGCACCTCGCCCATGCGGTCGAGACGATCTCGGAAGAGACGTTCGAGGAAGGCCTGATGTTCGACGGTTCGTCGATCGCGGGCTGGAAGGCGATCAACGAGTCCGACATGACGCTGATCCCCGACCCGAAGACGGCGGTGATGGATCCCTTCGCGGCACAGCCGTCGATGACCATCATGTGCGACATCTACGAGCCGGGCACGGGCCAGCCGTACAACCGCGATCCGCGCGGCATCGCCAAGAAGGCCGAGGCCTACGTCAAGGAGACGGGCATCGGCGACACGGCGTTCTTCGGTCCGGAGATCGAGTTCTTCGTGTTCGACGACGTGCGCTTCAAGGTGTCGATGAACAAGACCTCGGTCGAGATCGACAGCGAGGAAGGCCCCTACGTCACCGACAAGAAGTATCCCGACGGCAATCTCGGCCACCGTCCGAAGATCAAGGGCGGCTACTTCCCCGTCCCGCCGGTCGACCAGTGCGCCGACCTGCGCGCCGAGATGCTGACGATCATGAAGGACATGGGCCTCGACATCGAGAAGCACCACCACGAGGTGGCGCCCTCGCAGCACGAGCTCGGCTCCAAGTTCTCGACGATGGTCAAGGCCGCCGACCAGTGCCAGATCTACAAGTACGTCGTCCACAACGTGGCGGCGCAGTACGGCAAGACCGCGACGTTCATGCCCAAGCCCATCAAGGGCGACAACGGGTCGGGCATGCACGTCCACCAGTCGATCTGGAAGAAGGGCAAGCCGCTCTTCGCCGGCAACGGCTACGCCGACCTCTCGGAGACGGCGCTGTTCTACATCGGCGGCATCATCAAGCACGCCAAGGCGATCAACGCGTTCACCAACGCGTCGACCAACTCGTACAAGCGCCTGATCCCGGGCTTCGAGGCCCCCGTGCTGCTCGCCTACTCGGCGCGCAACCGCTCGGCCTCGTGCCGCATCCCGTTCGGTGCGGGCCCCAAGGCCAAGCGCGTCGAAGTGCGCTTCCCCGACCCGACCGCCAACCCGTATCTCGGCTTCGCCGCGATGCTGATGGCCGGTCTCGACGGCATCAAGAACAAGATCCATCCCGGCGAAGCCATGGACAAGAACCTGTATGACCTGCCGCCGGCGGAGCTCAAGAAGGTGCCGACGGTCTGCGGCAGCCTTCGCGAAGCGCTGGGTGCCCTCGACAAGAACCGCGGCTTCCTGAAGGCCGGCGGCGTGTTCACCGACGACTTCATCGACAGCTACATGGAACTCAAGTGGGAAGAGGTGTACGCGTTCGAACACACCCCGCACCCGATCGAGTTCGAGATGTACTACTCGGTCTGATCCGGCCGAAGACCGCAGGAAGACGGCCCCGGAGCGATCCGGGGCCGTTTTTTTTGCATCCGGGCCATGCAATCTCGGGCTGGTCGCGGGCCGCGCCAGAATGTATGTTTTCGGTCGAATTGGAGACAGTCGGACCAGAATGGACACGGCAGCCCGCCAACCCGAATTCGATGCGGCTCTCAGCGCGCATCTGGCCTATCTGATGGGCCGGAACGGCGGCAAGCGCATGGACATGCGCGGCTACGAGTTCGGGGCCGTCGACGGGCGCGGGCGCAACCTGTCGTGCGCGATCCTGGCGGCGGCCAATTTCGTCGGCGCGATCCTTCAGGACTGCGACCTGTCGATGGCCGACGTGTTCACGGCCGATTTCCGCAATGCCGACCTGTCGGGCGCCAACCTGCGGCGCATCGACGCGCGCGGCGTCAATTTCGACGGCGCCAAGATGCGCGAGTGCGACCTGCGCGAGGGCGACTTCCGCCCCGGCCAGACCATGTCGTTCGCCGACGGCAGCAAGAAGGGCAGCGAGCAGAGCGCGAGCTTCAAGGACGCCAATCTCGACAAGGTGCAGCTGAAGGGCGCCAATCTCGAGAAGGCGGACATGTCGGGCGCGTCGCTGCGCGGCGCCGGCCTCGAGGGCGTGGAACTGGGGGCCGCCAACCTCAAGAACGTCGACCTGTCGGGCGCCAATCTCGAAGGGGCGAAGCTCAAGGATGCCGTGCTCGACGGCGCGAAACTGCGCGGGGCGGCGATGAAGGGCTGCGACCTGCGGGGCGCGCGCATGCGCGGCGTGGATCTGAGCGGGCTCGACCTCAAGACCGTGCAGCTCGAAGGTGCCACCTTCGATCCGCCGGACAAGCCGCCAGAGGACAAGCCCAACGTCAAGCTGCTGCTCGACGATCACAAGCGCTGGATCGAGACGGGCGGTGCCGTCGGCTCGCGCGCGGTGCTCGACGATCGCGATCTTTCCGGCATGGACCTGCGCGGCCTCGACCTCAGCGCCGCCTCGTTCAACCGCGCCAACCTGGCGCGCGCCGATCTCGGCCGCGCGCAGATGCGCCTCACCAGCCTGATGCAGGCGAACCTGACCGACGCCGACCTCACGGAAGCCGACCTGTGCGGTGCCGTGATGGTGGGGGCGATCCTGCGCCGCGCCGTGCTCGCCAAGGCGAAGATGACGCCGATCGACCTCAAGGACGCCTCGGGCAAGCCGTCGGGGCGCAAGTTCCCGACCAATCTCAGCAACGCCGTGCTGTCGCACGCCAAGCTCGACGGGGCGGACATGCGCGGAGCCGTGCTGCGCGGGGCCGACATCACGCGCGCCAGCTTCGCCGAAGCGCAGGTCGAGGGCATCGACCTTTTCGGCGTGCGCAAGCTGAGCTGAGCTGACCGGCCGCCCGTCCCGCTTCCATGCCGCACACCAAGGAAAGCCTATTGGCCCTGCTCGGCGAACTCGGCATGCCGGTCGAGACGGTCGAGCACGAACCCGCCTACACGGTCGAGGACGGCCGGCGCCTGCACGGCGCGCTGCTGCCGGGCGTCAACGTCAAGAACCTGTTCCTGAAGGACGCCAAGGACGCGCTGTGGCTGGTGAGCGCGCCGTGGGAGCGGCAGATCGACCTCAAGGGCCTCCCCAATCGCATCGGCTGCAAGCGCGTGTCGTTCGGCTCGCCCGCTCTGCTGATGGAAACGCTCGGCGTGATCCCGGGTGCGGTGACGCCGTTCGCCCCCGTCAACGATTCAGGCCGGCGCGTGCGCGTCGTGCTCGACGCCGAGATGATGCGGGCCGACACGCTGAACTGCCACCCGCTGGTCAACACCGCGACGACGAACATCCGGGCGGCCGACCTGCTGCGCTTCCTGCGCCACTGCCACGGCGAACCGATGCTGGCCGAACTCGGCGCCTGATTTCCGGGCGCGGACGCGCTAGGATCGACCGAAGAAGCCGGAGCCGGGAGACCGCCATGCAAGCCGAGACGCTGTCGCGACGCACCGTGCTGTACGTCGATATCGCGCACGCCCTCGACCATTTCGTGCTGCTGATCTATCCCACCGCCGTGATCGCCATCGCGGCCGACACGCGCACGACCTATGCCGAACTCATCGGCCTTGCGACCGGCGCCTTCGTGGCCTTCGGCATGTTCTCGCTGCCGATGGGCTGGATCGCCGAGCGGGTCGGACGGCGCAACCTGCTGGCCGCGTTCTTCGCCGGCTGCGGGCTCTCGTGCCTCGGCCTGTCGATGGCGCAGACTCCCATGCAGTTCGCGGGCCTGCTGCTGGTGCTGGGCATGTTCACGGCGATCTACCATCCGATCGGCACGGCGATGCTGGTCACGCACGCGCGCGTCCTCGGGCGCGATCTGGGCTGGAACGGCGTCTGGGGAAATCTCGGAGCCGCGTTCGCCTCTGGCGTCACGGCGCTGATCGCGGCGTGGCTGGGCTGGCGCACGGCGTTCGTCGTGCCCGGTCTCGTGTGCCTCGTCGCGTGCGCCGCCTTCATGGCCATGGTGCCGGGCGACGGCGAGACGGGCGAGAAGCAGAAGAAACAGGGCGCCGAAATCTCCGTCTCGCGCCCGCTCCTGATGTTCGCGGTCTTCGTGCTGGCGATCGTGGCCGGCGGCATGACCTTCAACATCACGACGATCGCACTGCCCAAGGTGATCGACGAGCGCATCGGCCTCGACCTGCCGCTCGCCCTCACCGGCTCGCTCGCCACCGCCGTGTTCGTGTTCGGCGCGCTGACGCAGCTTGCCGTGGGCCAGCTCGTCGACCGCTTCACGCTGCCGGCGATCTTCGTGGGCCTCGCACTGTTCCAGCCCATCGGCCTCGGCCTGGCGTCGGTCTCGACCGGCGTGCCGATGCTGGCCGGCATGGTGCTGGTGATGGCGGCGATCTACGGGCAGGTCATCGTCAACGACGCGATGGTGGCGCGCTACGTGCCGGCGAGGTACCGCGCCAAGGCGTTCAGCGTGCGCTACTTCCTGGGCTTCACGACGAGCGGGGCCGCCGTCCCGCTGATCGCGTATTTCCACGGGCAAGGCGGCTTCGCCTCGGTGCTGCTGGCGGCATCGCTGTTCGGCGCCACGATGTTCGCGGCCGCCTGCGCGTTCTGGCTTGCGTCCCAGCCGCAGCGCGCGACCGCTACGACCTGACGGTCCAGCCTTCGAGCGGCACCACCGCCTCGTCGCGCAGCACCGGCCCGTGGATCTCGTACGCGTCGGGCGCTTTGGCCAGCACCGCGCGGCACGAATAGGCCGGGTCCATGTCCGACATGTCGGCCGCCGCCGCCCCGAACACGACGCGCCGGATGCCCGATCCGGCGATGGCTTCCGCACACAGCGCGCACGGCTCGCCGCTGGCATAGATCGTCGCCCCATCCAGCCGTTCGCGCGGTACGGCGGTCTTGAGCAGGCGCACGGCGTTCGCCTCGGCATGCGCCGTCGGGTCGCGCGTCGTGTTCTGCGTATTGCGCGCTTCCACCAGCACGCTGCCGTTCGAGGCGACGACGACGGCGCCGTAGGGCTCGTCGCCGACCTTGCGCGCGATCATCGCGAGCGCGATCGCCGAGCGCAGATAGGGAAGATCGCGGAGGGTCAGGCCATTCATCTCTGCCTCACATCGTCGTGCGACGGCGCGATTCCTTGAGCCATGCGACCGCACCCGGCGTCGCGTTCCAGGCGCGCGAGCTGTTGACCGCGACGATCACCGCCTCGTCGCGGCTGCCGGGCTCGACCAACAGCGGCGCGGCCTTGGGCGGCTTGCGGTCGCCCACAAGATAGGCCGGCACGTAGCCGTTGGCGGTGAGGGCGGCGGAAAGGGCGGCGTTCGCGGCCTCCCCTGCCCCGGACTTGCGGAACGCCAGAAGTGCGCGCGCATAGGCCACGCGCGCGTCGGCGTCGGAGGCGAACCTGTCGAGCAGGGCGAGCGCCTCGTCGTCGTCGCCCGCGTCGATCAGCGCGTCGGCGAAATCGAAACGCGCGCGCGACGGGTCGGACGGGTCGAGACGCAGCACCTCGCGCCAGTGGTCGAACGCCGCCTGCCGTTCGCCCGACACGGCAAGCGCACTCGCCAGATGCTGGCGCGCTTCGAGATAGCCGAGGCCGCGCGGGCTGGCACCCAGCGTGCCGGTCTCGGCCGCAAGCCTGTCGCCCAGGGCCGACTCGCCGGCCTGCAGGGCAAGTTTCAAAAAGCGCACGCGCTCGACCAGATCGCGCGCGGCGAACAGCGACAGCATCGTGTAGGCCGGCGCGCAGTAGAGGCTTTCGCCCAACGCGGCGAGCGCCAGTTCCACGCCCTTGCGCGGATTGGACGCTTCCCACGCGAGCGCCGCCTTCGCTTCGGAAGCCGCGATCTTCGCCTCGCCCGCCATCGCGGCCAGATCCGTATCGGGGCCGATCAGTCCGAGTTCGACGAGGAATTCGTGTTCGCTGGTCGCAAAGCCGCTCATGCCGCCCCCTCGCCGTCCACCGGCCGCGGCCGCCGGTCGAGGCCGATCGCCACATAGGTGAACACGCCCTGCGTGACCTTCGCGCGGCTGCTGCCCTCGCGCTTGCGCGTCCAGGTTTCGACCTTGATCGTCATCGAGGTGCGGCCCACGCGCTGCATCTCGCAATAGCAGCTCACCTCGTCGCCGACATTGACGGGCTGGTGGAACGTCATCGCCTCGACCGCGACGGTCGCCACGCGGCCCTTGGCGCGC
Organism: Tagaea sp.; assembly: GCA_044356395.1. Classification (GTDB taxonomy): domain Bacteria; phylum Pseudomonadota; class Alphaproteobacteria; order CACIAM-22H2; family CACIAM-22H2; genus Tagaea. The sequence goes on along the minus strand of JBIKWI010000017.1, from coordinate 8,478 downwards.
TGGCTGGCAAAGCTGCCGCCCGCGAGATCCATCTGGGAAAGCAGCCAGCCGCCGAAGATGTCGCCGTTCGGGTTCGTGTCCGCCGGCATCGCGATGGCGCGAAGGACGGGCTCGCCCGTGGGTGCGGCAGCAGGTGCGGCGGGGGGTGCGGACAAGGGGCAGGCTCCGGAAAACGGCGGGGCGGAGCTCGAAAGTAGCGCAATCCGGCCCGGCAGGCCATTGAGATACATGGCAAAAGGCCGGCGCCCGGCACGGGGTTTGCGTCGAATCGGATGCGGCCCTTAGTCTCCGCCTTTCCGCAATCGCACAGATCCCGGGACCCATGGCCGACCTGTTCTCCAACGCCGCCAAGAAGAACGACAGCTACACTGCCAAGGACATCGAGGTCCTCGAGGGGCTGGAGCCCGTCCGCCGCCGGCCGGGCATGTATATCGGCGGCACCGACGAACGCGCGCTGCACCACCTGATCGCCGAGGTGCTCGACAACTCGATGGACGAGGCCGTCGCCGGCCACGCCGACTGGATCGAGGTCGAACTCGCCGCCGACGACTGGATGACGGTGCGCGACAACGGCCGCGGCATCCCGGTCGATCCGCATCCGCGCTTCCCGAAGAAGTCGGCGCTGGAAGTGATCCTCACGACGCTGCACTCGGGCGGCAAGTTCTCGAACAAGGCCTATTCCACGTCGGGCGGCCTGCACGGCGTGGGCGTGTCGGTCGTCAACGCGCTGTCGGACGAGTTCGAGGTCGAGGTCGCGCGCGACAAGGCGCTCTTCGCGCAGAAATATTCGCGCGGCGTGCCGCAGGGTCCGCTCAAGAAGCTGGGGGCGACCAACAACCGGCGCGGCACCACCGTGCGCTTCCATCCCGACGCGCAGATCTTCGGCAAGACGATGCACTTCAAGCCGCAGACCGTCTACAGGATGGCGCGCGCGAAGGCCTTCCTGTTCAAGGGCGTCGAGATCCGCTGGAAATGCGATCCCGCCCTGCTGAAGCCCGAATGGGGAATCCCGGCCGAACAGTCGCTGCGCTTCCCCGGCGGGCTGGCGGACTCGCTGGCCGAGGCGATCGGCAAGCGGCCCTGCTACACGCCCAAGCCCTTCGCCGGCGACATGAAGCTGGATGCGCAGGGCGGGCGCCTCGAATGGGCCGTCGCGTGGCCCGGCGACGAGGACGCGGAAGTCCATTCCTACGTCAACACGGTGCCCACGCCGCAGGGCGGCAGCCACGAGCTGGGCCTGCGCGCCGCGCTCACGCGCAGCCTTCGCGCCTATGGCGACATGACCGGCAACAAGAAGGCGCCGAACATCGCCTCGGAAGACGTGTGCGACGGCGCCGTCGTCTTTCTGTCCTTGTTCGTGCGCGACCCGCAGTTCCAGGGCCAGACGAAAGACCGCCTCGGCATGCCCGAGGCCCAGCGCATGGTCGACAACGCGCTGAAGGACCAGTTCGACCATTGGCTCGCCGACGATCCGGCGGCGGCCAAGCAGCTTCTCGAACGCGCCATCGAGCGCGCGGAAGACCGCGCGCGCCGGCGCATGCAGAAGGAGCAGGACCGCAAATCGGCCACGCGCCGCCTGCGCCTGCCCGGCAAGCTTGCCGACTGTTCGGCGACCAACTCCGACGACACCGAGATCTTCCTCGTCGAAGGCGATTCCGCCGGCGGCTCGGCCAAGCAGGCGCGCTCGCGCGAAAAGCAGGCGATCCTGCCGCTGCGCGGCAAGATCCTGAACGTCGCCAGCGCTTCGGCCGACAAGCTGCGCGGCAATCAGGAGCTTGCCGATCTCACGCAGGCGCTGGGCTGCGGGACGGGCGAGAACTGGGACGAAGGCAAGCTGCGCTACGAGCGCGTCATCATCATGACCGACGCCGACGTGGACGGTGCGCACATCGCCTCGCTGCTGATCACGTTCTTCTACCGCGAGATGCCCAAGCTGATCGAGACCGGGCACCTGTTCCTGGCACTCCCGCCGCTCTACCGCATCGCCGCCGGCGGCGACGTCGCCTACGGGCGCGACGACGCGCACAAGGACGAGCTGATCAAGACGCGCTTCAAGAACCGGAAGGTCGAGATCAGCCGCTTCAAGGGCCTCGGCGAAATGCCGCCCTCGCAGCTCAAGGAAACGACGATGGACCCGAAGAAGCGCACGCTGCTGCGCGTCGTGGTCCCCGACCGCGAGCACCGCGAGGCGTTCGAGGAAACCGAATCCCTCGTCGAGAGCCTGATGGGCCGCAAGCCCGAACTGCGCCTCGCCTTCATCCAGGAACACGCCACCAGCGTGCGCGACTTGGATGTTTGAAGACTGGGACGTCTGACGACCCCTTCCGGAGGACAGGCATGCTCCGCTTCATTCTCGCCCTGCTGCTGCCCTGGCTGCAGTTCTTCACGATCGGCCGCCCCGTCGCCGGGATCATCTGCCTGATCCTCCAGTTGACGATCATCGGCTGGCTGCCCGCCGCCATCTGGTCGGTCTACTCGCTGGGCAAATACAAGGGCGGCCAGTCGGCCGCGTAGCCGCCGGCCGGCATCCCGCCGCGCGACGCCCCGATGCCCGCCCCTTCGCAAACGCGCATCTTCATCCTCACGACGTGCCTCGTCTTCACGACGCAGCTCGGCATCACGATCGACCTGCCGTCGCTGGCCTCGATCGCGCGCGATCTGGGGATGAGTGCGAGCGGGGCCGAGATCTCGGTGTCGGCCTATGTCATCGGCGTGGCGGCACCGATCCCGCTGTGGGGGTTCGCCGCCGACCGCTGGGGGCGGCGGCCGGTCATGTACGCGGCGGTGGGCCTGTTCGCGGCGTGCAGCCTGCTGCTCGCCGTCGTCGACGAGCCCTGGCTGTTCGTGGCCTTGCGCTTCGTTCAGGGGATCGGCGGCGGCGGCTGCTCCATTCTCGGGCGCATCCTGGCGCGCGATACGTGGAGCGGGGCCGAACTCGCGCGCCGGCTCGCACTCCTGTCGATCTCCTACATCGTGGCGCTTGGCGGCGGCCAGTTCCTCGGCGCGCTCTTCGAGCGGTACGATCTCTGGCGGCTCGAGTTCGTTCTGCTCGCGGCGATGGCGCTTGCTGCCGCTGCGATGTCGTTCGGGATGGGGTTGGCCCCCGGCCGGCCGCCGCGCCCGCTGCGCGAAACGTTCGACGCGTATCTCGGCCTGCTGAAACTGCCGGCGTTCCTCGCCCCAACGCTGGCCGGCGGCCTCAGCTATGCCGCACTCCTGTCGTACCAGCAGGCAAGCCCGTTCGTGCTCGGCGGAAACTACGGCGCCGACGCGGCCACGATCGGCAATGTCGGGCTGCTGACGGCGCTGGCGTACTTCGCCGGCTCGCTGGCGCTGAGCCATTTCGTGATGCGCACCGGGCAGGAACGCATGCTCGAAGCGGGCTCGCTGATCGTCGCGGCAGCCGGTGCCGTCGGCATCGCGCTATGGATGACCGGCGACACGACGCTTGCCGCGTTCGTGGCGCTCTACTGCCTCGTGTCGTTCGGGCAGGCGGTGATCTTCCCGGGCAGCATGTCGCTTGCCGTCGAGGCGGCTCCCGGACGCGGCGTCTATGCGACGGCGCTGTGCAGCTTCCTGCACCAGATCGTCGCCGGCCTCGCCGCCGCGTGCGTGGCGCTGCTGCCGCACGACGACGCGTGGACGGCGGCCGCTGCCGTGCTGTTCGGTCTGGCGGCCTATGCGCTGGCGCGATACCGCGCCTAAGCCGGGTTCCCGCGCGCCGCATCCAGCCGCGCTTCCAGCTTCTCGACCAGCGTCAGCAGGCGCGCGATCTCGGTCTCGCGCAGCAGGTCGATCTTCTGGTGCAGCGTCTCGATCTCGAGCTCGGCCTTCAGGTTGACGTGATAGTCGTCCTCGGCGCGCGCGCGGTCGATGTCGCCCATCCTGTTCTGGCTCATCATGATGATGGGCGCGGTATAGGCCGCCTGGAACGACAGCACGAGATTGAGCAGGATGAACGGGTACGGGTCCCACGCCTGTACCCACGCGAAGACGTTCGCCGACAGCCACAGCAGCAGCAGGCCGCTCTGGACCAGGATGAAGCGCCACGACCCGACCAGCGCCGTGATCCGGTCGGCCATCCGCGCGCCCAGCCCCGTATCGGCCGGCGGCCGCAGGACGGATACGGCGGCGATCTTCGCCGGCCGGCGCCGCCGGCGCCCGACGCGCAGCTCGTGCAGCAGCGTGAGGTCGGCAGGATCGAGCTTTGCGGTCGGATTCATGGGCGGTACTCCGGATCTGGGCGAAGCGCGACTATACCCCGCCCGCGCGCACAATCGGTTCGATTCGGCCGCCAGCGCATGCTAAGCGCCTAGCGAATGAACCGATCCTTCTACACGAGCCTGTTCCTGTCGCGGCTCGCGGACCAGATCCTGCTGTTCCTCGTGCCGCTCGTCGTCTACCGGATCACCGGCAGCGTCACGTGGTCGGGTGCGGCATTCTTCGTCGAGACGCTGCCGCGCTACGTGTCGTTCCCGTTCTGCGGCACCCTGTGCGACCGCATCTCGCCGCTGCGCCTGCTGCACGCAAGCCAGGTCCTGCGCGCGGCCGTCGTGTTCGGCGGGCTTGCCGGCCACGCGGCATTCGGCGGCATCGGCTGGCTCGTCGCGATCTCGGCGCTGTGCGGCGTGCTGACCACGCAGGGCGTGATGGCGCGCGAGGTGATCGTGCCGCAGGTGCTGCGCGGCCAGCGCTTCGAGAAGGTCACCTCCTATACGCACATCGCCGACCAGCTCGGCTCGATCCTCGGCCCGCTCGCCGGAGCGGCACTTCTCGATCTCTGGGACTGGGAAATCGTCGTCGCTTTCGCAGGGGCGCTGTTCCTCGTGGCCGACGTGGCGACCCGGCACTGGCAGCGCAAGACGGTCCCCGTCCTCGCCGCGCCCGAGACGCACCGCGTCAACTGGTTCGGGCCGCTTGCGGTCGCGGCGCGGCACATCTGGCACCTGCCGGGTCTCGCCGAGGTCGTCGTGCTCGCGGCCGGCGTCAACCTCGTCTACGGCGTGACGATGGCGACGTCCGCCGCGATGCTGGTGGGCGTGCTCGGCGGGACGGACCGGGACTACGCGCTGCTGCTGGCAGGGAGCGCGATCGCCTCGGTCGGGATCCTGCTTTTCGTCGCGCATGCGCCGGTGCGCATCGGCATCCTGGGTGCAGCGGCGTTCCTCATCATCCTGTCGGGCGGCGTGCTGTCGGGCATCGGGGCGGGTACGGTCGTCTACGTCGTCGGCTACCTGTTCGTGATCGGCTTCGACAAGATGTTCAGCATCTACCTGCGCAGCCTGCGCCAGCGCATCATCCCGCCGCGCGATTTCGGCAAGACGACCGGACTGATCGTGATGCTCAACAACCTCTCGCAGCCGCTGGCCGGCCTGCTCGTGGCGCTCTTCTCCGCGACGTTCGGCCTCGAGCCGGTCATCCTTGCGATCACCGCCGCGATGGGGGGCGCCGGCGCCATCGCCTACGCGATGAAGCGGCGGCGGGCCCGGGGCTAGTTCGCGACGCGAAAGCGCGGCGGCACGAAGAACAGGAAATCCTGCACGCGCGCCGATTTGTGGCAGCCGGCGCAGAAGGCCACGGCCGGCGCGTCCTCGCCGCCGCTTTCGCCCAAGCGCAGCCCTTCGGGCGTGGTCACGGTGAAACGCCAGTCGTTTGTCGACGAATCGTAGCCGGGCGCCATGCGCTCCATCAGATAGAGCGAGCCCGGCGTCGCGTTGCCCGCCCTGTCCACGTGGAAGCTGCGCTTGAGGATCGCCGCCCCCGGAAGCAGGCGGCTGCCCTGCTCGGCCTTCGCGTAGTCGGATGCCGCCGACGCGTTGGCGAAGACCTGCAGGAACATGCCGTGCTCGGACGCGACATACGTCGTCGACATCGTGCGCCAGCCGCGCGTGGCGCGGATGGTCGCGTCCCGGGCCTTTGCCAGTGCCACGTCGAGCGCCGGGCCGAGGCAGGCGGCCATCGCGTCGATCTCGTCCTGTGTCAGATGCGTGGGCGGATTGCCGAGCCCGCCGACCGCCGACGCCGTTGACCCGGCAGCCCGTTCGACCCGGCATCCGGACAATCCGGCCCCCGTCGGCGCGCACGCCGACAGGAGGGCGGCCGCCAGTCCCAGACCCACGATTCCGACGAATTTCCGCACCACGCGCTCGCTCCGTTCCTCGGGGTTCGCAGCCGGCCGACGGAAGGTTTCCATACCCGGTCCGGAATTCGGGAGCGGACAGAATCGTTTCCTTGCGGCAGACTGCAGCCTAGCAAGCTTTCCACCCGGGGGGATCGCGCAATGTGCCGTTGGCTGGCCTATTCGGGCCGTCCGCTCTATCTCGAGGACTTCCTCTTCAAGCCCGAGAACTCGCTGATCAACCAGTCGCTCCATGCCCGCAAGGGCCACGTGGCGACCAACGGCGACGGGTTCGGCGTGGGCTGGTACGGCGACCGGTCGGAGCCGGGCCTGTTCCGCGACATCCGCCCGGCGTGGAACGACGAGAACCTGCGCTCGATCGCCGAGCAGATCCGCACCGGCCACTTCTTCGCGCATGTGCGCGCGTCGACCGGCACGTCGATCAGCCGGGCCAACTGCCATCCGTTCCAGCACGGGCGCTGGATGTTCATGCACAACGGCCAGATCGGCGGCTTCGACCGCGTGGCCCGCGATCTCGATTTCGCGATCGCGCCGGAATACTACCGCGCGCGCCGCGGCACCACCGACAGCGAAACCATCTTCCTGCTGATGCTCACCTACGGGCTCGAGCGCGACCCCGAGCATGCGCTCGCGCGCACGCTGGGCAAGATCGTCGAGGTCACGCAGAAGGCCGGCACCGCCGATCCCTTCCGCTTCACCGCCGCCTTCACCGACGGCCGGCGCATCTATGCCGCGCGCTTCTCCTCCGACGGCCACTCGCCCACGCTGTTCTACGGCTGCGGCACCGGCATCCGGGCGGCCGACGGCGGCGGCTGTTCGGACGGCACCGGCGGCGAGGATTCGCTGCTCGTCCTGTCCGAGCCCCTCGATACCGACAACCAGCACTGGACGGCCGTGGGCGAAAGCTCGCTGCTCGTCGTCGAGAACGGACGCGTCGACGTGCGGGCCTTGAAGCCCGTCATGTCCCGCGTCGCCGCATAAGGAAGGCCCCCGCACATGCTCGTCGTCTACGGCCGCGCCAGTTCGTCCAATGTCCAGAAGGTCCTGTGGCTGTGCGAGGAGCTGGGCATCCCCTATTCCAGCGCGCACGACGTGCCGCCGGGCAAGGCCAAGGAAAGCGCGGACTACACGAAGCTCAATCCCAACGGCCTGATCCCGACCATCGACGACGACGGCTTCGTGCTGTGGGAGTCCAACGCGATCGTGCGCTATCTCGCGGCCAAGCACGCCAACGGCTCGCTCTTTCCGGGCGACCTGCGCGTGCGCGCGGATGCCGACCGCTGGATGGACTGGCAGGCGACCGTGCTCGCCCCGCCGACGGCCGTCGTGCTGCTGCAGACCGTGCGCACGGCACCGGAAAAGCGCGACAACGCCGCACTCGCCGCCGCGTGCCAGACGCTGCGCGACAAGGCCGGCACGTTGGACACGGCACTTGCCGGCCGCAGCTACATCGCCGGCACCGCGTTCACGATGGGCGACCTGCCGATCGGCCAGTGGATGTGGCGCTACGCGAGCCTCGTGCCCGACCGCCCGAAGCATGCCAATCTCGAAGCCTGGTACGCGCGCCTGCAGGAGCGCCCGGCCTTCCGCAAGATCGTGATGACGAAGCTGGTCTAGCTCGCGCGCGGCCCGAACAGGATCACCGCCGCCCCGGCAAGGCAGATCGCGACACCGATCAGGTCCCAGCGGTCGGGACGCGCACCTTCCACGGCCCACAGCCACGCGAGCGACGCGGCGATATAGACGCCGCCATAAGCCGCGAAGGCGCGGCCGGCGAACTCGGCGGGCACGAGCGTCAGCAGCCACGCGAACGCGACGAGGCTTGCGGTACCGGGAACGAGCCACAGCGGCGAGCGGTCGAGCTTGAGCCACGCCCAGAACGCGAAGCAGCCCGCGATCTCGGCGACGGCGGCCGCGGCGAAGACGAGCGCCGTCACGGCTACGCCTTGAGCCAGCGGCGCAGGGCTTCGTTCGTTTCCTCGGGCTTTTCCATCGTCGAGAGATGGCCGCAATCCTCGATGACGCACAGCTGTGCGGCGGGGATGTCGGCCGCCATCTCCCGGCTCAACGCCAGCGGCGTCGCCTCGTCCTCGCGCCCGCACATCACCAGCGTGGGGCAGACGATTTCGGCCAGCATCGGGCGGCTGTCGGGCCGGCCCATGATCGCGGCGACCTGCCGGCAGAACGCGTCGGCGCCCACGCGGTTGGTCATTTCGAGCACGCGCTGGGGCAGCGAGGGATCGCGCGCGATCGATTTGGGGCTGACCCAGTTGGGCAACAGGGCGGGCGTCACGCCCTTGAACTTGCCCTTCTTCGCGTGTGCCACGAACATCCTGCGC
>JBIKWI010000135.1:0-9698 GCA_044356395.1 Tagaea sp. | reverse complement strand
GCTGATCAGCGGCACGCCGCGGATCAGTTCGATGTAGACGACGCAAAGCGTCTTGATCGCCGGCATGCTCGACCGACGCCCCAGCGCCAGCAGGATCGCGAGCGGGAACGCGAGCGCGATACCGAAGGTCGACAGGATCAGCGTCAGGACCAGCCCGCCCCAACGCTCCTGCGGCACGTAGCTGAGACCGAGAATGCCACCCCACATGATCACGGCGATCGAGACGAGGCCGACGATCCAGACGATCGGCAGGCGGCCGTTCCAGTTCGCCCGCATCGCGCTGAATATGTAGAGCGCGAAGAAAATCACGCAGGACAGCGCGGGCCGCCACTGCTCTTCGTAAGGGTAGGTGGCGAAAAGGATGAACCGCCACTTTTCCGGAAAGACCGCCCAGCAGGCGCCGATGCCTTTGGCGGCACGGCAGTCTGCGGCCGGTCCGTACCATACGGCATTGAAGACACCCCAGCCGAGGAACCAGATCAGCGTCTTGCCGACCAGATAGAGCAGGACGAGCGAGAGTGCCGTGTTCCACCAGCTCGAGAAGAAATTCGCGCGTATCCACCTGACTGCCGCCGAATCCATCATCCCGCCGGAGGGGCTGCCGATCGCTGCGGTATGTCCGTTCGCCATCTCTCAGCGCTCCTTGAAGGCGATACGCTTGTTGTACCAGTTCATGAACACCGAGATCGAAAGGCTGACCGTCAGGTAGGCCGCCATGATTATCGAAATCCCTTCGATGGCCTGGCCCGTCTGGTTCAGCGTCGTGTTGGCGATCGAAACCAAGTCGGGATAGCCGATCGCCACGGCAAGCGACGAGTTCTTGGTCAGATTCAGGAACTGGCTGGTCATCGGCGGGATGATCACGCGCAGGGCCTGCGGCAGGATCACGAGTTGCAGCATCGGCCCCTTGCGGATGCCGAGGGCCGAAGCGGCTTCGGTCTGCCCATGCGGCACGGCAAGGATGCCGGCTCGGACGATTTCGGCGATGAAGCCGGCGGTGTAGGTGATGAGCCCGACCACCAGTGCGGCGAATTCCGGGGTCATCGTCAGCCCCCCCTGGAAATTGAAGCCGCGCATGACGGGCCAGTCCATCGCGACGGGTGCGCCGCCAAGCAGCCAGACGACGAAAGGCAATCCGACGATCAGGCCGATCGCCGTCGCGAACACCGGAAACTGTTCGCCGGTCGCGGCCTGCCGTGCGGCGGCCCAACGCTTCATGACATAAGCCGCAGCGATCCCGACGACGAAAGCGATCCCCATCCAGAAATGGATCCAGTGCTCGGCCGGGATCGGAAGCTTGATGCCGCGATTGGAAAGGAAAACGCCCGGAAGCGGCTCCAGCGCCTCGCGCGGGCCCGGAAAGGCGTCCTGGAAAACGGCCCACCAGAAGAAAAGCTGCACCAGCAGCGGCAGGTTGCGCATGAACTCGACATAGACCGAGCAGGACTTCGCCACGAGCCAGTTCTTGGACAACCGCCCGATGCCGATGATCGTACCGAGAATCGTCGCGAAGAAGATGCCGATGATCGCCACGCGCAGCGTGTTCAGAATGCCCACCCACAATGCGCGGCCGTAGGAGTTCTCGGGCTCGAATTCGATGACGGACTCGCCGATAGCGAAGCCGGCTTCGCGGGTCAGGAAGTCCCAGCCTGTCGCGATCGCCCGGATCTCGAGATTGCGCAGCGTGTTGGCGATCAACCACCAGACGACCAGACCGAAGCCGCCGATGACGATGACCTGCCAGAAAATGGCCCTGAATGTCGGATCATTGAGCGACATGCGCATGGCGCTGCCGCTTGGCCGCCCACCGGAGCCTGCCGAAATTCCGGCCATCGCTCCACCCCTCCGCTCGCTGTTCACTCTCTACCGGTCGGACCTGCGGCTCTTGGTCGGCCGCATCGATGGTCCTTCAAGAACCAGGCCAGCGGCGCCCGGGACGATCCCGGGCGCCGCCGCCACCGGTACAGTGCGGTTTAGCGCACCGGCGGCACGTACATGATGCCGCCGTTGGTCCACAGGTTGTTGACGCCGCGCTCGATGCCGAGCGGCGTCACGTTGCGGGTGAAGCTTTCGCCGTAGTTCCCGACCTGCTTGACGATGTTGTAGGCCCACTTGTTGTCGATGCCCATCATCGCGCCGAGGCCGCCCGTGGCGCCCACGAAACGCTGGATGGCCGGGTTCGTCGAGCTGAGCTGCGAGTCGATGTTGGTCGAAGAAAGGCCGATCTCTTCGGCTTCCACCATCGCCGCGAGCGACCAACGCACGATGTCTGCCCAACGCTGGTCGCCGTGGCGCACCGACGGCCCCAGAGGCTCCTTGGAGATCACTTCCGGCAGGATCACGTGGTCGGCCGGGTTCGGCGTGTTGGACGCGCGCACCGAAGCGAGACCCGACACGTCGGTCGTGAACGCATCGCAACGGCCGGCGAGATAGGCCGCGATGTTCTCTTCGAGGCGCTCGATGACGACCGGGGTGAAACGGATGCGGTTGGCGCGGAAATAGTCCGCGAGGTTCAGTTCGGTCGTCGTGCCCGGCTGGACGCAGATCGTGGCGCCGTTGAGTTCCTTGGCGCTCTTGATGTTGGCCGACTTCTTCACCATGAAGCCCTGGCCGTCGTAGAAGTTGACGCCGACGAAGTCGAGGCCGAGCGACGTGTCGCGCGACAGCGTCCAGGTCGTGTTGCGCGCGAGGATGTCGACCTCGCCCGACTGGATCGCCGTGAAGCGCTGCTGGGCGGTGAGCGCCGTATAGCGGACCTTCGAGGCATCGCCGAACACCGCCGCCGCGACCGCGCGGCAGGAGTCGACGTCGAGGCCGGTCCACACGCCCTGGGCGTTCGGCATGCCGAAGCCGGCAACGCTGCCGTTGGCGCCGCACTGGACGAAGCCGCGCGCCTTGACGGCGTCGAGCGTGGGCGAAGTCACCGGCGCTTGCGCCTGCGCCGGAACGGCAGCGGCGATCGCAACGACGGCCGTTGCAAGAACGGTAGCCATGGTTTTCATGAATCAAACTCCCTGTCGGATCGAACGATTTCTATGGACTGCTTTGGCGGACGCGTTAACCCGGAAAAGGCCGCGTCCCCAAGCCAAGAAGCAGGACGCTAACACGGCGTAGGAACCGGTCTCAATCGCTTTGTATCGATACGTTGTGGGGTTGGTCGAGGTCGTCGCCCGGCGCTATAGTCGAGGCCTTACAACCAGAAAACAGGCGATTTTCCAATATGAAGCCCGAAACGAAGGTCACCACGCTCGGTCGCGACCCGGAAGCGAACTTCGGCGTCGTCAATCCGCCGGTCTATCACGCCTCCACGATCCTTTTCCCGACGCTGGACGCCCTCGATGCGGTCCAGAAGACGAAGCACAAGGGACAAATGCGATACGGCCGGTATGGCACGCCGACGACGTTCGCGCTTCAGGACGCGATCGCGGAACTCGAGGGCGGGTACGCTACATTCGCCGTCGGCTCCGGAGCCGCGGCGATCGTCTCGACCCTCATGGCCTTCACCAAGTCCGGCGACCACGTCCTGTGCGTCGATACGGCCTACGGTCCGACCCGGCGCTATCTCGACGTCGTCCTGAAGCGCTATGGGGTCGAGGCGACATATTACGATCCCATGATCGGCAACGGCATTGCCGCCCTCATCCGCCCGAACACGACCTTGTGCATGCTCGAAGCGCCGGGGTCGATGACCTTCGAGATGCAGGACGTGCCGGCGATCGTCGCGGCATGCAAGGCCAAGGGCGTCGCGACGGCGCTCGACAACACCTGGGCCACACCGCTCTATTTCCGGCCGCTCGATGTCGGCGTGGACGTATCCGTGATGGCCGGGACGAAGTATGTCGGCGGACACTCCGACATCATGATGGGATTGATCACCGTACGCGACGAGGCGGTCTACAAGACCGTGCGTGCTGCAGTCGACGAACTTGGCGCATGCACGGGTCCGGACGACCAGTACCTCGCGCTGCGCGGGCTGCGCACCCTCGGCGTGCGGATGCCGCGGCACTTCGAGACGGGCGTCACGCTCGCCAAGTGGCTGCAGAACCAGCCCGAGGTATCGCGCGTCCTGCATCCGGCCCTGCCCGACTTTCCGGGGCACGCGCTATGGAAGCGCGATTTCAAGGGCGCTTCGGGACTGTTCGGCTTCGTGCTGAAGCCGCTCCCGCGTGCCGCACTTGCCGCGATGGTCGACGATCTCGAGCTCTTCGGAATGGGCTTTTCTTGGGGCGGCTTCGAAAGCTTGATGGTCCCCTCCGACGTGCGCGCCAACCGGACGGCGACACCCTGGACAGACCCCGGCCAGCTGGTGCGCGTGCATGCCGGCCTCGAAGCGCCCGAGGACCTCATCGCCGATCTCGAGCGTGGCTTCCAGCGTTTGCGCAAGGTCGCGCGCGAACAGGGTTGACGAATGCAGCCCGACGACGACCTGCTGGCCGGGATCGCTTTCGATGCGCAGGGGCTTGTCGTGGCTGTCGCCCAGCAGCACGACAGCGGCGAAGTGCTCATGGTCGCGTGGATGAACCGCGATGCCGTCCGCGAGACCTTGCGCACCGGTACCGCGTGCTACTGGTCCCGGTCGCGGATGAAACTGTGGCATAAGGGCGAGAGTTCGGGCCAGGTCCAGCGCCTCGTGGAGTTGCGCATCGACTGCGACGGCGATGCCCTGCTGCTGCGCGTCGACCAGACCGGCGTGGCCTGCCACACCGGGCGCCGGGATTGCTTCTTCCGCGTCGTCCGCGATGGCCGGTTCGTCGTCGACCGGCCGGTCCTCGTCGATCCCAAGACGCTCTATGGCGGCTAGGCGCATTTCCTCGGCGCGCGGAGATGGACCGCGTCTGCGCATCCTGCTCGGCGAGGCGATCGCGCTCGGGCCCGGCAAGGCCGCCCTGCTCGCGACGATCGCGTCGACCGGTTCGATATCCGCCGCCGCGCGCGCGATGGGGATGAGCTACCGACGCGCCTGGATTCTGGTCGACGAGATGAACCGGGCATTCCGGGCGCCCGTCGTGGCAAGCGAAGCCGGCGGCCGGCGCGGCGGCGGAGCCATCGTGACGGCGCTCGGTCACGACGTCCTTGTACGCTATCGCCGGATGGAAGAGATGGCCACGCACACCCTTGCAAAGGAAATTTCGGCCTTTCGACGCCTTCTCCGGCCTGACAAGGACAATCGAAGCGATTGAAGAATCTCATATATCTATCTGAAAAACATAAATTATTTTAGATTCTTCCGAATTTCTCTCAATACATTTGTTTTCATTGCAGCGCTTTGGCCCGGCGACTATATTATGGGAAGATTACGGATCGGTCGAATACCGTCCGCGAAATGGCTGTCAGAAGGACTGTCGCAATGGTGGCTTTGCCGCCGATCACCGCAACGTCGACCCTGCCGGGCTTTGCTCGGCCGGTTCCTGTTGCCCAGCCCAGCCCGGCAACGCAGGTCGCGCGTGGTGGCAATACGGGCGCGTCGATCGGTGGCGGTGCGGCTTCTTCGGCTATCGCGAACCAGTCCAGGCAGGCCTTGGTCGAAGCGTCGAAGCAGGCGGTCGCGGGCGATCCTGCGACCGAATCCGAAGCAAGGCCACGGGCCCAACTTCCCTCCCCGCCTTTCTCGCAGAATGTCGGCCTGTATGTGAATTCGACGCGCGTGTTCGTCGATATCGTCCTTTCCGGCGACGAGAACAGGCGTGTCGCCCGTGTATTCGGGACGCCACCGGCGCCGCCGCCGCCCGGCCGCAGCGGCGCGACGCGCGATCCGATAAATTTCGTCGCCTGACTTGGCGGTGCGTCTTGTGGCCCGTCCAGCATGACGGACCGGCGTTTCCGCATTTTCGAAGCGAGACACGGACGGATGAAATCGTCTAGGTTTTGGCCCGAACGACACTGACGCGGCGCACCTGACGATGAACGAACTCGGCGACACGCTGAAGAGCCTAGATGCCGTCGGTCCGGAAAAGGCACTGGGCGTATTCGTAGCTGCGGTCCGCAGCGCGGTACCGGACGCGCCCGCCTGCTATTTCGACTTGATGTCGGCCGAGGATGCCGAGCGCCGCCGCCTGCAACGGCAGTGCGAGACCCATTTTAAGTCCCTTCCGCTGTCGGTACGCGAAGTCATCCGCCGCGAAGCGATCGTCAAGGCGCAGGAGATCGTACAGAGCCCGTTCGAACGCCTCGCCGCCTCGATGACGTCGTCGATGGAGGAGACCAGCTTGGACGCCCTTTTCCCGAAATGACGCCCCGCCAGGGCGGCTGGCGAGCCGTAGTGGATGTAGGTGAGAACCTTTGGAGGGAATCCTGCAAATCCCAACTGTATCCCTAACTAATTGAACCTATGTGTATATCTGGCTCGTTAGTCATCGAGCCAATGCGACCCCGATCTCTCATGCGATTTGGTTCAGAAACTCGCAGAGCGCAAGAGCGCATCAATGCCGATATCTGAGCTTCGGCCGGACGTTCACTTGGTGCTGGTTGGTGCAGTGGCAAACGGCGCTTCTCCTTGGAGCGGATCGGTGATGCTTGAGGCAATTTCACAATCAAAATCCGTCACGGGCAGTTGTATTGGTCATTGGCTATTTTTAACAAGCGGCGCACGAACGGAGTCGCCCCTGTCAGGAAGGGATCACTTGGTCCGGTCGATAACCAGCTTTAGTGTTTTCACGAACTCCGCCTGCAGCGCGGTCGGCCGTGTGCGGCTTCTCATCACAAGGCCGGTCGCCCGGTCGGCTTCCGCCTGCTTGGAGCGAATGACGGCAAGTCGATCATCGCTTCGGAATGTGACGCGCAAGCGCGGTACATAGGCGACGAGATCGGTACGCGCGACGATGTCCAACAGGCAGTTCATATCTTCTGTTGCAACGATGGAATCCGGCGGATCGATCCCGTAACGCTTGAAGACAGCACGAAATCTCTCGGCGACGTACCTGCCCGTCGCCATTGCCCAGCGCAGCCGAGCGAGTTCCGCGAGGGGCACGTCTTTGCGTCCGGTCAGAGGATGATCTGCGCGGGCGGCAACAACAAGCGTATCGGTGACGAGCACCTCGGAGCGAACGTCCTGTGAATAGGGCGCACCGTCCTGTACGGGGACGAACGCCATATCGATCTCGCCATCGATCAGGGACGTCAGGATCGCATCACGCGATCCGGTCTGGATCGTCACGCGTACACCCGGCCGCATTTCAACGAACGCTGCCACAGCCTCCGGCAGGAGCCGATCGCGCCAAGTCGCACCTGCGCCAATGTTGAGTTCGCCAACTTTTGCATCGCGCATTGCGTCGATCTGGCGCATCGCCAAGCGATAGTTGGTATCGATCGCGCGTGCGGCCTCCGCAAGTGCCGTGCCGTATTCGGTCGGCTCCAGTCCGCGCGGCAGGCGGTCGAACAGCGGCACGCCAAACTCGCTCTCGAGACGACGCAGGACCTTCGAGAGAGCGGGCTGTGATACCCCCATCTCCAGCGCGGCGGCGCTGAGCGAGCGGTGGCTATAGACGCGCAGGAATGTGCGCAAATGACGGAGATCCATCGCAGTTCTACCTATTACTATTTGGATATGGATGGTGACATTTAAGGGCTGTCTATGGAAGATCGATATCAGCTATCGTTTTGAATAGGCCCGAAAAGTCGGCCTCAATGGGGAGGAATGGCGGATGTCCATCCAGGCTATTGGACGAAGCGTGGCGGTCGTCGCGTCGATTGTCGGTCTTGTTGCAGCAGTGCCTTCGGCACGCGCATTTCCCGATCAAGCCATTACGATCATCGTGCCGACGCAAGCGGGCGGGCGCGTCGATGCCGTGGCACGTCTATTCTCCAAGGTAATTGCGGACGAGAAGCTGTTGCCTGTACCGGTCGTGATCCGAAACATGCCGGGAGGCGGCGGCGCAATCGGCACGCGTGCGATCCGCGACGCAAATGCATCTGGCCACACAATCGGGCTTTGGAATCTCAATCTTCTGACTTCAAAAATGCAAAAGGTTTCTCCGCTCGGTCCGCTTGATTTTTCGGTATTGGCTCAGACCGGCAGCGCCCCGATCCTGCTCGCGACCAAGTCTGGCGGCCGTTTCTCGACGCTGCAGGAGGCGCTTGTCTTCGCCAAGGCCAATCCGGGCAAGCTGCTCGATGCGACAAACATAGGTACGCTTCCGTTCTTCTCGACCCTTGTTTTGGCTCAGCAGGCCGGTGCGCGGATCCGGCCCGTTCAGTCGGGTGGAGGGGCCGAGCGACTGAAGGCGATTCTTGGTGGCCATGCCGACATCGCAATTTTCGGTACGGGCGTCTACAAGCAGCATGCCGGCAGTGGCTTGAAAGGTCTTGCGATCCTTGGGCCGAGCCGTGATCCTGAACTTCCTGAAATTCCGACGGCGCGCGAACTCGGCTACGATGTCGTCTTTGACGATATCGACCTGTGGCTTGGCCCGCCGGGAATCGCGCCCGATCGCGTCGCGGTGCTGAGACGCGCGCTCAAAGCGGCGACGAATTCGGCAGATTTGCGGGCGAAGATCCAGGACGTCGTCGTGATTTATCGCGATGGCAAGGAGCTCGACGACGATCTGGCACGCCGGGAATCTGCGTTACATGCTGTTGCTGAAACAGCGGCGCAAGCGGCGGCAGAGGCAGCAGCAAAGTGAGCTCTGACGGTCGCAGGAAAACTGCCGACGCGATCTTCGCCCTTGGCTCGGCGGCGCTTTCTGCTGCGGTCTATTTTGGAGCTCGCGGCCTGCCTGAATCCCCGTTCGATCCGCTCGGATCCGCGGCGTTCCCGATGGCACTCGCCGCACTGCTTGCTGCACTGGCAGCAGTGCAACTCGTGCGACTTGCGTTCGGGCATGCGGCGGGCGCCAGCACGGTTTCGCTGATTCACGGACTGGACGGCAACGGCGTGCATCGCCGACGGGTCGACCTTGCCATCGCAATCTATGCAATGACGATCGCCTACGCGCTGGCTTTGGCGTTCGGCGCAAACTTCCTGGTATCGACAATCGCCTATATTTCAGCGTCGGGCGCAGCGCTTACCGGACCCTGTCGGCGGGCAATTGCCAGGTCCGCTGCGATTGGCGCGATCCTGGCACTGGCCATCTGGTCGCTTTTTACCCACGTGTTCCTGCTGCAATGGCCGTGAGCCCTGCACGATGACCCTTGCAGACGCATTTCTTCAGCTTTTTCAGCCTTCGATGTTTTTGCTGGTTGTTGGAGGCGTGCTTTTGGGTCTGGCGGTCGGCGTGCTGCCGGGCATCACGGCGGGCATGTTGATGGCGCTGACCCTGCCTTTCACCTACCGGATGGAGAGCGTTGACGCGGTTGTTCTGCTCGTTTCGCAGTTCGTCGGCGGCATATCCGGCGGCCTCGTGACAGCAACGCTGATGCGTATTCCGGGCGAACCGAACGCGATCATGACCTGCCTCGACGGATATCCGATGGCCAAGAACGGTCAGCCCGGCAGGGCACTGGGTCTGGGCAATGGCGCGTCGGTGATCGGCGGCGCTTTGTCCTGGGTAGCTTTGGCCACGCTTGCACCGCCCATCGCCAAGATTGGACTCGCATTGGGCCCCTGGGAGGAGTTCGCGATCGTCGTGCTGGCGCTGACCCTCATCGCCTCGCTCAGCGGCGGATCGCTGGTGAAAGGCCTGATGGCAGCACTAATCGGTATGATCCTGTCGCTTCCCGGCATCGATCCTTCTTCGGGCATACTTCGTCTGACCTTTGGTCAG
>JBIKWI010000134.1:0-9779 GCA_044356395.1 Tagaea sp. | reverse complement strand
GCGCGCGGCCATCCAGTCGTCGCGGTCGACCGGGACATTTCGGCCCTTGCCGGTATTGCGGGCGTAACGGCGATCGCGGCCGATCTCGAGGACGGCTCGCCCTGGCCGCTGGGGGCGCGGCGCTTCGCCGGCATCGTCGTGACGAACTACCTGCACCGGCCGCTGTTCCCGGCCCTGCGCGCCGCCGTCGATACGGGCGGAGCATTGATCTACGAGACCTTCGCGCGCGGCAACGAGCGCTACGGCAAGCCGTCCAATCCCGATTTCCTGCTGGCCGACAACGAATTGCTGGCGCTGGCGCTGCCCGGGCTCGCCGTCGTCGCCTACGAACACCTGTATGTGGAGACGCCGCGCCCGGCGCTCGTCCAACGCATCGCCGCGATCCGGCGTTAGGCGAGCATCGGGTCGAGCTTGCCGGCCCCGTCGAGCGCGTGCAGGTCGTCGCAGCCGCCGACATGCGTCCCGTCGATGAAGATCTGCGGCACGGTCGTGCGACCGTTGGCGCGCGCCACCATCGTCGTGCGCAGCGCGGGATCGGCATCCACGTCGTATTCGACGTACGACACGCCCTTCGACGACAGCAGGCGCTTGGCGCGCGCGCAGTAGCCGCAGAACGGACTGGAATAGATCTCGACCTTCGCCGTCATCGTCCGAAGCTCCCTCGAAACGTATGCCCCTGAAGATAGCCGCGACGGCGACGGAGTTCCACCCCCGGCCCCTGCCCGGCCCGCAGTTCAGCCATCTTCCAGAAGCACGACGCGGGCCAACGTCACCGCCCGCACGTCGGCCGCCCCGGCCCGGCGCAGCGTGCGGGCGCATTCGGCAAGCGTGGCGCCGGTCGTCAGCACGTCGTCGACCAGCACGATCCGGGCATCCCTGACGCGGGCCAGATGGCGCGCGCGCACGGCGAAGGCCCGGCGCACGTTCTTCTGGCGCTGGAGCCGGCCGAGCGTGCCCTGGATCGGCGTGCGGCGCGCGCGGACCAGCAGGTCGGGCACGCACGCCACGCCGCTTTCGCGGGCAAGCGCACGCGCCAGAAGTGCGGACTGGTTGAAACGGCGCCAGACCAGCCGAGTCCAATGCAGCGGGACGGGCACGAGCAGATCGGCACCGTCGAGTGCTTCGGCGCCGGCACGCGCCAGCCATTTGCCGAAGAACGGGGCGGCATTCGTGCGGTCGGCATGCTTGAAGCCGAGCACGAGGGCCCGGCTCGCATCGTCGTAGCGTAGCGCCGCGCGCACCCTCGAAAGCGGCGAGCGCTGCGCAAGGCACGCGGCGCAGACGGCATCGGCCAAGCCGCCGCTCGTGTCGGCGGCGAACGGCGTGCCGCAGCGCGTGCAATAGGGCCGGTCGATCCACGCAAGCCCCTGCCAGCACGACGCGCACAGTCCGCCGGGAGACGCGACGATGCATTCGCAGACGAGACAGGTGGGCGGGACGACCGCATCAAGCCCCGCGTGCGCGGCACGCAAGAACAGCTCGGATATCCGGCGGGCGATTTCCACGGGCGAAGATGCCAGCACGCGACGACCCCGCGAGTCAATCGCGAGCTACGTATGCGCAAGGTTTCCCGCACGCGGGAAACGCGCTACCAATTTCCCATGGGCAGCCCGCTCTCCATCTTCGACCGTCGCACCGTGCGTCGCCATCGCGACCGCGCGGCGCGCCACTTCGCGGATCACGATTTCCTTTTCCAGGAAGTCGCGGAGCGGCTGGTCGAGCGGCTCGACGACGTCGCGCGCGATTTCCCGCGCGTGCTCGACCTGGGTGCGCGCACCGGCGTGCTTGCCCCGCTGCTTGCCGGACGCGACGGCATCGAGACGATCTTCCAGTGCGACCTGTCGAGCACGATGATGAAGGCCGCGCGCGCGCGTCCGTGCGCGGGCGGCGCCGACCGGCTCGTCGCGGTCGCCGACGAGGAGTTCCTCCCGTTCGCCGACGGCAGCTTCGACCTGATCGTGAGCTGCCTGTCGCTGCACTGGACCAACGACCTGCCGGGCGCGCTCCTGCAGGCGCGCCGCGCGCTCAAGCCGGACGGACTCTTCCTTGCGGCGATCCTCGGCGGCGAGACGCTGGTCGAGCTGCGCCGCGCGCTGGTCGAGGCGGAAGTCGCCGAGACCGGCGGGGCGGGCCCGCGCGTATCGCCGTTCGCCGACGTGCGCGATGCGGGCGCGCTTCTGCAACGCGCCGGGTTCGCGCTGCCGGTCGTCGACGCCGACACGATCACGGTCTCCTACGAGAACGCGCTCGACCTGATGCGCGACCTGCGCGGCATGGGCGAGGCCAACGCCATCGTCGAGCGGCGCAAGGATTTCACGCGGCGTTCGACGCTGCTGCGCGCCGCGGCCATCTACGAGGACCTGTTCGCGGACGCCGATCACCGCATGCCGGCGACGTTCCAGGTGCTGAACCTGACGGCCTGGGCGCCGCACGCAAGCCAGCCCAAGGCGCTCAAGCCGGGCAGTGCCGCCCATCGGCTGGCCGACGCGCTCGACGCGCGGCCGCCCCAATCGCAGCAGCAGCCGCTAAAGTAGGTCGCGCAGCATCGCCACCAGCGGCACGTCGGCCGGCGGCATCGGATATTCGGAAAGCCGGTTCGGCCGCACCCAGGCAAGCTCCTGCCCCTCGCGAGGGCTAGGCGTGCCCTTCCAGTTGCGCGCCGCGTAGAGCGGCATCAGCAGGTGGAAATCCTCGTAGCGGTGCGACGCGAACGTCAGCGGGGCGAGGCAAGCATGGGAAAGATCGAGCCCGAGTTCCTCATGCAGCTCGCGCACGAGGGCCGCTTCCGGCGTCTCGCCGTCGGCGACCTTGCCGCCGGGAAATTCCCACAGGCCGGCCATCGCCTTGCCCGGCGGACGGCGGGCCAGCAGCACGCGCCCGTCGGCGTCGATCAGCGCCACCGCCACGACGAGCAGCACGCGCGCGGGTGCCGCCAGCCGCGCCGACAGCACCGGATCGTCGCAGCCCTCAGCTCCGGTAGCTGCCATTGATGTCGATGTAGGCGTGGGTCAGGTCGCAGGTCCACACGCGCGCCTTGCCCTTGCCGAGGCCGATGTCGACCGCGATGCGCACGTCGCGGCCCTGCATGTGGGCGGCGACCGGTGCTTCGTCGTAGCCGGGAACCGGCATGCCCTTGCGCGCGATGACCGTGCCGCCGACCGAAACCTTCAACCGGTCGCGGTCGGCCTTCTCGCCGCTCTTGCCCACCGCCATCACGATGCGGCCCCAGTTGGCGTCGGCCGCCGCGATCGCGGTCTTGACCAAGGGCGAATTGGCGATCGCCATGCCGATCGTGCGTGCGGCCGTGTCGCTGGCCGCCCCGGTCACGTCGACCTGGACCAGCTTCTGCGCGCCCTCGCCGTCCTTCGCGACCTGGATGGCAAGGTCGAGGCACACGGCCTCGATGGCTTTCTTCAGCGCCATCGCATCCGCCGACGACGCGCCGGAAACCGTCCTGTTGCCCGCCGCGCCGGTCGCGAAGGCCATCAGCGTGTCGGACGTCGAGGTGTCGCCGTCGACCGTGATCGCGTTGAAGGTGCGCGCGGCAACGTCCTTGAGGATCGCGCGCAGCAATGCGGGCGACACGGCCGCGTCTGTGAAAACGTAGGCCAGCATCGTCGCCATCGCGGGTGCGATCATGCCGCTGCCCTTGGCGATGCCCGCCACGCGCACCGTCTTGCCGCCGACGCGCGCGGTAGCACCCGCCCCCTTGGCGAAGGTGTCGGTCGTCATCATGGCGCGTGCGGCATCCTCGATCGACGCAGTGCCGAGCCGCAGCGATGCGGCCGACGTCGCGGCCGAAAGCTTCGCCGCGTCCGGCACCTGGCCGATGACGCCGGTCGAGGAAATGAAGATCTCGCCTGCCTTGCAGCCCAGCGCCTTCGCCGCCGCCTTCGCGGTCTCGGCGCACGCGGCAGCACCGGCCTTGCCGGTGAAGACGTTGGCGTTGCCGGCATTGACGACGAGCCCGCGCGCCCTGCCGCTGCCGATGTGCTTGCGGCACCAGTCGACCGGCACGCCGGGCATCTTGTTGGACGTGAACACGCCCGCGACGGCCGTGCCCGGCACGAAGGCGGCGAAGAACAGGTCGTCCCGGCCCTTGTAGCGCATGCCGGTCAGCGTCGTCGCCAGACGCATGCCGGCGATCGCGGGAAGGACGGGAAACGCGGCCGGTGCGAGCGGCGAAACGGCGTGCGACATGGGGAGGGCTACTTCGCCGGGGCCGGCAGCGGCTTGCCGTCGAGCGCGAAGCGTTCGACCTTCGCCTTCTTGATCAGGTCCTCGACATAGCCGTTCATCAGCTCCTGCGACATGTCGCCGGCGAGCTTCTCGCGCACTTCCTCGAAGCTCTCGGACGCCATGCGGCGCTCCTCGACGCGGATCACGTGCCAGCCGAACTGGCTCCTGACCGGCGCCTTGGTCGTCTCGCCGGCCTTGAGGCCCGAGGCGGCGTTCCAGAATTCCGGCACCATGTCGTCCTTGCCGAAAAAGCCGAGATCGCCGCCGGACTGCTTGCCGGCCGGATCGATCGACCGGTCGCCGGCGATCTTGGTGAAATCGCCGCCCTTGCCCAGTTCCGCGATGATGCCTTGTGCCGCCTGTTCGTTGGCGACCAGGATGTGGCGCGCGCGGATCTCCTCGCGGCCGGGATTTTCCTTCTGGTAGGCGGCGAACCGCTCGCGCAGGGCGGCGTCGGTCATGCGCGTCTCGAGCATGCGGTTGAGGACGGTCTCCTGCATAACGCGCTCCTCGAACTGGACGATGCGCGCCTTCACCTCGGGGTCGTTCTGCAGGTTGTCCTTGCGGCCCTGTGCGGCGATCAGCTTCTGCGAGACGAGCCGGTCGACGATCGGCTCGAACAGCGCCTCGACCGGCATCTGCTGCAGCTGCGGGGGCAGCGAGCGCTGGAAATTGATCACGTCGGAGCGGCGGATCGCCACGCCCTCGACGCGGGCCACCACCGGATCCTCGCCCGCCGGGACCGGCACGGGGCGCGGCGCCTGGGCCGCGGCAACGCCGGCAACACCGGTCAGCACGGCAAGAAGGGCGAAACGCGCGGCAAGGCGGAGCATCGGGGGAATCCTTTCATCGGGCCCGGAAATGGGCGGCGGAACTCTTGCACGGGAAAGCGGGCGCGAACAAGGCCGGAACCGGGCCGAAATCCGCCCGCGAGGGCCGCGTTGACATGCCGTTCTTCTGGCCCTATCTCTCCGGTGCCCGACGCCGGGGGCGGCCCGTCGGCGAATCCCGCGATTACCGAGGTCTGTCTGCATGTTCGGCGCCATCGCCCGAGCGATTTTCGGGTCCTCAAACGACCGCATTCTCAAGGGTATGAACCGACTGGTTCTCGCGATCAACGCGAAGGAACCGGAGGTCAAGGCGCTGTCGGACGACGGGCTGCGCGCGCGCACGGCGTGGCTGCGCGAGCGGCTGGCCAAGGGCGAGAGCCTCGACGACCTGCTGGTCGACGCCTTCGCGACGGTGCGCGAGGCCGCCAGCCGCGTGCTCGGCCAGCGCCATTTCGACGTCCAGCTCCTCGGCGGCATCGTGCTGCATCGCGGCATGATCGCCGAGATGAAGACCGGCGAAGGCAAGACGCTCGTCGCCACGCTCGCGGTCTACCTGAACGCGCTGCCGGGCACCGGCGTGCATGTCGTGACCGTCAACGACTACCTCGCCAAGCGCGACGCCGAGTGGATGGGGCGGATCTACCGCTTCCTCGGCCTCACCGTCGGCACGATCGTGCACGGCCTGACCGACGACGAGCGCCGGAAGAACTATGCCTGCGACGTGACCTACGGCACCAACAACGAATTCGGCTTCGACTATCTGCGCGACAACATGAAGTACCGGCTGGACCACATGGTCCAGCGGCCCTTCGCTTTCGCCATCGTCGACGAGGTCGACTCGATCCTGATCGACGAGGCGCGCACGCCGCTGATCATCTCGGGCCCCACGGACGATTCCTCCGAGCTCTACATCGCGGTCGACAAGCTGATCCCGAAGCTCGCCGCGGGCGACTTCGAGAAGGACGAGAAGGCGCGCGCCGTCTCGCTGACCGAAGCGGGTGCCGAGAAGATCGAGGCGCTGCTGACCGAGGCGGGCCTGCTCAAGTCGGGCAATCTCTACGACCTCGCGAATGTCAGCCTCGTCCACCATTCCAACCAGGCCCTGCGCGCCCACAAGCTGTTCGCGCGCGACGTCGACTACATCGTCAAGGACGACAAGGTCATCATCATCGACGAGTTCACCGGCCGCATGATGGAAGGCCGGCGCTACTCCGAAGGCCTGCACCAGGCGCTGGAAGCCAAGGAGCGGGTGCGCGTCCAGCAGGAAAACCAGACGCTCGCCTCGATCACGTTCCAGAACTATTTCCGCATGTACCCGAAGCTCGCCGGCATGACGGGCACCGCCATGACGGAAGCCTCGGAGTTCGCCGAGATCTACAAGCTCGACGTCGTCGAGATCCCGACGAACAAGACCGTCTCGCGCATCGACGCGGACGACGAGGTCTACCGGACCGCGCGCGAGAAATCGAAGGCGATCGCCGACCTGATCGAGGAGGCGATGAAGCGCCGCCAGCCCGTGCTGGTCGGCACCGTCAGCATCGAGAAGTCCGAGGCGCTGTCCGAGGACCTGCGCAAGCGCGGCGTGCCGCACCAGGTGCTCAACGCCCGCTACCACGAGCAGGAAGCCGCGATCATCTCGCAGGCCGGCCGCCCGGGGGCGGTCACGATCGCCACCAACATGGCCGGCCGCGGCACCGACATCCAGCTCGGCGGCAATCTCGACATGCGCGTGCGCATCGAGCTTGGCGACATGCCCGAAGGCCCGGAACGCACCGCGAAGATCGACGCGATCAAGGCCGAGATCGAGGAAGGCCGCCAGATCGTCCTCAAGGCCGGCGGCCTCTATGTCGTGGGCACCGAGCGCCACGAGAGCCGGCGCATCGACAACCAGCTGCGCGGCCGTTCCGGCCGCCAGGGCGATCCGGGCGGCTCGAAGTTCTTCCTGTCGCTCGAAGACGACCTGATGCGCATCTTCGGCTCCGACCGCATGGACGGTATGCTCACGAAGCTCGGCCTGAAAGAGGGCGAGGCGATCGTCCACAGCTGGATCAATGCCGCGCTCGAGAAGGCCCAGAAGAAGGTCGAGGCGCGCAACTTCGAGATCCGCAAGCAGCTGCTGAAGTACGACGACGTGATGAACGACCAGCGCAAGGTCGTCTACGAGCAGCGCCGCGACGTGATGCGCCAGGACGACGTCGCCGACCAGATCGTCGACATGCGCCACGAGACGGTCGAGGACCTGATCGCGCGCTGCATCCCGCACAACGCCTATCCCGAACAGTGGGACACGAGCCTGCTGCACGAGGAGATCCGCCGCATCTTCGCGCTCGACCTTCCCGTCGTCGACTGGGCAAAGGAAGAAGGCATCGCCGAGGAGGAGATCCGCGAGCGCATCTCCGACGCGGTCGAGCGCAAGATGGCCGAGAAGGCCGCCAATGTCGGCCCCGACATCATGCGCCAGGTCGAGAAGAGCCTGCTGCTCCAAGAGCTCGACCACGCATGGAAAGAGCACCTGCTGACGCTGGACCACCTGCGCCAGGGCATCAACCTGCGCGCCTACGGCCAGCGCGACCCGCTCAACGAATACAAGAAGGAAGCCTTCGAGCTGTTCGAGGCGATGCTGAAGGAGTTCCGCGAGCGGATCACCTCGCTGCTCGCCCTCGTGCAGATCCGCATGGACGCCCCGCCGCAGGGCGACATGCTGCCGCCCGATCCGGACACGGCGCGCATGCTCGCCCAGCACCCGTCGCCCGACGGCATGCCGGGCGAAGCGCCGCCCCCTTCGCCGATGAAGGCCGCGCGTGCCGCGCGCGTGAACGCCGACGATCCGTCGACCTGGAGCGCCACGTCGCGCAACGCGCCCTGCCCGTGCGGTTCGGGGAAGAAATACAAGCACTGCCACGGCAAGGTCTAGCGCGCGCAAACGCAACCGCATACCATGGTGGTATGAAGTCGCGCCTGCCCCCCGGACGCGCGATCCCATGATCGCGATTCCCTATGAGATCGTGCCGCCCGAAGGCATTCCGGGCTGGCATCCGAACATTGACCGGCTCTGGCGCTATTTGTGCCGGATCACGCCAGGCGGCGGGCCGCCATCGCGCCAGGCCTTCGATCCGGTCGACATTCCCGACCTGCTCGCGCGCATCTGGATGCTCGACGTGCAGCACGAACCGTTCGGGCTGACCTACCGGATATGCGGCACGCACGAAGTCGCCTCGCTCGAACGCGATCCGACCGGCCAGTCCTTCATGGAGATGCACCGCGACCGCATCGCCCGGGAACCGCAGATGCTCGAACGCTACCGCCGCATGGCCCGCACCGGCGAGGCGACATGGCGCCGCGGCACGCTCGTCTTCCGCCACCAGGAGCGGCACAAGGCGGTCGAGAACATCATGATCCCGATGACCAACGGCGGGCCCAAGATCGCGATCATCCTGTGCTACTCGCTGGTCTTCCGCACGGACGGGTCGCTGTACTGACCGCGCATTGACTTGGCCCCGCGGGCGGGCGCAGAAATGCGCGATGGACCCGACCCGTCGCCGATTGATGCTCGGCGGTATCGCGGCTGCGGCAGGCGTCGGCCTGCCGGCGGCCGCACAGGCCATCGCACCGCCGACCGCCGCCGAACAGGCGGCGATGGACGAGGCAGTCCGCACCTTCATGGCGGCACACCGCATCCCGGGGTTCGGCGCCGCGATCGTCCGCGGCGACCGGATGGTCTGGCAGGGTGCCTATGGCCTCGCCGATCGCACGACGGGCGAGGCGCTGACGCCATCGCACCGGTTCCGCATCGCCAGCATTTCCAAGCCCGTCACCGCCGTCGCGGTGTTCAGGCTCTTCGAAAGCGGCGCGCTTTCGCCCGGCATGCCCGTCTTTGGTCCGGACGGCGCGCTCGGGTCGGCCGGTGCCGGGGTCGCGGCCAATTCGCCGCTGCGCGCGGTCACGATCGACCATCTGCTGACCCACACGGCGGGCGCATGGCCCAACGACGCGGGCGACCCGATGATGCTCCACCTGGAAATGGACCATGCGCGGCTGATCGCGTGGACCCTCGCCAACCGCCCGGTGCTGGCGCCGCCCGGAACGGCCTACAGCTATTCGAATTTCGGCTATTGCCTGCTCGGCCGGATCATCGAGCGCGCGACCGGACAGTCTTACGCCGATTTCGTCCGCGCGGCCGTGCTCGCACCGGTCGGTGCCGGCGGCATGGCGATCGCCGGCAACACCCCGGGCGAGCGGCAGGCGCCCGAGGTCCGCTATCACCCGACCGGCCGGGACGATCCCTACGCCTACAACGTCCGCCGGATGGATTCGCATGGCGGCTGGATCGCCACGCCGGGCGAGGTGGCGCTGTTCGTGGCCGGGGCCGCGCGCCGCACGCGGCCGCCGCTGCTGTCGGAAGCCGGCGTCGCGGCGATGACGCGCCCGACCGACGCCAATCCACGCTACGCGCGCGGCTGGAGCGTCAACGCGGCCGGGAACCGGTGGCACACCGGCAGCCTCGGCGGCACGGCGACGATCGCGGTATGGACGCGCAGCGGCCTGAGCTGGGCGGGCTTCCTCAACACGCGCGACCGCACGTCGACGATGACCGCCGACCTCGACCGGCTGATGTGGACGCTCGCGCGCGCCGTGCCCGCCTGGCGGGCCTGACGCGCCCTACTTCTTCCAGCCCACGATCGACGCCAGCGTCATGTAGAGCTTGCCCAC
>JBIKWI010000313.1:0-2738 GCA_044356395.1 Tagaea sp. | reverse complement strand
TCCTTGCGCTGGCTTGCCACCGTCGCAGGATCGAGAGCCGCGTCGATCGCGCGCCGCTGCATAGGGCACGTCCGGCGAGAGCGGGGCACGGCCCCGCATGCACCACATGGCGAAGTCATAGGCCGCGTGCCCGTGGCAAGCGATCCTTGTCCGGTGTCGCCCATCTCAGCCGGTCGATCAGCCGCCTGAACGCATTGATCCCGACTTCAAGCCAGCTCTTCAGACTTGATTAACCCAATCGCGCATAGTGTTGAAAAAATGTGTCGCGAAGAACGCGGGAGCTGGGATGCGGCAAGAAGTCGAAAACAGCCTCGTCTCGATTTCCGCCACAGCCCGCTTTCTCGGGATCGGCGCGATCATCGTCACGACCGTGCTTGTGATCTCGTTTGCCTGGGCGACGCTTTGGGTGCACGAACGGGAAGAGAGCCATCGGCTTCTCGAAGTCGAGCGCGCGATGGATATCGCCGAAAGACATGTCCGTGACCTCATCGCGCGCATCGAGGACATATTCGACGGGATCGATGGATATCTGGACGGGAAACCGGTCGCGGAAGTTCACGACGGCTTTCTGAGGCATGTTGAAAGTACGTTCACGGCCGGCGCGCCTTTGGGCAGCAGAATTGGATTCTGGCAGCTGGACGGGTCCGGCCGCCTCGCGTTTTCCGGCTTGAATGCTGCAGATCGCGACTATTTCCGCATGGCAGTCGACGAACGGGCGGAGACCGGCGAACGGGATCACTTTCAGACCGATCGAGGTTTGATCATCGGGACGCCGGTAAAAAGCCGTTCGACCGAAAAATGGACGCTTCCCATCTCGCGGACACTACGTGCGTTCGACGGCAGACCGTCGGGAGTCGTCGTCGTCAGCGTGCCAATAGATACATTCGTTCTCCTTTATTCGAGCCTGCGCGCCGATGATGGCGATCTGTTTGCGCTCTGGCGGCATGATCGTACCATGCTGTTTCGCGCTCCGTTCCGGGAAGACATGCAGTCGCTCCGGATTCCGGGTGCGCCGGTCTGGACCCACTATCCGGAACGCCGCTCGGGTACCTACGAAGCGCCGACGGTAACCGACGGCGTCGCGCGACTTGTCACGTTCCGGGGGCTGGAACCTTTGCCGCTCGTGCTCGTCTACGCTTTCGATCGAAGGGGCATTTCCTGGAACGCTGCAGCCACCTATTGGCCACTCGTCGCCATAGGCGGGGGCGCGCTGTTGGCGGCCTTAGGTTATGCGGCGCTCGCGGCCGGCTATTTGAAACGGCTCAGGTCGACGCTGTCTGAGCTTTACGTGCTTCACCAGCGCGCATCTCAAGTCGCGGAGGCGCGGGGCCGATTTATCGGAACGATGAACCATGAACTCCGGACGCCGCTGAATGCCATCATCGGGTTTTCGGAAATTCTCGGCGCACAGATGTTCGGGCCATTGGGTAACCGGAAATACCTCGAATACGTCAACGACATATCCAGCAGCGGACAGCACTTGCTGTCTCTGGTCGACGACATCATGGATCTTTCGGCGATCGACCAGGATATCCGGCAGATCGAGTCCGTGAGCGTGGATCTCGGTCAGTCGCTCGGCGAAGTCTTGGCGCTCGTTGAACCGGCCAGGCGCCAGCGCGACATAACGATTTTGGTCGATGGAACGCTGCCGACC
Source organism: Tagaea sp. (assembly GCA_044356395.1). GTDB lineage: Bacteria > Pseudomonadota > Alphaproteobacteria > CACIAM-22H2 > CACIAM-22H2 > Tagaea. The sequence goes on along the minus strand of JBIKWI010000313.1, from coordinate 1,084 downwards.
GTCGTCGGAGACACTCGCGCCGTGCGCCAGATCGTTCAGAACGTCGTGTCGAATGCGATCAAGTTCTCGCCGAAAGGTTCCGAAGTGATTTGCATCGCGCGCAGCAGGCCCGAGGAGGGACGAGCGGGTTTCAGCATTGTCGATTGCGGGATCGGCATCGAACCCGGCGAACTCGATCAGATCGGGACCGCGTATTTCCGGTCGCGGGCGGCGGCCCGCATGGCGATTCCCGGCACCGGTCTTGGGCTGTCGATCGCCTGCGGCCTTGCCGCGAAAATGGGCGGAGAGCTGACGGTCAAGTCCGAGGCCGGCTTCGGCACGACGGTGACCTTGATGCTGCCGCTCCACAACCCTTCGCTCGCGCACGTCGATGGACAGCAGGTTCGTCGAAACGAGGCGACCGCACCACTGCCGGCGACCGGCTCCTGAGGACCGCTCGCAAGTCGAGCGCGGCCGGTCGCGAGCGGAGTTCGAGCGGCTTGCCGCGAGGTGCGTTTGTCGGCGCGGAGACCGGCAGGCCGTCAACCGACGACAGGCGGGCTTTCCCGAGCGTTCAGCTCCACGCCTTGCGCTGGCTCGCCACCGTCGCCGGATCGAGGGCCGCGTCGATCGCGCGCCGGGCATGCTCGGCCGGCCGCGGATCGAGCGACTTGTAGGTGCCTTCGACCTTGAAGCGCAGGAAAACGCTGGTCGTGCGCAGCCAGACGAGCCGGCGGAACGGGCGCAGCAGCGACGCCGTCTCGCGCGCGATCGGATCGCCGACCTTGCCGGCCCAGGCGCGCAGGAACCCGTCGATCTGGCCGGAATCGAGCGTGGCGGCACAGTCCGGATCCCAACTCGTCGAAGGCAGGATGATCGCGTGCACGACGTCGAGGCCGGGCAGGCCGTAGATGCATTTCTCGAGATCCACCGCGTAGGCGCGCGCACCGGGTGCGGCGACGAAATTGCCCGGATGCGCATCGACGAGGCACAGCGCCCTCGTCAGCGTGGCGAAGCGCTTGGCGTTGGTCGCCGCGAAATCCTTCGCCCAGACGATTTCGTGGCCGAACGCCAGTTTGACCTTGGGATCGAGACCCGCCTTGTC
>JBIKWI010000133.1:0-9805 GCA_044356395.1 Tagaea sp. | reverse complement strand
TCAGCGGGCTGCAATCAAGAGGGTCCATCGCGATGGCTCAGTCCGGTACGTCCACCATTCCCGCTCCGCAAGGCGAGGGGCGCCAGCACCCCGACGGCACCACGCGGCGCGACTTCCTGTATCTTTCGGCGACCGCCTTCGGCGCCACGGGGGCCGCCCTCACCGGCTGGGCCTTCATCCACTCGATGAACCCGTCGGCCGACGTGCTGGCGCTGGCCTCGACCGAGGTGAGCCTGTCGGCGATCCAGCCGGGCCAGGCGATCACCGTCACGTGGCGCGGCCGCCCGGTGTTCGTGCGCAACCGCACGCCCGAGGAGATCGCCAAGGCCAAGGCCGACGACGCCGCCGCCCTGCCCGACCCGCAGAAGGACTCGGCGCGCGTGCAGAAGGAGAACTGGCTCGTGCTGCTCGGCGTGTGCACCCATCTGGGCTGCGTGCCGCTGGGCCAGAAGGTGTCGGACGCCAAGGGCGATTTCGGCGGCTGGTTCTGCCCGTGCCACGGCTCGCACTACGACACTTCGGGCCGCATCCGCCGCGGGCCGGCACCCAAGAACCTCGAGGTGCCGCAGTACACGTTCATGAACGACACCACCATCCGGATCGGTTGAGGCGCGCGCCATGGCCAAGTACGACTACGTCCCGTCGCCTTTCATGTCGAACCCGATCGTCAAGTGGGTCGACCACCGCCTGCCGATCTTCGAGCTGATCGATACCCAGCTCATCAAGTATCCGGCACCGCGGAACCTGAACTACCTGTGGAACTTCGGCTCGCTCGCCGGCGTGATGCTCGTCATCATGATCGTGTCGGGCATCTTCCTCGCCATGAACTACCAGCCCTCGACGGCGACGGCGTTCGACTCGGTCGAGCGCATCATGCGCGACGTGAACTACGGCTGGCTGATCCGCTACATCCACATGAACGGCGCGTCGATGTTCTTCATCGCCGTCTACATCCACATCGCGCGCGGCCTCTATTACGGCTCGTACAAGGCGCCGCGCGAAATCCTGTGGTGGCTGGGCCTGCTGATCTTCCTCGCGATGATGGCGACCGCGTTCATGGGCTACGTGCTGCCCTGGGGCCAGATGAGCTTCTGGGGGGCCACCGTCATCACCAACCTGTTCTCGGCCATCCCGGTCGTGGGGCAGGGCATCGTGACGTGGCTGTGGGGCGGCTTCTCGGTCGACAACCCGACCCTCAACCGCTTCTTCGCACTCCACTACCTGCTGCCGTTCGTCATCGCGGGCCTGGTGCTGCTGCACCTGTGGGCACTGCACGTTCACGGCTCGAACAACCCGCTGGGCATCGACGCCAAGGGGCCGCAGGACAAGATCCCGTTCCACCCCTACTACACGGCGAAGGACGCGTTCGGCCTCGGCGTGTTCCTGATCGTGTTCTCGTACTTCGTGTTCTTCAGCCCCTACACGCTGGGCCATCCCGACAACTGGATCCCGGCCAACCCGCTGGTCACGCCCGCGCACATCGTGCCGGAATGGTACTTCCTGCCGTTCTACGCGATCCTGCGCGCCGTGCCCGACAAGCTGGGCGGCGTGCTGCTGATGTTCGGCGCCATCGCGATCCTGTTCCTGCTGCCGTGGCTCGACACCAGCCGCGTGCGCTCGGGCCGCTTCCGCCCGGCGTTCCGCGTGTTCTTCTGGCTGTTCATCGTCGTCAACTTCGTGCTCGGCTGGGCCGGTTCCCAGCCCGCCGAGGGCCTGCCGCTGATCCTGGGCCAGCTCGCCACGATCCTCTACTTCATGCACTTCCTCGTGTTCCTGCCGCTGCTCGGCTGGTTCGAACGGCCGCGCCCGCTGCCGGCCTCGATCGCCGAACCGGTGCTCAAGTCCGCCATGTCGATGGAGAAGGCCTGATGCGCTTCGCGAAATCCCTCATCGCCGCGGGCGTGCTTGCGCTTTCGATGGGCTCGGCGTCGGCCGCCGAGAGCATCAAGATCCCCGTGCAGGCGTGGCCGCATGACGGCTTCTTCGGCACGTTCGACCGTGCGGCCCTGCAGCGCGGCTTCCAAGTCTACAAGGAAGTCTGCGCGGCGTGCCACGGCATGAAGCAGATGCGCTACCGCAACCTCGCGGGCATCGGCCTCTCCGACGCCGAGATCCGCGCGGTCGCCGCCGAGTACGAGACGACCGACGGCCCCAACGACGACGGCGAGATGTTCCAGCGCCCGTCGCGCCCGGCCGACCGCTTCAAGTCGCCCTTCTCGAACGACAACGCGGCGCGTGCGGTCAACAACGGAGCACTTCCACCCGACCTGTCGCTGATCGCGAAGAACCGCGTGGGCGGCGAGAACTACGTCTACGCGCTGCTGACGGGCTATCTCGAAACCCCGCCCGCCGGCGTGACGCTGCCCGACGGCATGCACTACAACAAGTACTTCCCCGGCAACCAGATCGCGATGGCCCAGCCGATCCAGCCCGACGCCGTCACCTATGCCGACGGCACCAAGGCGACGGTCGAGCAGATGTCGAAGGACGTCTCGACGTTCTTCGCGTATGCCGCCTCGCCGCATCTGGAGGCGCGCAACTCGCTGGGCGTGAAGGTGATGCTGTTCCTGTTCATCTTCACCGGCCTGCTCTACGCGACCAAGCGGAAGATCTGGAAGGGCCTGCACTGATCCCTGCCGGTCCGGCCCGCCGGACCTCGCGACAAAAAAAGGCCCGTCCCGGAAGGGGCGGGCCTTTTCTTTTGCGGCCGATTTGGTGTACACCAGAACACAACCTCAGAGAGTACTATTGTATGAGTGCCCTGTACATCATGCGCTATGTCGGCAACGCCGGCGCCGGGGCCGGCACGCTCTATATCGGCCGGCAGACGGTCGTCGGGATCGATGCGGGCGGGGCGCGCTATTTCGGCTCCTTCATCGAATCGCGCGGCCGCATCCTGGTCGACATGACGCTGCTGATGTCCAAGAGCGGCGTCCTGATCACCGGCGAGCAGGCGCCGGCCGGCACGAAATACAAGCTGACCGGCGACTGGCCGGTGGAGCCCGCCGACGGCACCGTCCACCGTATCTATTTCGACGGCCGCGCGCTGAAGGTCGCGTTCGAGCGGATCGGCTACATCCCGTAGCCGGTTCCGCTGGCGCCCCTGCGCCGTCCGCACGCCTGCGACAAAGCGCCGTTTGACGGGCAGGGCAGGGACGCCTAGAAAACCTCCGTCTTTGGGGAGTAGTCGGCGTGCCGTCCCCGGCACGCGCCCTCGTCAACATACTTGGCCGGCATGGCCATGGCGCAGGGCAGCCTTCGGGCTTGGCAAGACCACAGGCGATCGCGGACCTCCAGACGGCCGGAGGGGAACGCGTCGTCTTGTCTTGTCCCTCCGGCCGGAGACGTTCCCGATGGAATCCCTGCTCGTATCGACCGGTGTCGTGGCGCTCGCCGAGATCGGCGACAAGACCCAGCTCCTCGCCTTCATCCTCGCGGCGCGCTTCAAGAAACCCGTCCCCATCGTGCTGGGCATCCTCGTCGCGACGGTGGCCAACCACGCGCTCGCCGGGGCGGCCGGGGCATGGATCACCGCCACGCTCGATCCCGCCTTCCTGCGCTGGGCGCTTGCCGCCTCGTTCCTCGCGATGGCCGCGTGGACGCTGGTGCCCGACAGGATCGAGGACGACGAGATGCACGCGGTGCAGCGCTTCGGCGTGTTCGGCGCCACGCTCGTCACGTTCTTCCTCGCCGAGATGGGCGACAAGACCCAGATCGCCACCGTGGCGCTGGCCGCCCACTATGGCGAGGCCGTGCTGGTCGTGATCGGCACGACGCTGGGCATGCTGGTCGCCGACGTGCCCGCCGTCTTCGCCGGCGAAAAGCTCGCCACGCGCATTCCCATGAAACTCGTCCACGGAATCGCCGCCGCGATCTTCGCGGCCCTCGGCATCGCGACGGCGCTGGGGGCGGACCGGCTTTTCTGAACTCGTGGATGCCCGGGACAAGCCCGGGCATGACGGGTCCTCTTTTGCCGTCATGCCCGGCGAAGGCCGGGCATCCACGACTTTGCTTCGGACGGATATTGACGGAACATCATCCGTAATATAGGATGATTAGCATCTATAATATGACAAAAGGTGCTATAATGGAAACTTTACCGATACCCCGAGGCCCCAAGCGCCAGATCGACTGGCGGCTGGTGGCCCAGCTTCTGGCCGAGGGGCATTCGACGACCGAAGTGGCGACCGTCATGGGCTGCTCGCGCCAGCATATCTGGCGCATCCTGCGCAGCAGCGAGGCGTTGCGCGCGCGGACGTCGGAGCTGCGCCGGCGCGAGACGACGGAAGCGGCGGTGCGCCTGCATGGCCTGCGCGCCATGGCGATCGAGACGATCCACCAGGCGATCGCGGACGGGAACAAGCGCATGTCGTGCTGGCTGGTCGAGCGGCTGGGCCTGTTCCGCACGCCGTCGCTCGAGGAGATGGCCGGCGACGGCGAGGCCGGTGCGGACCAGCTCGATAGCGAGACGGTTCTCGACATGGCCGATGCCGTGCACGATGTCGCGCGCGCGACGCGGATCCTCGACGCGGCCGAGCAGGACGTGTCCTACGCGACCGCGCGCGCGGAGGTTACTTCCCCGCCGGATCAAGGGGATAAACAGGTTACGGTAACCTGTCGTAACGCATTGTCTCCGCCGGATGCCATCGTTACAAGAAACGGCATGTGGCCCCCAGCCGGAGTCTTCGCCGAATGACGAATGCAGCCGCCCCGCCCGGAACCCCGCCCAAGCTCGGCATCATCGGCGGGTCGGGCGTGTACGACATTCCCGGCCTTGCCGACACGCGCTGGCAGGCGGTCGACACGCCGTGGGGCAAGCCGTCGGACGAGCTGCTGTGCGGCACGCTCGACGGGCAGGAACTCGTGTTCCTGCCGCGCCACGGGCGCGGGCACAGGCTGTCGCCGACCGACCTCAACTTCCGCGCCAACATCGACGCGATGAAGCGCATGGGCGTGACCGAGATCGTGTCGGTGTCGGCCGTCGGCTCGCTGAAGGCCGAGCTGCCGCCGGGCCATTTCGTCATCGTCGACCAGTTCATCGACCGCACCTTCGCGCGGGAGAAGAGCTTCTTCGGTGCGGGCTGCGTGGCGCACGTGTCGATGGCGCATCCGGTCTGCCCGCGTCTGGGCGACCATCTGGTCGCGGCGGCGCAATCCATCGGCGTGCCCCATTCGCGCGGCGGCACCTACATGGTCATGGAAGGCCCGCAGTTCTCGTCCAAGGCCGAGAGCGAGCTCTATCGCTCGTGGGGCTGTTCGGTCATCGGCATGACCAACATGCCCGAGGCCAAGCTCGCCCGCGAGGCCGAGCTCTGCTACGCGACCGTCGCGATGGTCACGGATTACGATTGCTGGCATCCCGACCATGACCACGTCACGGTCGACGCGGTCGTCAAGGTGCTGCTCGCCAACGCCGACAAGGCGCGCGCCCTGGTGAAGGCCGTCGCACCGCGCCTGAAAGACCGGACCGACAGCTGCCATGCCGGCTGCCACACGGCACTTGAGGCCGCGTTGATCACCGGGCCTGCGGCGCGCGATCCGGCAATGGTCAAGAAACTCCAGGCGGTCGCGGGGCGCGTGCTGAAATGAAGAATCTCTGGTCGGATGCGGACGCCAAGGCGGCGGTCGCGAAATACGCGGCGCAAGGCTGCAACGAGGATCTGGCGCTGCGCACCTATACCTGCCGCCTGCTCGGCGGAGTGGGGGCGCTGGTGCTGCATGGCGGCGGCAACGTGTCGGTCAAGACGCGCATGAAGGACACGCTCGGCGAAGAGGTCGACGTGCTGTGCGTCAAGGGATCGGGCTGGGACATGGGCTCCATCGAGCCGCCGGGCCTGCCCGCCGTGCGGCTCGATCCGTTGCGCAGGCTCACGAAGCTTGCCGCCCTGTCGGACGAGGACATGGTCAATTTCCAGCGCCTCAACCTGCTGGATGCGTCAGCACCCAACCCGTCGGTCGAAACGCTGTTCCACGCCTTCCTGCCGGCGAAGTTCATCGACCACACGCACGCCAACGCGGTGCTGTCGGTCTCCGACCATGCCGACGGCATGGACCTCCTGCGCGAGGTCTATGGCGAGCGCGCCCCCGTCGTCGACTACGTGATGCCGGGCTTCCTGCTCGCCAAGAAGGCGGGCGAGGTGGCGGCCGCCCATCCCAAGGCCGAGGGCCTCGTGCTGCACAAGCACGGCATCTTCGCGTGGGGGGCGACCGCGAAGGAAAGCTACGACCGGATGATCGAGCTGGTCAGCCTTGCCGAAGCGCGTATCGCGAAGGCCGGGCGCAAGGTCTTCGCGTCGGTCGCGTTGCCCGCCAGGCTCGCCTCGGCCGCCCAGATCGCGCCCATCGTGCGCGGCGCGCTGGCGTTGCCGGGCGAGGACGGCGCGCACAGGCGCTTCGTCATGGAACTGCGCGATTCGCCGACCGTGATGAACTTCGTGAATGGAACGGAGGCCTCGCGCTATGCGCGGTCCGGCGTCATCACGCCCGACCACGTGATCCGCACCAAGGGCAAGCCGATGCTGGTCCCCGTCGCTCCGCGCGCCGACGACCTGCCCGGTTTTGCCGCCGCCGTGAAGCAGGCGCGCGACGCCTACGATGCCGAGTACCGCGACTATTTCCAGCGCAACAACGCGCGCGTCGGCGGCATCAAGAAGATCCTCGACACCAGCCCGCGCGTGGTGCTGGTACCGGGTATCGGCGCCTTCTGTGCCGGCATCACCGCCAAGGACGCGCGGATCGCGGGCGATCTCGTCGACAACGCGGCCGCCGCGATCGCCGACGCCGAGGCGATGGGAACGTTCGAGAGCGTCACCGAGGCCGACCTGTTCGACGTCGAATACTGGTCGCTCGAGCAGGCCAAGCTCGGCAAGTCGGCCGAGAAGCGCCTGCAGCGCCATGTCGTGCTCGTCACCGGCGGCGGCTCGGGCATCGGGGCCGCGTCGGTCGCGGCGTTCGCGGCGGAAGGCTGCGAAGTGGTCGTGCTCGACCGCGACGGCGCGTCGGCGCAGGCCATCGCGCGCAAGTATGGCGGGCTGGGGCTGGCCTGCGACGTCACGCAAGGCTCGGACGTGCGCGCCGCGTTCGACGCGGCGGCCGCGCGCTTCGGCGGCGTGGACATCGTCGTGTCGAATGCCGGGGCCGCGTGGCAGGGCCGTATCGGCGAGGTCGACGAGAAGGTGCTGCGCGAGAGCTTCGAATTGAACTTCTTCGCCCACCAGCATGTGGCGCAGAACGCCGTGCGCGTGATGAAGGCGCAGGGCACGGGCGGCTGCCTGCTGTTCAACGTCTCCAAGCAGGCGGTCAATCCGGGGCCCGATTTCGGCCCCTATGGTCTGCCCAAGGCGTCGACCCTGTTCCTGATGCGCCAGTACGCGGTCGATTACGGCGCCATCGGCATCCGCGCCAACGGCATCAACGCCGACCGCATCCGCACGGGGCTCCTGACCGACGCGATGATCGCCAGCCGCTCGAAGGCGCGGGGCTTGTCCGAGCGCGACTACATGGGCGGCAACCTCTTGGGCCGCGAGGTCACGGCCGGCGACGTGGCGCAGGGCTTCGTGTCGCTGGCACTCGCGCGCGCCACGACCGGTGCGATCCTCACGGTCGACGGCGGCAACATCGCGGCGGCACTCCGGTGATCGGCCCCATCGACGGGATCGACCACGCGATCCTGGGGACGGGCGATCTCGAAGCCGCGCGTGCGCTGTGGACGCGCCTCGGCTTCACGATCACCCCGCGCGGCCGCCACAAGGGCTGGGGGACCGGCAACTACTGCATCATGCTCGAGCACGACTATCTCGAACTGCTCGGCATGGTCGACCCCGCCGGTTTCGACAACGGCCTCGGGGCCATGCTGGCCGGGCAGGGGGACGGGCTGCTGGGTTTCGCGCTCGCCGCCGACGATGCCGACAAAGCCGCCGCGTGGCTGGCGTCGCGCGGCCGTCCGCACGCGCGGCGCGATCTGGGCCGGCTGCTCGAACTGCCCGAAGGCGCCATCGAGCTCAAGTTCGCGCTCGCGATGCCCGAAGCGCCGTGGCCCGGCGGCATCAAGCCGTTCGTCACGCAGCATTTGATGCGCGCGGCGGTCTGGCGGCCGGAATGGACGACGCATGCCAACACCGCGTGCGCGATCGCGAGCCTCACCTGCGTCGTCGAGGATCCGCTGTCGCTGGCCGACCCTTACGAGCGCGTGTTCGGTCTCGGCTCGGCCGTGCCCACCGACGACACGCTCGCGGTGCGCTGGGGCCGGGGTGCCGGGCTCGTCCTGTTCGCCAAGCCGCACGACATGACGTTCCTGCACCCGGCCGTCGGCCCGGACGATCCGGTGCGCATGGGCCTTGCGGGCATGACGCTGAAGGTGCGCTCGCTGGCCGCATGCCAGGCGGCATTGAAAGCCGGCGGCGTCGATTTCGACCGCGACCGTTCGGACGCGCTGCACCTGCCGCCGGAAGCGGCCGGGGGCGTGGCACTCGGTTTCGTGGAAGCCTAGCCGGCGTGCCGACGCAGGAACTCGCGCGTGCGTTCGCGCGCCTTGTCGGCCGACGGCTTGTCGAACGACGCGCGCGCGTCGCACGCGAAGCCGTGGCCCGCCGGATAGACGAACAGGTCGGTGTCCGGCTGGTAGCGGCCGATCTTCTCGACGTCGGTCATCGGGATCGACGCGTCGGTCTCGCCGAAATGGAACAGCACCGGGCAGCGTGCCGGCTCGTCCACGTGCTGGGCGACGCCGCTGCCGTAGTAGCTGATCGCCGCGTTGAGGCCCGTCACGCGCGTGGCCGACAGCCAGGCCAGCGTGCCGCCCCAGCAATAGCCGACGACCGCGATCTTGATGCAGCCCGCCCGCTGGAGGGCCAGCGCGCAGGCCGCGATATCGGCCAGCGCCTTGTGGTTGGGCACCTTGGCGCGCAGTTCCTTGCCCTTGGCGACGTCTTCCTCGCCGTAGCCAAGCTCGATGCCCGGCTTGATCCGGTCGAACAGCGCCGGCGCCATGGCGAGATAGCCGTCGTAGCCGAAGCCCTCGGCCATCTTCCGGATGTGCTCGTTGAGGCCGAAAATCTCCTGGACCACGACGATCCCGGCCTTCGGCTTGCCCGGCGGGTCCGCCCGCCAGGCCTGGAACGTGTGGCCGTCGCTCGCCGTCAACTCGATGGGGTGGCCCATTCGTTTCCCTGTTGTTCTTTCCCGGTCGGGCCCAACTATGCAAGCCGCGCCCCGAGTCGGGCAAGCGTCGCGAAATCAGGGCGTTTTGGCGAATCCCGGGCTGCTTCAGCCCGACTTCCCGGGCAATCGCGCCGACGCGATCACCGCTTCGGCGGCCCCACGCAACTCGGGGAAATAGTGAAGCTCCGCTGCATGGAACAGGATCAGGTAGAGCCGCTTGTCCGCCTCGAAAGCGACTCCGACCGCGTGGCGGTCGGTCTCGAGTCCTTCGCCGGCGGTTCCCGTTCCAAACGTGAACTCGAAACGCACGCCGTCGTGCCCCGCGACGCGCGCGGGCTCTATCGCCCGTGCCTCGAAATCGCCGGCTTTGATCGTCACTGCGAGCGTGCTCTGCACGAGACCGACGATGTCCTCCGCGCCCATCCCGGCACGGAATCGCGGGAAGTTCTTCGCGGCTTCGCCATCGACCTTCACGAGGGGCCGGCCATCCTCGATCGCGACGGCGACATTGAGCGTATAGAGCAGCGGCCCGTTGATCGTCCACGCTTCGGGCCAGATGCGGGAAGGACCCTCGACCTGCCTGCTCCATTTGCGGTCCAGCGACACGATCAACTTGCCATGGACATCGAAATTTCCGGCCGGCAAC
>JBIKWI010000312.1:0-2745 GCA_044356395.1 Tagaea sp. | reverse complement strand
CAACTGAAAATAACAACGGAGGAAACCATGACAGTCGAACGCCGTAAATTTCTCACACTCGCCCTCGTCGCGACCTCTGCGAGCGCATTGGGTGTTCCGCATGCCGCAGCGCAGACCTTTCCGTCCAGGCCCGTGCGCGTCGTCGTCGCCTCGGGTGCCGGCGGGGCGTCGGACATCGTCGCGCGCATGGTCCAACGTGCGGTCGCGCGCACCTCGCCGCAGCCTTTTGTCGTCTCGAATATGCCAGGCGGTGGCACATCGATCGGCGGGCGTGAAGTCGCCAATGCCGAGCCGGACGGGCACTCGGTGCTGATGATGCACGAGGCAGTGATCGTCGCAACCGCGCAAGGCATTTTCAAGCCGGGAATCGAGGAACTGACTCCCCTCGCGATCACAGGACGCGACATATACACGATCGTCGTGAACGGGGCCTCGCCCTTTCGTACGCTCAAGGATCTTTACGACGCGGCCCGCACCCGCAGTGTTCGAACGGCAGTCAATATCGGCGGCCTTAACCACTTCACGTCACTGATCGCTGCCGAGTCGGCAAAGGTCGAGATTCGGCCGGTACAACACGGCAGTGGTGCCGATTCGGTCCGTTCGCTGCTCGGCAACCAAGTCGAGGTCATATTCGCCGTGCCGTCCGACGTAATCGAGTATCAAAAAGCAGGGCAGATGCGCATCCTGGGCATCATGTCCGAGCGGCGCAGCGCTTATCTGCCCGAGGTACCGACGACGGCGGAAGCTGGCTTTCCCTCGATCTCCGACCTCAATCACATGTGGTGGGTACCAAAGGCGACGTCGGCGGATCGTGTGGCTTGGTTGCGCGGACAACTCAAATCGGCGATGGAAGACGTGGACGTGCGTTCCCAGTTGACGACGCGTATGATCGAAACGACCTTCCTTACCGGAGCGGACATCGAAGCGCATGTCGCTCGAAAAAAGGCGGAGATTCAAGTTCTCGTCGATAAGTTTGGACTGAGGCAGAATTGACCCCTGGAGCACACGATCCTTGAACATGATCGCCGACACCGTCTCCGCTCGAATTAAGCGTCAGATCCGTGATGATATTCTGGCAGGACGCGTCTGCTCGGGCGATCGCCTACGAATTGCGGATCTGAGTACGCGCTTCGGCGTGAGCGCAATCCCTGTCCGGGAGGCGTTGCGGGCGCTCGAAGGCGATCGGTTGATCGTCATCGAGTCGCATCGTGGCGCCGTTGTGCGCACGCTCGATCGCAAGATCGTCACGGACATGTATGACGTGCGCTCGGCGCTGGAAACACTGATGGTGCGCAACGCGGCCGGGCGGATAGACGAGGCAAATGCGCGTGAACTCGCAGCCCTGGCGGATAGCTACGAAGCCGCTGCAGCCGCGCGGGATCAGAATGCGATGTTGTTGGCCAATCAGGCGCTGCATCGCCGGGTCGGCATGATGGCCGACAATCCCGAGGCGAGCCATTACTACGAACAAGGCTGGGAGTTGGTGATTGGCCTACGCAATCGTTTCGGTTTTGGCGCAGAGCGTATCGCCGCGATCACCGGCGAGCATCGGCGAATGATTGAGGCGATCTCCCGGCACGATCAGGTGCTGGCTGTACGTATCGCCCAAGATCACTGCGAAGGCGCCAAACAGGATTTGCTGCGCCAAATGGAAACGGCGGGATTATGAATACGACTGCGCATTCGATCGTACTGTACGGAGATTATTCGGCCAAACAAGCCGGGCGGCTCGAAGGATTGTTGGGATCGGCCTATACGATCAAACCAGTACCCTATGGTCTTCCGGCCGGGGACATCGCCGCGACGCTCGCTCAGGCACGCGTTATGGTCGCAAACGTCTTTGGCAAAGCGGATCCCGCCGTACCAAATCTTGCATTTCTGCAATCGCCGTCTGCGGGCATGGAAGGCATCGACGTGTCGATCCTGCCTAAAGGCTGCCAGGTTCGCGCCGTAGGCGGGCACGAGATCCCAATGGCCGAATACGCAATCTGCACGGTCCTCGACTGGCAGATCGGCTATCGCAAACAATCATCGCTCGTAAAGAGCGGTCAATGGTCACAGAAGCATTGGATCAAGGGCGATATCCATGGCGAAGCGTTCGGCTCGACGCTTGGCATAGCTGGTTTCGGGCGAATCGGGCGCGAAATTGCCAAGCGCGCATTGGCGCTTGGGATGCGCGTGCGCGCCTTGTCGCGATGGTCGAAACCCGAAGAGACGGGTCCGATAGAAAAATTCACCGTCGACCAGACGAAGTTGTTTTTATCCGACTGCGATTTCCTGGCCGTCACTCTGCCTCTCGACGAGAACACGACGGGTTTGGTCAACGCCGATTGGTTCGACGCTATGAAGCACAACGCTGTTCTGATCAATCTCGGCCGTGGCAAGGTCGTCGATGAAGCGGCACTTTACTCCGCATTGCGCGACAAGCGCATCCGTGGAGCAACGATCGACGTATGGTACAACTATCCTGACGGCATCGATGTTGAGGTGCCAATGGCTGCGTATCCGTTCCATGAACTGTCGAACATAGTCGTGACGCCGCATTGCTCTGGTCGGACCGACGAAATGTTCGAGCGTCGCTGGATGGAAATCGCCAACAATCTGGCGGGCTACTTCACTTCGGCCCAATAAGAGGAATTTGAGATCGGCATTCTCAATACGTCGTTCTCACTTTTATCGGCGCTGGCGTGCCGTAGCGGGTGAAAGTGGGCACTATTGGTGCCGCGCAATATAGCCTGTTTTGTG
>JBIKWI010000311.1:0-2746 GCA_044356395.1 Tagaea sp. | reverse complement strand
AAGCGTTCGCGCGAGCCGTACATCATCTCGCGCGCGACATGGTGCGCCTTGGGCGCGCCTCCGCAGATCCGGCAGACATCCGTCATCGGGGGTTTCTAGCGGAGATCCGCCACCTTGCGCCACAGCACGATCAGCCCGACGAGGAAAAAGGGCAGGATCGTCGCCATGCCGGCGCGCTGGCTGTCGAAGGCGAGCGTGACCGTTCCGAGGATCGCTGGCCCCATGAAGGCGGTGATGCGGCCCGAAAGGGCGAAAAGGCCGAAGACCTGCGTGCGGTGCTCGGGCGGCGCCATGCGTGCTGCGAGCGACCGGCTTGCCGCCTGTACGGGTCCGAAGAAGGGGCCGATCATCACGCCGAGGATCCAGAACGCCGTCTTCGACTCGACCACGAGCAGGGCCGCACCGATCGCGGTCAGGCACACGAGACCGATGGCGATCGTGCGGCGCGAGCCGATCCTGTCGTCGATCCACGCGAAGGCGAACGCTCCCAGTCCTGCGGACAGGTTCAGTGCGATGCCGAAGACGATCACCTCTTCCAGAGCCATGCCGAAGCTGCCGGCGGCATAGATGGCCCCGAACGCGAACAGCGTGGTGAGGCCGTCGGTGTAGATCATGTTGGCGGCCAGGAACCACGCGATGTCGCGGCGCCCGCGCAGGAAGGCCAGCGTGCCGCGGATCTCGACCAGCCCCTTGCGCAGCGCCTCGGCCCAGCGTTCGCGCGGGCCGGTCTCGCGCAGCACCAGGAACACCGGCAGCGAGAACACGGCCCACCACAGGGCCGTGAACGGCCCCACGATCCGCACATGCTCGGACGCGGCCCGGTCGAGCCCGAGCGATGGCGCGGGGTTCTGCACGAAACCCACGAGCAGCACGCCAAGGCACACGATGCCGCCGACATAGCCCAGCCCCCAGCCCCAGCCCGACACGCGCCCCAGCCGCTCGGGTGCGGCGACCTTGGGCAGCAGCGAATTGTAGAAAACGCTCGCGATCTCGAAAGCCACCGTCGCGACGCCGAACGCGACGAGGGCGAAGAGTGCATCCGCCGGATCGGGGCGCACGAACCACAAGGCCACGCACGCGGCGATCGCGACGGCCGTGAAGAAGGCGAGATACGGCTTCTGCCGGCCGCCATGATCGGCGACGGCGCCGACGACGGGTGCGAGAATGGCGATGCACAGGCCCGCGATGGCCGTCGCATGGCCCCACATCGCGGTGCCCGTCACCGGATCGGCAGCGACGCCTTGCGTGAAGTATGTGGCGAACACGAACGTCGTGATGACGGCCGGAAAGGCCGACGACGACCAGTCGTAAAGACACCACGCAAGGACCGCGCCCTTGCCGCCAGCCGGATCCTGCTTCACCCGGCCACCAACGCGCGCAGTTCGCGCCCGGCGACGGTCAGCGCCGCGAGGTCGGCCGCACCGCTGGCGCGCAGTTCGACGACCAGCGCCTCGTAACGCGCGAGCGGGACCGCGTGGCCGGCGAGATACGCGGCCGCCGGGTCGTCGGCCGTGCCGTGCGCGGCAAGAGCGCGCCCGACAAGCTCGGCCTGCTGGGAATACAGATCGTCGACCGTGGCCGCGACCGCGCGGACCTGCCAGGCGTTCTGGGCCGGGATCTTCGCGGCGGTTTCGCGAAGCCAGTCGAAACCCAGCCTTGCGCCGAACGCAAAATAGCAGCGCGCGACCGTGTCGATGGGGGCCTGCGCGTTCTGGGCGATGCGCACGAGATCGAGGCCCGCGCGCAGGTCGGCCAGCCCGGCAATGCCGGCAGCGAGGTCTTCGGGAACGCCGGCGGCCACCAGCTTTTCCTGACGCGCGGCGAACGCCGCCTTGCGGCCTTCGTCGAGCGTATCGGAGATGCCGCGCTTCAGCCCGTCGATCCCGCCGCCGAACACGGCAAGTGCGGCCGACACGTCGATGCGGCCCGGGATGTGCCGCAGAAGCCATGTCGTCGCGTGGTCGAGGATCGACATCGTCTCGCGCAGCATCGCGTACTGGATTTCGGACGGCACCTTGTTGTCGAGCGTCTCGATGGTGCCCCACATGTCGCGCAGGCCGAAGACCTGGCGCGCCACGATGTAGGCGCGCGCCACTTCCGCCGGGCCCGTCCCGCAGCGTTCGCCGATCTCGTGCACGAAGGCGATGCCGGCTCGGTTGACGATCGAGTTGGTCGCCACGGTCGCGATGATCTCGCGCCGCAGGCGATGGCGCAGGATCGCGTCCTTGTGGTCGCGGCGCAGCTCGCGCGGGAAGTACTTGACCAGATCGTCGACCAGATAGGCGTCGTCCGGCAGGTCGCCGGCGAGCAGGTCGTCGTAGAGCGCCATCTTGGCGTAGGCGAGCATCACGGCAAGCTCGGGGCGCGTCAGGCCCTTGCCGGCCGCCACGCGCGCGGAAATCTCGTCGTCGTCGGGCAGATACTCGATCGCCCGGTTGAGGCGGCCGGCCTTTTCCTGGGCGCGCATCAGCCGCGCGATGCGGTCGACGCCCGAAGCGCCGTCGATCTCCGCAAGGCTCAGCGCCTGGGTCTGCAGGTAGTTGTCGCGCAGAACCTGCAGGCCAAGTTCGTCGGTCATGCGCGCCAGCAGCGCATCGCGCTGCTTCAGTGTCATGTCGCCGCGCTGGATCACGTCGCCGAGCAGGACCTTGATGTTGACCTCGTGGTCCGACGTGTCCACGCCGGCCGAGTTGTCGATGGCGTCGGTGTTGATCCGCCCGCCCCGGCCGCCCGCACCCGAGAGCGC
>JBIKWI010000016.1:0-33339 GCA_044356395.1 Tagaea sp. | reverse complement strand
CGTGATCCGGCACCTGGTGAATCTGGAAACCGTGAACACGTACGAGGGCACGCACGACATCCACGCGCTGATCCTCGGGCGCGCGCAGACCGGCCTCCAGGCGTTCTTCTAGGCCGGCGCGCGCGTCGTGCTCGGCGCGCTCACGCTCCTTCTCGTCTGCCAGGCGTTCGGCGAGGCCATCGTGCGCCTTGCGGGCCTGCCGGTGCCCGGCCCCGTGATGGGCATGCTGCTGCTGTTCGCCTGGCTGATGGCGAAAGGCGAAGTACCCGAAGCGGTGGCGAAGACGACGTCGGGTCTGCTCGAACACCTTTCGCTGCTGTTCGTGCCGGCGGGTGTGGGCGTGGTGCTGTATCTGGATCTCGTCGCGGCCGAGTGGCAGGCCATCGTCGCCTCGCTCGTCGTGTCGACGCTCG
The DNA here is from genome assembly GCA_044356395.1 of Tagaea sp. GTDB lineage: Bacteria > Pseudomonadota > Alphaproteobacteria > CACIAM-22H2 > CACIAM-22H2 > Tagaea. The sequence continues at coordinate 32,926 of JBIKWI010000016.1, read as the reverse complement.
CGACGATCCTCGTCACGGCCTTCGTGATGCGCAAGCTTGTCGGCCGTGCGGACGAGCCATGAAGGACGAGCTTTTCCAGCTCTGGGTCTATCTCTCGGCCACGCCGCTCGCGGGCCTGACGGTCACGCTGGTGGCCTACCAGATCGGCGTCGCCGTCTACCGGCGTAGCGAGTCGAACCCCATCGCCAATCCGGTGCTGATCGCGGTCGTGCTGCTGGTGGCGCTGCTGTGGGCGACGGGGACGCCCTATCGCACCTATTTCGAGGGCGCGCAGTTCGTCCACTTCCTGCTGGGTCCCGCGACGGTGGCGCTTGCAGTCCCGCTCTATCGCCACTTCGCGACGATCCGGCGCTCCGCTCTCGCCATCGCGGTATCGATCGTCGTCGGCTCGATCACGGCGATCGTCACGGCCGTCGGCACGGCGTGGCTGATGGGGGCTTCGTCGCGCACATTGTTGAGTCTGGCACCCAAGTCGGTGACCACGCCGGTCGCGATGGGAATCTCCGAGCAGATCGGCGGTTTGCCATCGCTGACGGCCGTGCTCGTGATCCTGACGGGGATCCTCGGGGCCGTGTTCGCGACATGGACGCTGAACGCCGCCGGCATCAAGGACTGGCGGGCGCGCGGGCTTTCGGTTGGCGTGGGCGCGCACGGGATCGGGACGGCGCGCGCGTTCCAGGTCAACGAGCTTGCGGGTGCCTCGCCAGCCTCGCGATGGGGCTGAACGCGCTGGCGACGGCGATACTCGTCCCGCTGCTTATTCGGCTGCTGTGGTGACCTGCGGCGCGTAGCCGCCCTGGCCGATGGCGCCGGTCCAGAACTGCTCCATGCGGCGCAGCGTCTGCTCAAGCATCGCGAGATCCTGCGGCTTCACCGTCGAGCGCGTCAGTTCCTCGGCGTGGCGCTCGAACACCTTGTCGAGCAGCCCGTGCAGCTTTAGGCCCGAGGCCGTCAGCTTCACGCGCACCGAGCGGCGGTCGTGCGGGCTGCGCGCCTGCGAGATGTACTCGTTGTCGATGAGCTTCTTCAGATTGTACGAGACGTTCGAGCCGAGATAGTAGCCGCGCTGCGTGAGCTCGCCCACGGTCAGCTCGTCCGGCCCGATATTGTACAGTATCAACGCCTGGACGTTGTTGATGTCGCGGATGCCCATCCGGTCGAGCTCGAGCTTCACGACCTCGAGGAATTGCCGATGCAGCCTCTCGACCAGAGAGACCGAATCCAGATAGTCCTTTTTCATCGACATAAGACGCCCCGCCGACACCATGATAGTTTTAGCAAAATACAGGAGAACCGGTTAAAAGGTCATTACTTACCTTGTAACATTTTGATAATGCCGGAAAAATCCAGCGCACCCCGGCCGCCGGATACCATCAGAGCGTACAGCGCCTGCGCCGCGGCGCCCAGCGGCGTCGACTGCCCGGCACTCTGGGCGGCCGCCTGGGCGAGTTTCAGGTCCTTCAGCATCATGTCGGCGGTGAAGCCCGGCTTGTAGTCGCGGTTGGCCGGAGACGTCGGCACCGGTCCCGGCACCGGGCAATAGGTCGTCATCGACCAGCACTGGCCCGACGATTTCGAACTGATGTCGAAAAGCTTCTGCGCGTCGAGACCGAGCTTCTCGGCAAGGCTGAAACCTTCGGCGACCGCGACCATCGAGATTCCGAGGATCATGTTGTTGCAGATCTTCGCGGCCTGCCCGTTGCCGGGCCCGCCGGCATGCACGATGGTCTTGCCCATTTGGGCGAGCAGCGGCTGGGCGCGCTCGAACGCGCGGGCACTGCCGCCGACCATGAAGGTCAGCGTGGCGGCTTCCGCCCCGCCCGTCCCGCCCGACACGGGCGCATCGACCATGTCGAGCCCGTAGCCCTCGGCCTTCTTCGCGACCGCGCGCGCGGTGTCGACGTCGATGGTCGAGCAGTCGGCCAGCAGCGTGCCCTTCGCCGCGACGGGAAGGATCTCGTCGTAGACCCCGCGCACGTGGGGACCGGCGGGCAGCATCGTGACGACGATCTCGGCGCCCTTCACCGCGTCGGCCGCCGACTTGCAAACCGTGGCCCCGGCCGCCTCGACGTTCTTCGACACCATGTCGAAGCCGCGCAAGCTATGCCCCGCCTTGACGAGGTTGCGGGCCATCGGCCCGCCCATGTTGCCGAGCCCGATAAATGCGATGGTCGCCATGACGCGTCCTCCCTCTTGTCGTTTTTCAGTCCACGAACGTCAGTTCGTCGCCGTCGGCGAGCGGCGCGAAATAGCGCGCGACGTCGGCGTCGGTCACTTCGGCGAGCGTGGCCGGCTTCCACTTGGGCGCGTGGTCCTTGTCGATCAGCACGGCGCGGATGCCCTCGTAGAAATCGTCGGCCGCCATGCAGCGCTGCACGAGGCGGAACTCCATGCGCAGCGCGTCCTCGATCGACATCGCACCGCCCAGCTCCATCTGGCGCAGGCTGACCTTCAGGCTCGTCGGGCTCATCTTGCGCAGGCGCGCGGCGAGCTTGCCCGCCCATTCGCCGCCTTCCGCGTCGAGGGCGGCAAGGATGCCCTCGACCGTGCGGGGGGCGAAGCACCGGTCGATCTGCGCCTGCAGCGCCGGCAGGGTCGCAGGACCGGGGTCGGCATGGAATCGGGCCAGCACGGTATCGGCCGCCTCGCTCTCCAGCGCCTTGATCAGGTCGGGCAGCTTCGTGCTGTCTACATAGTGCGTGGCGAGGCCAAGATGCAGCATGTCGGCGGCCTTGATGCGCTCGCCCGTCAGGCCGAGGAAATCGCCCATGCGGCCCGGCAGCCGCGGCAGGAAGAACGAGCCGCCGACGTCGGGAAACAGCCCGATGGCGCTTTCCGGCATCGCGAACAGCGTGCGCTCGGTCGCCACGCGATAGCGCCCGTGGACGGAAAGGCCCACCCCGCCGCCCATGCAGATCCCGTCGACCAGCGAGACGACGGGCTTGGGGAAGCGCGCGAGGCGGCGGTTGAGGCGGTATTCCTCGAAGAAGAAGTCGCGCGTCAGCGGATCGGCCTTGCCCGCGCGCTTGGCCGCTAGCCCCGCATCGCACACCGCGCGAACGTCGCCGCCGGCACAGAACGACTTGCCGCCCTCGCCCCACTGCACGACATGGCGAAGCCCCGGATCCTTCGCCCAGTCGGCCAGCGTCGGCTCGAAGGCGCGGATCATGCCGAGCGTCAGCGCGTTGAGCGCCTTGGGCCGCGTGAAAGCCACGAAGCCGCCGATGCCGGTGCGCGTGAAGGCGATCTCGTCGGTGCTGCGGTTCGTCAAGGCCTGTCTCCGTCGTGTTGGAATTCTCCGGCACTTTCGATACGGTATCGGGGCAATCGGGTCAAAGGGAGACGCTTTCGATGCACGCCTTGGGACGCTTTCCGCGCACGCGCCTGCGCCGCAACCGCCGGGACGCCTGGTCGCGCGCCATGGTCGCCGAGGCCCGCCTGTCGCCCGCCGACTTCATCCTGCCGCTGTTCGTGGCCGAAGGAAAAGGCGAACGGATCCCCGTCGCCTCTATGCCCGGCGTGGCCCGCCTCAGCGTGGACGAGATCGTCAAGGACGCGGCGCGGGCCGCGAAGCTCGGCATCCCGGCGATAGCACTGTTTCCCAACACGCCCGGCAACCTCAAGAGCGAGGACGGCGAGGAAGCGCTCAACCCCGACAACCTCGTGTGCCGGGCGGTGCGCGCGGTCAAGAAGGCCGTGCCCGAGATCGGCATCGTGTGCGACGTGGCGCTCGACCCCTACACCACGCACGGGCAGGACGGTCTGGTCCGCGGCGACTACGTCGTCAACGACGAGAGCCTGGTCGTGCTGGTGAAGCAGGCGGTCGTGCAGGCCGAAGCCGGCTGCGACGTCATCGCGCCGTCGGAGATGATGGACGGGCGCATCGGCGCCATCCGCGACGCGCTCGACGCGAAGGGCTTCGAGCATGTCCGCATCATGAGCTACGCCGCGAAGTTCGCGTCGGCCTATTACGGCCCGTTCCGCGACGCGGTCGGCTCGGGCAAGTCGCTGGGCAAGGGCGACAAGCGCACCTACCAGATGGACCCGGCCAACGGCGACGAGGCGATCCGCGAGGTCGCCTTCGATCTCGACGAGGGGGCCGACATGGTGATGGTGAAGCCCGGCCTGCCCTATCTCGACATCGTGCGGCGCGTGAAGGAGACCTTCAAGGTGCCGACCTTCGCCTACCAGGTGTCGGGCGAGTACGCGATGCTGCAGGCCGCCATCGAGCGGGGCTGGCTCGACCGCAAGGTCGTGCTGGAGACGCTGCTCGCCTTCAAGCGCGCGGGGGCGGACGGCATCCTCACCTATTCCGCGATCGAGGCGGCCGAAGCGCTGCAGAAATAGCGAACCCGAGGAGACGGCGACGTCTCATCGGTCCGTCTCGCGATTTTTGCGGGCTCCGTTGACGCCGAGTTGACGGCCGTCGACCGTCAACTCGCAACGCCTTGATCGCATTCGATACCCGGTTGACGTTGACCGGAAACACGCGCCGTCAACCAAACCTTGCGGTCCTGTTTTTCAGTCCTTCACGATGTCAAACAGCGCACGGCCGAATCACCCTGACCAATGACAGGACTATAGGCTGTCGAAGGATTAAATACAATCATAAATACTAACGTATGCTTGCCTCACTGCACCGACACTACCGGCACCCGTCGGGTGAACGAGGCGTTGTTGGCGATGGATGTCGCGACCGAGAGGACGATCGGCGATCCGAGGGCGCCGAGACCGGCGTAGTTGGCGAGCGTCACGTTCCGCACGGTCGACACCGCCGACAGGTCGGCGTTCGCGAACTGCACCATGTCGGCGAGGATCATGCCGTCGGGCGCCATGCGCACGCCGACATTGTTGGCCACCGCCGTCGCGGCGCTGTCGACGGTCGCGTTGGCGACGGTGTCGACGCTCGACCGGGCCAGGATCGTCGCCTTCGCGAGCCCGCCGTCGAGGACCAGCGATCCGAGGAACGCCGCGACCGACAGGTGCGTGTTGCCCGTCGACGCCAGCGGCGCTTGCCCGTCACCGCTGCGGGCACCGCCGGCCGCGAACTGGCCGATATGGAGCTGGAGGGCGGTGTCGGAGTCGACGCCGAGATTGTTGGCGACCGCCGTCGCGGCACTGACGACCGAACCCAGTTCCGTCACCGCAGCGAGAGCCGCGGTCGCCGGGACCATGATCTCGCCGATGCCGATCGTGCCGGTCACGGTGCCGTTGATGCCGAAGGTCCCGTCGTCCGTCTCGTCGACCGAGCCGAAGAGGACCTTCGGGCTCTTGAAGTCGTCGTCGAGGAACTCGCCCGGCGCGCCCGCGTTGCCCAGCCCGTAATGGAACTGGAAGTCGAACGTGCCGCCATCGACAGTGCCGCCTGAAGTCGGCTGGTTGTTCGCGATGTCCGAGACGTCGGAGATCGCGGCGACGTCGCCGAAATGTCCCTGGAATGACTCCGCCATCGTCATGTCCGTCGGGGCGATGTCGATGCGGATATCGACGTTCTTCGTGACCGTTTCGAGGATCGCGGCATCCCAGGACCAGCTCACCCGGTCGAAGGCCAGAACGGGCGATGCGGCGGCAAGTGCGAGTGCCATTGCCGAAGCGCCGGCCAGCAGGCCCGTTTTCGCGATGGAAGCCATGGTGCAGCTCCTTGAACGGTTGAAGTCGGAAGAAAGGGAGGAACCGGCGAACCGGTCCCTCCCCCTAGTCGACCCGATTTCCGTTACGGTGCCGAAACGACCGGCGCCTTCACGGAGATCGAAGCGTTGTTGCCCACGGCCGTCGCGACCGAGCTCACGATCGGACGCGTCAGGGAACCGAGGCCCGTGTAGTTGTTGAGCGTCACGTCCGTCACCTTCGACCGCGCCGTCACGTCGGCGTAGGCGAACTGCGTCACGTCGCCGATGAGCAGCCCGTTGGGGCCCATCGAGACCGTGAGGTTGTTCGCGACCGCCGTCGCCGAACTGTCGACGGTGGCGTTGAGGATGCCGTCCACGGTCGACGTGGCCCGGATCTTCGCCTTCACGAGCGAACCGTCCAGCACCAGCGAACCGAGAGCCGCCGCGATGGACAGGTTGGTGTTGCCGGTCTGCGGAAGCGATACGCCGCCCTCGCTTTGGCCTTCCCCGGTGCCCCCGACCGCGAACTGGCCGATATGCAGCTGGAGAGCCGTGTCGGAGTCGACACCGAGGTTGTTGGCGACCGCCGTGGCGGCGCTGGTGACCGAACCCAGTTCCGTCGCCGCGGCGAGAGCCGCAGTGCCCGGAATGACGAAGCCGCCGACGCCGATCGAGCCGATGACAGTGCCGTTGATGTTCGGCGCCTGATCGCCTTCATCGACGGTTGCGTTCAGAACCGACGGACTCTTGAAGTCGTCGTCGATCACGACGACGCCCGAAGAGCTGTTCAGCCCATAATGGAACTGGAACGGAATGGTGATGTCTTCCGTGACGCCACCGGGCGAGGGCTGGTTGTTCGTGATGCCGGTCACCTCGGACGTCGCGGTGACGTTGCCGATGTTGGCCTGCAGCGATTCCACCATCACCATCCCGGTCGGGTTGATGTTGATGTTCACGTTCACGTTCTTCGTGATCGTTTCGGTGATCGCGGCATCCCACGACCAGTCGACATTGTCGAAGGCGAGCGCGGGTGTCGCAAGGGCGAGCGTGACGGCGATGGCCGAAGCGCCGGCCAAAAGGCCTGTTTTCGTGAGGCGAGGCATGGTTTTTCTCCTTGAACCTTTGAGGGCATCGTTGCCCGGTCGTGCTGGATTGCCTGGCCGGGTGGCTTTGGAAAGCGCGACGCAACAATAGGATTCCGCGGATCGCAATTGCGGAAGCAGGCGGTCGGATTTCAGGGCAATCGCGATATTCCGACGGACGGCGCGGCGCATCGGGATATCGACTTTCGCGATGACGCTTGCCCGATCGGAGAAATCGGGCGGCGGCCGGGCAATCTAGCCCCAAGGCCCCGTGCGGTTGCGCCCGGCGAACAGCTTCACGTCGCGCCGCTTGAACAGCGGCAGCAGCACGAGGCCCGCCGCGAAGCCGCCGATATGCGCCCACCACGCCACGCCGCCGGCATCGGCGTCTTCCATCAGGCCGTTGGCGAGCTGCACGACGATCCAGAAGCCGAGCACGGTCCACGCCGGCAGCCACGCGAACCGGAAGAACGCGAAGCTGTAGACCTTGGCGTGCGGATGCAGCAGCAGATAGGCGGCAAGAACGCCCGACACCGCCCCGGACGCGCCGATCATCGGGATCTCGGACCGGAAATCGACGAGGGCCTGCGAGAGAGCCGCCGCGAACCCGCAGGCGAGATAGAACAGCGCGAAGCGCGCGCGCCCCATCGAATCCTCGACGTTGTTCCCGAAGGTCCACAGATAGAGCATGTTGCCCGCGACGTGCATCAGGCTGCCGTGCAGGAACATCGAGCTGACCACCGTCAGCCACGGATCGAGCGTGTCGATATGGGGCGGCAGCTCGGCCGTGCCGCCGAGCACGGCCGGGACCATGCCGTAGCCGAGCACGAAGAACATGCCCGCGCGCTCGTCGAGCGTGAGCTGGTAGAGGAAGACCGCCGCGTTGATCGCCACGCTCGCCGCCGTCAGGGCCGCGAAGCGGCGCGTCGGGTTGTCGTCGTGCAGCGGGACGAGAAGCAAAAGCCGCCTATTCGAGGATGAAGCGCAGGATCGTGCCGATCTGGTCGGGCGCCATCAGGGCGGGCGCATGGCCGCACGCGGCGATCTCGACCGCGTCGCAATTGGGCTTCTTGGCCATGCGCAGCAGCGTTTCGCGCAGCAGCAGGTCTGAATCGGCCCCGCGGATCGCCAGCACCGGGATGCGGACCTGGTCCCAGAAGGGCCACAGCGCCAGATCGTCGGCCGGCTTGTCCTGGAACGGCTTGCCGATCGCCGGGTCGTAGCGCAGGCGCAGGTTCCCGTCGCCGGATTCCTCCGCGCTGTGGAAGGCCAGATGCATCCATTCGGCATCGGTCAACTGGCCGAAGGGCGCGTGTACCTTGCGCAGGTAGGCCTCGACCGCGCCGAAATCCTCGAAACGCGGATCGCGGCCGACATAGTCGCCCAGCCGCTTGAGGGCCGCCGCCGGGATGAACGGGCCCACGTCGTTGAGCACGAGCTTGCGGATGAACTGGCCGCGCTGGGCGGCCAGCAGCATGCCGATCAGCCCGCCCATCGACGTGCCGATCCAGTCGACCTTCTCGACGTCGAGGCGCGCATAGAGTGCCGCGACCGTCTGCATGTAGATCGGATAGGCGTAGTCGTCGGGCTTGGGCAGCCAGTCGGAAGCGCCCCGTCCCGGCATGTCCGGGCACACGACCCGGCAGCCTTCCTCGCCCAGTGCGCGTGCGAGCGCGTCGAAGTCGCGTCCGTTGCGCGTGAGGCCGTGGACGCAGATCACCGTGCGGGCGGCATCGTGCGGGCCCCATTCCGTCCAGGCAAGACGAAAAAATCCGGCGGGCCCGAGAACGGGCATCGAGTTGGCGCGAGGCGTCATCGACAACCGTTCTACCCCGCCGGGGCGCCTATGGACAACCATGCGCTCGCCCCCGTACAAACGCGCCCGAGAAACCCCCGCCCGGACATCCCGATTCCCCATGCCAGCGCTCTCATCCCGCGCCCAAGGCTACCTCTTCGCGCTTGCGGCACCGATCTGCTGGTCGGTGGGCGGCGTGGTGATGCGCACGGTCGATGCGGGCGCCTGGGACATCGTCTTCTGGCGCGCGGTCGGACATGCCGTGTGCTTCCCGTTCGTGATGGTGTTCTTCCTGGGGATCGACCCGCTGCGCGGCCTACGCGACATGCCGCCGGTCGCGATCGCCTCGGCCCTGCTCCTCGCCGCCAGCTTCGTGCTGCACGTTCTCGCCATCGTGGGCACGTCGGTCGCCGACGCGCTGCTGCTCCAGTCCACGTCGCCGCTGATGGTCGCCGTCCTCGCGCGCGTCGTGCTCAAGGAACACGTGTCGGCCGCAAGCTGGATCGCCATCGCGGTCTCTTTCGCGGGGCTGACGCTGGTGATGGGGGGCTCGTTCGACGACGGCGGGCTGGCCGGCAAGCTGGCAGCACTCGCGGTGGCACTCGTGTCCGCATTCAACGTCATGCTGATCCGCGGTGCGACGAAGGTCGACCTGCGGCCGGCCACGATCTTCGCCGCGATCATCGCGTGCGCGATCGCACTGGTCTTCGGCAATCCGTTCGGCACCTCGGCCGGCAACGCGGCGGCGATCTTCGTGCTGGGCTTCGTGCAGATGACCGTCGGCCTCACGTTCTTCTACACGGCACTCAAGCGCCTCGATCCGGTGTCGGTCACGCTGATAGCACTGGTCGAGCCGGTGCTGGGTCCTCTCTGGACGTGGCTTGCCATCGGCGAGGAACCGTCGCGCGGCACGCTGATCGGCGGTGCGGTCCTCATCGGCGCGCTCGCCTTCAACACGCTGGCGACGATGAACAAGAGGCCCGCGCCGTGAGCCGGTCGTCGCTGCGTGGCGTGGCGCTCATGGTCGCCGCGGGCGTCGCGTGGAGCACCAGCGGCCTGTTCGTGCGCGCCCTCGAAGGGACGGGCCCGTGGGAAATGGTGCTCTGGCGCTCGATCGGCATGATCGCGTTCCTTGGCGCCTACATGCTGTGGCGCTACCGGCGCGATGCGGCCGCCAAGGTCGCGGCACTGGGCATCGGCGGCGTCGCGGCGGCGGCCCTCCTCGCCTCGACGTTCTTCTTCTTCCTCTACGCCGTCAGCGCCACGACCGTGGCGACGACGCTCTTCTTGATGAGCACGTCGCCCTTCTGGGCCGCCGTCGTCGCCCGCGTGGTGCTGGGCGAACCGCTCGCCGCGCGCACGCTGGTGGCCATCGCGGCCTGCATCGTCGGCGTGACGATCATGGTGGGCGACGCGCTCGAATTCGGCTCGATCCTCGGACCGCTGTCAGCGCTGTGCGTGTCGATCGCCTTCGGCTTCCAGGTCACCTTGATGCGCAAGCTCGGCGGGCGCGTCGACATGGTGCCGAGCGTGCTCGTGGCCGGGCTCATCTCGGCAGCACTCGCCCTGCCGCTCGCCTGGCCGCTGTCGGCGGGCACGCACGACATCCTCGTGCTGCTGGCGATGGGCGTGATCCAGCTCGGCTGCGGATGCCTGCTGATGACCGTCGCGACGCGCCATCTCGCGGCTGCGGATGTCGGCCTGATCGGACTTCTGGAAACCATCCTCGGACCGCTCTGGGTCTGGATCGTCTTCACCGAACAGCCCAGCGATGCCACGTTGCTGGGGGGGGCCATCATCCTGACGGCCCTCGTGGCCAACGAGGTCGTTGGCCTGCGTCGGCGCGTCGGCTAAGACTGTCGCCTGCATTTTTCCAGGAGAACGCCTGTCCATGCCGTCCGTAACGTCCGAACTGCCGCGCGGCCCCCTCGCCGGCATCGTCGTCCTCGACCTGTCGCGCATCCTAGCCGGCCCCTACTGTTCGCTGCTGCTCGCCGAGCTGGGGGCGCGCATCATCAAAGTCGAGGATCCGCGCGGCGGCGACGATTCGCGCGCCTACGGCCCGTTCATCGACGGCGAGTCCGTCTATTTCGCCGCCGTCAACCGCGGCAAGGAAAGCATCGGCCTCGACCTCAAGAAGCCCGAGGACCGCGCGATCTTCGAGCAGCTTCTCGCGCGCGCCGACGTGCTGCTCGAGAATTTCCGGCCGGGCACGATGGACAAGCTCGGCTACGGCTGGGAAGCGCTGCACGCGAAGTATCCGCGCCTGATCTATTGCGCCGCTTCCGGCTTCGGCCATACCGGTCCCTACAAGACGGCACCCGCCTACGACATGGTCGTGCAGGGACTGGGCGGCATCATGAGCGTGACCGGCCACGAGGGCGCGCCCGTCGCGCGCATCGGCGTGTCGATCGGCGACCTGGGGGCCGGCCTCTATGCCGCCATCGGCGTGCAGTCGGCGCTGTTCCACCGCGAGCGCGCGGGCGAAGCGACGTTCGTCGATATCGGCATGCTCGACTGCCAGCTCTCGCTGATGGAGAATCCGGCATCGCGCTATCTGGCCACCGGCAAGGTGCCGGGGCCGATGGGCGGGCGGCACGCGTCGATCACGCCGTTCGGCATCTTTCCCACTTCCGACCAGCAGATCATCATCGCGGCGGGCAACGACGGGCTCTATCGCAAGCTGTGCGCCGTGCTGGCGGCACCCGCGATGGCCGAGGACGTGCGCTACCTCACGAACGGTTCGCGTACCGAGAACGTGCTGGCGCTGGAAGCCGAGATCGGCGCCATCCTGAAGAAGGACACGGCCGCGAACTGGCTTTCGAAGCTTGACGCCGCCGGCATCCCGGCCGGCCCGATCAACGACGTGAAGGGCGCCCTCGAGCATCCGCAGACGGCGGCCCGCCACATGGTCGTCGAGACGTCTACGCCGGGCGGGAAGAAGCTCAAGGTCATCGGCAATCCGATCAAGATCTCCGGCTTCGCCGATCCGCCGACGCGCGCCCCTGCCCCCGCACTCGGCCAGCACCGCGACGCGATCGTCGCCGAACTTGCGAGGGACAAGAAATGACCGATCCTGTTCTCGATCCCCGCGCGCTCGCCAGACGCCTCGAAGGCCGGCACCTGATCGACGGCAGGCTCGTCGCGTCGAAATCGGGCGAGACCTTCGCCGTGAACTCGCCGGCGACAGGCGAGCTTGTCGCCAACGCCGCTGCCGGCAACGCCGCCGACGTCGATGCGGCCGTCGCTTCCGCCGCAGCGGCGCAGATCGCGTGGGCCAAGGTGCCGGCCCGCCAGCGCGGCAAGCTGGTCGCAGATTGCGGCCGCCTGCTCGACGCGCACAAGGAAGAGCTTTCGCGCCTCGTGGCGCTGGAGACCGGCAAGGCGCTGCGCACCGAATCCCGCGTCGAGGCGGGCGTTCTCGCCGACGCGTTCAATTTCTACGGCGGCCTGGGCAGCGAACTGAAGGGCGAGACCGTCCCCTTCAATCCCGACATGCTGACGATGACGCTGCGCGAGCCGATCGGCGTGGTCGGCGCCATCATCCCGTGGAACGTGCCGATGATGCTGATGGCGCTGAAGATCGCGCCCGCCCTCGTCGCCGGCAACACGGTGGTCGTGAAGAGCGCCGAGGAAGCGCCCTTCGCGGTCCTGCGCATCTGCGAGCTGATGGCGACGGTCCTGCCGCCGGGCACGTTCAACATCCTGTCGGGCATGGGGCCGGAATGCGGCGGGCCGCTGGTGGCGCACCCGAAGGTCGGCAAGATCACGTTCACCGGCTCGGTCGAGACCGGCAAGATCATCTACCGTGCGGCCGCCGACAAGCTGATCCCCGTCACGCTTGAGCTCGGCGGCAAGAGCCCGATGATCGTCATGGACGACGCCGATCTCGACCGCGCGGTCGCCGGTGCGGTCTCCGGCATGCGCTTCACCCGGCAGGGGCAGAGTTGTACTGCCGCCAGCCGCATGTACGTGCAGGCGAAGATCCACGACCGGTTCGTGGCGGCCCTCAAGGCCAAGGTCGACGCGATGAAGATGGGCGATCCGCTCGACGAGGCGACCGACATCGGCACCATCGTGTCGCGCCAGCAATACGACAAGGTCGTTTCCTATATCGCGACCGGCCGCAAGGAAGGCGGGACCGCGCACGAATGCTCGGCCATGCCGGCCGACGCCGCCCTCGCCAAGGGGCTTTACGTGCGCCCGGTGATCTTCACCGGCCTGCCGAAGGATTCGAAGGTCGTGCGCGAGGAGATCTTCGGGCCCGTCACGGCGGTCGTGAAGTTCGACACGTTCGACGAAGCCATCGCCGCCGCCAACGACAGCGAGTACGGCCTTGCCGCGACGATCTGGACGAAGGACCTGAAGACCGCTCTTGATGGCGCCAGGCGCCTGCAGGCCGGCTTCGTGCAGGTGAACCAGAACCTCGTCGTGCAGCCGGGGCTTTCCTATGGCGGCGTGAAGACGTCCGGCCTCGGCAAGGAGGCCACGCTCGAGGCGATGCTCGAGCACTTCACGACCAAGAAGACCGTCATCGTCAACATGACGTGAGCGCGATGAAGGCCCTGCGCTGGATCGGCGGAGTTTTCGCGGGCCTCGTCCTGCTGGCCGTCGCCGTCGCGGGTGCGGGCTTCGTCTATCTGCGCACCGGCCTGCCGCAGACGCAAGGCACGCTGCGCGCCGCAGGCCTCGAAGCGCCGGTCGAGATCGTGCGCGACGGATTCGGCATCCCGCATGTCTGGGCGGCGAACGAGCGCGACCTGTGGTTCACGCTGGGCTTCATGCATGCGCAGGACCGCCTCGTGCAGCTCGAGTTCACGCGGCTGATCGGACAGGGCCGGCTTGCCGAGGCGGTCGGACCACGCGCCCTTTCGCTCGACCGGTTCAACCGCGTGCTCGGCCTGCCGCAGGAGGCGCGCCGAGCCTACGCGATCGCCGACGCCGACACGCGCGCGCAGGCCGACGCCTATGCCGCCGGCGCCAACGCCAGCCTCGCCGCGCGGGGCGGTGCTTGGCCCGTCGAGTTCCTGTGGCTCGGCCACCGGCCGGAACGCTGGGAAGGCTGGCACACCTTCCTGTGGGGCCAGCTGATGGGTCTCACGCTCAACGCCGGCTGGCGCGACGCGCTGCTGCGCGCGCGCCTCGGCGAACGGCTGACGCCGGACCTGTTCGAGGCGATCTGGCCGCGCGACGACGGGGCTGCCGCCGCCGTCGCCTTCGAGCCCGCCGACCGCACGACGGCGGACATGGCCGCCGCCCTGCTCGACACGCTGCCCGCCCCGCTCGGGCCGTCGAGCGCCTCCAACGAATGGGTCGTCGCCGGCAGCCGCACGGCGAGCGGCAAGCCGATCCTCGCCAACGACCCGCATCTCAATCTCGGCGCGCCCGGCGTGTGGTACCTCGTGCGCCTCGAAGCGCCCGGTGCGGTCTATGCCGGCGCCACGGCGCCGGGCGCCCCGGCGCTGGTGCTGGGACGCAACGCGCATGTCGCGTGGGGCTTCACGACGACGAACGCCGACGCGGCCGACCTGTTCGTCGAGCGCGTCGATCCGGCCGATCCGGCGCGCTATCTGGTCCCCGGCGGCTCGCAAGCGTTCGAGACGCGCGAGGAAGTGATCCAGATAAAGGGCCAGCGCCCGGAGACATTGGTCGTGCGGCGCACGCGCCATGGTGCCGTCATCTCCGACATCGATCCGGCCGCGCGCGCGGCCGCCGGCGACGGGCACGCGATGTCGCTCGCCCTGCCCTTCATGTTCGCGCCCGACCGCACCGCACAGGCACTGATGCGGCTCAACCGCGCGCGCGACGCGAAGGAAGCGGTCGCCGCCACGCGCGACTGGCTCGGCCCCGTGCAGAACATGGTCTACGCCGACACCGCGGGCACCGTCGGCCTGCGCACGGTGGGTGCGGTCCCGATGCGCGCGAGCGCCGTCTCGCCGGTCCCCTATCGCGGCTGGCTGCGCGAGGTCGGCTGGACCGGCTTCGTGCCGTTCGAGGAGATGCCCGCCAGCGAGAATCCGCCATCCGGCTTCGCGTCGAACGCCAACGACCGCGTGGTGGGTGCCGGCTGGCCGCATCATCTGTCTTTCTCGTTCGACCCGCCCTACCGCCAGCGGCGCATCGTCGAGATGCTGGCTACGCGCGATGGCCAGGACACCGCCTTCCACGAGGCGATGCTCGCCGACGCGCACTCCGTGTTCGCGCGCGACGCGCTTGCCGCGGCAGCCATGCTGGCACCGATGGAGCCGCGCACGCGGGCGGCACTGGAGCGGCTGCGCGCGTGGGACGGGCGCATGGACCGCGCGCGCGGCGAACCGCTGGTCTTCGCCGTGTGGATGCGCGAACTCACGCGCCGCACGCTGGACGTCGCCGTCGGCGATTTCGCCGAAGCGATGACGCGCGAACGCCCGCGCCTCGTGCTCGACGTTCTGGCCGGCCGTTCGCCGTGGTGCGGCGACGGCGGACAAGGCGCCTGCGCACGCGCGGCCGAAGACGCCCTCGTCGCGGCCATCGACTGGATCGCCGCCCGCCACGGGCGCGATCCGGCCGCCTGGCGCTGGGGGGCCGAGCACAAGGCCCCCTTCGAGAACGCGGTCTTCGCGCGCATCCCCGTGCTGGGCGCGCTTCTGGGCGTCGACGTGCCGACGCACGGCGACTACTACACCGTCAATCGCGGCGGCGGGCGCCTGTCGGACCCGGTGCGACCCTTCGCGCACACGCACGGTGCGGGCTATCGCGCGATCTACGACCTTGCCGATCTCGACGCCTCGCTGTTCGTCGTGGCCCCCGGCCAGTCGGGCGATCCGCTCTCGGCGCACTGGCGCGATCTGGCCGGGCACTGGGCCGATGGCCGGCATGTGCGCCTTGCCCGGTCGCGCGTCGAGCTTGGCGAGGATTCCCGGAGGCTACACCTGCTGCCTCCATGAAATATGCATTGTTTGCAGATGCTTGAGTGTTCGTTAACGGGTCGTCAACGAACTTCGGATAGTTTTTAATCGAATTTTAGCGGGTCGGGTCCGCCGGTTGTTCTCGCAGCGCACCAAGCGCATATTCCTTGCGCGCGGGCGGATCGGGAATCGACGCGGGACGGCGCAGCTTCGGAAAGTCGAATGGCCGACGAGAGCAATCATCCAGTCATCATCGTCAAGCGCCACAAGAAGGGCCATGACGGCGCGCATGGCGGCGGCTGGAAGGTTGCCTATGCCGACTTCGTGACCGCGATGATGGCGTTCTTCCTGCTGCTCTGGCTGCTCAACGCGACCGACCAGGAAAAGCGCCAGGGCATCGCGCAGTATTTCACCGCATTCGATGCCGTGTCGCGCTCCACCTCGGGTGCGGGCGGCGTGCTCGGCGGCGTGACGCTGGGTCCCGGCGACCTTCCCAACATGACCGGCGGCATCGTCGTCGGCGTGCCGCTGGCGCCGACGGGCGAGGAACGCGACACCGAAGGCCCCGACTTCGCCGAAAAGCAGTCGCAGGCGGCAAGCGAGGACAGCGAAAACCCGCAGCCGAACGCGCGCGGCGCCTCGGGTGTGGGACCCGGCCCCTCGGGAACCGCGCCTGCCGGCGAGCGCCGCCCCGGCGACCGGCCACAGGGCAGCCTTTTTACCGGCACGCAGAGTGAGGGCAACCGGGAAGGCGGCAACGGCGTCGTCGTCCGGCAGAGCGCCATGCAGCAGCAGATGATGGCCGAGATGGGCAAGCGCGAGGAGCAGAGCTTCCAGCGCGCAGAGGCCGACATCCGCCAGGCGATCCAGGACGTGCCGGAGCTCAAGCCGCTCGCGCAGAACCTGCTCGTCGACCGCACGCCGGAAGGCCTGCGCATCCAGCTCGTCGATCAGGAACGCTATTCGATGTTCGCGTCCGGCTCGTCGGCCCCGGCCGATGCCACGCGCCGGCTCCTGTCGACGGTCGCGAAGATCGTCCAGAACCTGCCCAACTCCATCGCCATCGCCGGCCACACCGACGCAGTCCCCTTCCCGCGCGGCGCCCAGTACACCAACTGGGAACTGTCGAGCGACCGCGCCAACGCGGCCCGTCGCGCGATGATCGAGGCGGGCCTGCCGCAGGCGCGCATCGCGCGTGTGGTCGGGCGCGCGGACACCGAGCCGCTGATCGCCGACAATCCCAACGACCCGCGCAACCGCCGGATCTCGATCATCCTTCTGCGCGACATTCCGGCGACCTGACGCGCGTGCCGATGTCGGAGTTCCGGCACGGGCAATCGCGCCGCACGCTTCTGATCGGCGCTGCGGCCGCCCTCGCCGGCTGTGCGGCGCCTGCGACACGCCGCACCGCCGTCGCGTCCGGCCCCGATCCGTTCGCCCTGGGCGTCGCATCGGGCGATCCGTGGCCCGACGGCTTCGTGCTCTGGACCCGGCTGGCGCCGGAGCCGCTCGCCCCGCACGGCGGCATGCCGGACCAGCCGGTCGAGGTCGCGTGGGAACTGGCGCGCGACCGGCACTTCGCCACGCCCGAACGGCACGGAAGCGTCGTCGCCACCGCGGCCGGCGCGCACAGCGTGCATGTCGAGCTTGGCGGCCTGCAGCCCGGCCGCGACTACTGGTACCGCTTCCATGCGAACGGCCACACGAGCGCCACGGGCCGCGCGCGCACGGCCCCCGCCCCCGGCGCGCTTGCGGCGCGTCTCCGGTTCGTCTCGTGCGGCTGCAACAACTTCGAGCAGGGTTTCTTCACCGCCTATCGCCACATCGCCGACGAGGCACCCGACTTCGTGTTTCACTCGGGCGACTATATCTACGAGTACGGCGCCTATCGTGGCCCCGTCGTGCGCCCGCGCCGGCACGAGGGTGCGATGTGCCGCACGCTCGACGACTACCGGCGGCGCCATGCGCAGTACAAGACCGATCCCGACCTGCAGGCCGCCCACGCCGCCACGCCGTTCGTCATGTCGTTCGACGACCACGAGGTCGCCGACAACTGGTCGGCGACGTACAGCCGGTCGAGCGGTGCGGACCCCGCGGTCTTCGTCGCAAGGCGCAACGCCGCACTGCAGGCCTGGTACGAGCATCTGCCGCTGCGCGCCGCCCAGAAGCCGACGCCGGCGGGTGTCGCGATGCATCGCAGCCTCGCCTTCGGCGATCTCGCGGCGTTCCACGTGCTCGACACGCGCCAGTACCGCACACGCCAGCCCTGCGAGGACGGCGTGCAGGCGGCGTGCGCCGCGATGGACGCGCCCGGCGCCCAGATGCTGGGGGCCGCGCAGGAGGCGTGGCTGTTCGGCAAGCTGGATGGCTCGCGCGCGCGCTGGAATTTCCTGGGCCAGCAGGTCGCCATGATGCGCATCGACCTCGGCGGGCGGTACTTCAACATGGACAGCTGGGCCGGCTACACGGCCGCGCGCGGCCGGCTGCACGACTTCATCGGCCGACGACGCCCGTCGAACCCGGTCGTGCTTTCGGGCGACTGGCACCGCAACTGGGTCGGCGAACTGAAGGCGGACTACGACGATCCGAAATCGGCAACGCTGGCGCCGGAGTTTCTCGCGACATCGATCAGTTCGGACGGCGATCCCGCTCCGGACGAGCCGCGCCGCGCGCGCGTGCTGCCGGCCAACCCGCATGTCCGCCACTATGCCAACCGGCGCGGCTACATGGCGTTCGACCTGACGGCGCGGCACCTCGAACTTCGGCTGCGCGAGGTGGCGTCCGTGAGCGTGCGCGATGCGCCCGTCGAGACGGGGGCGCGCTTCGCGGTCGAAGCGGGCGATCCGCACGTCCACGAGGCCTGAGCGGCGGCTATTCCGGCATCGCCGACTTGATCACCGGCAGCGCGTCGTTCAGCGCCAGAAGCACGTCGGGGTCGAACATGGCGGGCGACATGCGTTCATCGCCCTTCGTCATGCACGCGAACACGGCATCGTGGGACATCGCGAGCTTGTACGAACGGCGCTCCCACAGCGCGGCATAGACGTCGCCCACGGTCGCGACACGCGCCGGCAGGCTGATCGCGTCGCCCGAGAGCTTCTCGGGATAGCCCGTCCCGTCGAAGCGTTCGTGGTGATGAAGCGCCACGTCCTCGACATAGGCCAGCATCGGCGTGGCGCCGAGCCGGCGCAGCCGGTCGCGCCCGTAGATCGAATGCCGCTCGACCAGATCGCGCTCCTCGCGCGTCAGCCGGCGCGGCGCGTAGAGGATTTCCGGTGCGATATCGAGCTTGCCGATGTCGTGGAACTGCGAGGCAAGCTGGATCTTCAGGATGTCGGCCTCGACGAAGCCGAGTTCGCGTGCGAGCAGCGAGGCAACCGTCGCGACGTGGGTGGAATGCTCGTGAAGCGCCGGGTCGCGTTCGGCCTGCTCGTGCCAGAGCCTGGCGACCCAGCCTTCGCCCGGCGCCGTCGGCGGTTTTTGCACACTGGCCATTCGGTCCCCTTGGTCGCTTCCGCGAGATGTTCCTTGAATTGATTGATTTTTAGGTAATTTCAACCAAGCGTCGAAGTCCACCATCTTCGTGCGCCCCCTTCAAATGCCGTGGGATGCGCTTGCGGGGCTGCGAAAGCTCCCCTACGCTCGAATGACTGTCCCGGGAGGCGACGTGAACGAGATTGCACGAGTGCCAGCCAGCGACGCCGGCGCGGCCGACCGGACGGCCCAGCCGCCGTTCGACGGCGTCCGATTTGCCGGCCTGCGCCGCCGCCGGATGCTCGGCTGGGCGCTCGACGTGGCGATCTGCTTCGGGCTGACAGGTGCGGCCGCCATACCCGCGACGTTTCTGGGCCTGCTGAGCTTCGGCATCCTTTGGGCGCCGGCGTGGTTCGTGGTCGGGCTGATCCCGCTTCTCTACAACGCGATCCTGATTTCCGGGTCCGGCCGTTCGACCTGGGGCCAGCGGCTTGCCGGCGTGCGCGTCGAGACGCCGGACGGCAACGCTGCCGGCTTCCTCCAGGCGGGCGTCCACTTCATCCTGTTCTATCTCGGCCTCGCCTTCACCGGCGGCCTGATCGTGCTCTGGTCCCTGTTCAATCCCCGCAAGGCGCTGGTCCACGACATCCTGTCCGGGCTCGAAGCGCGGCGCGCCGTACCGGCAGGTGGCGCATGACCGCGCAAGGCAGCAGCACCGCGCGCTTCTACTATTCGATGCCCTCGCCCTGCCCCTATATCGAAGGGCGGATGGAGCGGCGCATCTTCGTCGATCTCACGGGACCGCAGGCGGTGCTGTCTTACGACCTGCTTTCCGAGGCGGGTTTCCGCCGCTCGCTGGGGTTCGCCTATCGTCCGGCGTGTCCGGGCTGCAACGCGTGCGTGGCGGTCCGCATCCCGGTCGGGCGGTTCGACCTGACGCGCCAGTGGCGCCGCGTGCTGGCGCGCAATGCCGACCTTGCCGGCGAATTCCGCCCCGCGATCGCGACCGCCGAGCAGTACGCGCTGTTCTCGCGCTACCAGGTCGGGCGCCATCGCGACGGCGAGATGGCGCGCATGGATTTCGAGGACTACCGGACGATGATCGAGGTCGGCGCCATCGCCTCGAACGTCCTCGAGATCCGCGACCGGCACGGCAACCTGATGGGAGCCTGCCTGATCGACCGGATGGGGAGCGGCTATTCGGCCGTCTATTCCTTCTACGAGCCGGAAGCGCCGACCCGGTCGCTGGGAAGCTACCTGATCCTGTGGCTGGTCGAGGAGGCCCGCCGGGCCGGCCTCGACCACGTCTATCTGGGCTACTGGATCGAGCAGAGCGAGAAGATGTCCTACAAGGTCCGCTTCCAGCCGCTCGAGGCGCTGACCCGCGAAGGTTGGCATCCGATCGACCAGCGCGGGGTCGCACGGCGGGCCCGGCCGCTCCCGCGCGGCGGCGGCGACCTTCCCCCAACCGACTGATTCATTTCCGGCTTTTGCCCAATTTTCGGGCCGGGGCGTCGGCATTCCCCTATGGCGGGCGTGCATCGTCCATGGTACTTTTCGACATTCGCGTGGGTTGTGTTCGCCGTGATTGCATATCCCGGCGAAGGCGGGTCGTGCGTGGATCAAGCAATGTGATTCTGACGAACAGAAAACAGGGAGACAGGGAATGAAGCGTCGTAATTTCATCACTACGGCCGGCATCGGTCTGGCGGCTGCCCCGCTCGCCGCTCCGGCGATCGCCCAGGGCGTCATCCGCTGGCGCATGGCCTCCAGCTTTCCGAAGTCGCTCGACACCATCTTCGGTGCCGGCGAAGTGCTGGCCAAGAGCGTGGCGGCAGCATCGGGCGGCAAGTTCGAAATCCGCGTCTTCGCGGCCGGTGAAATCGTCCCGGGCCTGCAGGTGCTGGACGCCGTCCAGGCCGGCACGGTCGAGTGCGGCCACACGGCGAACTACTACTATATCGGCAAGGACCCGACCTTCGCGTTCGACACGGCCGTTCCGTTCGGCCTCAACTCGCGCCAGCAGACGGCGTGGATGATCTCGGGCGGCGGCACCGAGCTGATGGCCGAACTCTTCAAGGCCTACAGCGTCGTGGCGATGCCCGCCGGCAACACGGGCTGCCAGATGGGCGGCTGGTTCCGCAAGGAGATCAAGGAACCGGGCGACTTCGCGGGCGTCAAGATGCGCATCGGCGGCTTTGCCGGCCAGGTGCTCACCAAGCTCGGCATGGTGCCCCAGCAGCTCGCGGCTCCGGACATCTATCCCGCACTCGAGAAGGGCACGATCGACGCGGCCGAATGGGTCGGTCCGTACGACGACGAAAAGCTCGGCTTCAACAAGGTCGCGCCGTTCTACTACTACCCCGGCTGGTGGGAAGGCGGCCCGCAGCTCTCGGCCCTCGTCAACGACAAGGCCTGGGCTTCGCTGTCGTCCGACAACAAGGCGATCTTCCAGGCCGCCTCGTGGGAAGCGCATGCGACCATGCAGGCGCGTTACGACGCCCTCAACCCGGCCGCACTCCGCCGCCTCGTCGCCAACGGCACGAAGCTGCGCGCGTTCAGCCCGAACGTCATGCGGGCCTGCCTTGCGGCGGCGAACGAGGTCTACGAGGAAACGTCGGCCAAGAACCCGCTGTTCAAGAAGGTCTACGAATCGTGGCGCGGCTTCCGCAACAACCAGGTCGACTGGTTCAAGGTCGCCGAATATCACTTCGACATCTTCATGAACCAGAACGCGACGGTCGCGCAGCGTCGCAAGACCTGATCGGTCGCACGGACGACAACGCCCGCCCGGGAAACCGGGCGGGCGTTTTTTATTGCCTGCGGCCGGCGGGAAGCCGGCCGGACGCTCAGTTGCTCTTCCGGCCGGCGGGAAGCCGGCCGGACGCTCAGTTGCTCTTCGGCGCTTCTTCCGTCGCGCCTTCGACGTCGACGTCGGAGTCCGACTCGTTCTCGCGCTCGGCGTCCTGGTCGGCCTCGGTCGGCTCCGAACCGCCTTCGAGGATGATCTCGATGCTGTTCGGATCGACGCCCGTGCCGCGGTCGAGCATGAAGGTGACCATCTCCGGGATGGCGATGACGAGCGCCACCATGATGCACTGGATGACGACGAACGGTACCGCACCCCAGTAGATCTGCATCGTCGTGATCGGCTGCATGATCTTCTTCGTGACGACGTCGACATACTCCTTAACCGGCGCCACCGAGCGCAGGTAGAAGAGCGCGAAGCCGAACGGCGGGTGCATGAACGACGTCTGCATGTTGACGCCGAGCAGCACGCCGAACCAGATCAGGTCGATGCCCAGCTTCTCCGCCGCCGGTCCGAGCAGCGGCACGACGATGAACGCCAGCTCGAAGAAGTCGAGGAAGAAGGCGAGCAGGAACACCATGATGTTGACGACGATGAGGAAGCCCGTCTGGCCGCCCGGCAGGCCGATCAGCAGGTGCTCGACCCAAAGGTCGCCGTTGACCGCGCGGAAGGTCAGGCCGAACACGCTGGAGCCGACCAGGATGAACAGCACGAACGACGAGAGCTTGGCCGTCGAGTCCATCGCCTGGCGCATCAGCGACCAGGTGAGCTTCTTCTTGATCAGCGCCAGGATGATGGCGCCGGCGGCCCCCATGGCGCCGCCCTCGGTCGGTGTGGCGATGCCCAGGAAGATGGTGCCGAGAACGAGGAAGATCAGGATCAGCGGCGGTACCAGCGTGATGAGGCAGCGCATCACCAGCTTCATGCCGTGCAGCGTGCGGGCCTCAAGCGGCAGCGGCGGCGCCCATTCCGGCCGCACGATCGTCACCAGCAGCACGTAGCCCGCGTAGAGCGACGCCAGCACGATGCCGGGGATGAAGGCGCCGGCGTACATGTCGCCGACCGAGCGGCCGAGCTGGTCGGCCATGATGATGAGCACGAGCGACGGCGGGATGATCTGTGCGAGCGTGCCCGATGCCGCGATCACGCCCGACGCGAGGCGCCTGTCGTAGCCGTAGCGCAGCATGATCGGGAGCGAGATCAGGCCCATCGCGATGACCGATGCCGCGACCACGCCGGTCGTGGCGGCCAGCAGCGCGCCGACGAAGATCACGGCATAGGCAAGACCGCCACGCATCGGGCCGAAAAGCTGCCCGATCGTGTCGAGCAGGTCTTCGGCCATGCCCGAGCGTTCGAGGATTAGCCCCATGAACGTGAAGAAGGGGATCGCCAGCAGCGTGTCGTTGCGCATGATGCCGAACACGCGCTCGGGCAGCGCCTGGAACAGGATCGGCTGCAGCAGGCCGAGTTCGATGCCGATCAGGCCGAAGACGATGCCGTTGGCGGCGAGCGCGAAGGCGACCGGGTAGCCGAGCAGCAGGAACACGACCAGCGCGCCGAACATGATCGGCGCCATGTTCTCGATCAGGAAAGCGGCCATCAGACGCGCTCCCCGTCCGTGTGGCCCGCACTGGCGGTCGTTTTCTCCAGCGGGTCGGGTCCGTCGCCGGTCAGGTAGGCGACCCGTTTGATGAGTTCGGAGAACGCCTGGATGACCAGCAGGAAGAACCCGATCGGGATCATCAGGCGCGCGGGCCAGCGCACGAGGCCGCCGGCGTCCGACGACTGTTCGTTGGAAATGATGCTGCCGACCGCGAGGGGCCAGGACAGGTACATGATCAGGAGCGTGAACGGCAGCAGGAAGAAGATCGTGCCGAAGATGTCGATCCAGATCTGCTTGCGCCGGGAAAGATGCGAGCTGACGACGTCGATGCGGATGTGCTCGTTGTGCAGCAGCGTGTAGCCGGCCGCGAGCAGGAACACGGCGGCGAACAGGTACCACTGGAGTTCCAGCCACGAGTTCGAGCTGCGGTGGAAGGTGTAGCGGATCGTCGCGTTGACCGAGCTGACGATGACGGCGGCGAGGATCAGCCAGTAGACCGTCTTTCCGACAAGCGTGTTCAGCCCGTCGATGAGGCGGCTGATCTTCATGAGAAACGGCATCTTCGGTCTTCCTCCGTCAACCCTGATCGGAGGCGATGCCTGAAAGCACCTGCCCCCGTTCGCAGCCATGCGTCAATTGTATAGCCGCTATGGCCCGATTACAGGGGGTCTATAGAGTCGAAGACCCTCGATTTCAAGCGGATAGTGCTTCGGTCAACCGCCGGCGCTCGACATGCGGCGCGCCGCCGCGACAAGCGCCGTCGCCAGGGCGGCCTTGACGAGGCCCCCCGTCAGGAAGGGCGTCAGCCCGAAGGCGATGGCTTTCTCGAAACCGACGAACGTGGCCAGCCACGCAACGCCGGGGACGAACAGCAGGACCGATCCGATCGCCATCGCCGCCGCCGTGCCGGCCAGCGTGCGGCCCCAGCCGCGCTCGGCCAGATGGCCCAGCAAAGCGGCGACAAGCAGGAAGCCGGCAAGGAAGCCGCCGGTCGTGCCCATCATATAGGCAAGTCCGATGCCCTTCTCCGGCGTGCCGGCGAAAACGGGCAGGCCCATCGCCCCCTGGAACAGGTAGAGAGCCACGGTCGCCGCCCCGAGGCGCGAACCGTAGGCAAAACCGATGAACAGGATGACGCACGACTGCATGGTCATCGGGACCGGCCACATCGGCACCTGCGCCTTGGCCGACGCCCACAGCAACCCAGACCCGACGACGGCGAGGATTGCCGCGCGCGCGAACGTGCGCGTTTCGGACGGCCACAGGAGATCGACGAGCGTGGGGTGACGGACGGCAACGGTCATGGCGAAACTCTCCGCAAAAAGGTGCCTAGGCTTAACCGCCCGCCGGGCGGCGCGCAAGTCATCCGAACCGGAACCCCTTGGGCGGCAGCAGGCCCGCCTGACCGCGCTCGCCGACCCAGTTCTTCGGCGCGTTCTCGCGTTCGTCCGAGCGCGCGAAGCCCGTCGGCCAGCCCTTGGCGAGGTCGAAGGTGCGGATCTGGTAGAGCGTGGCGCCCTTGGAATAGCGCTGCAGGATCACCCCGCGCCCGCGGTCCATCTCCGGAAGTTCGGCAAGCTTGAACAGCAGCAGCTTCTTGTTCGTGCCCTGCACGGCAAGCGTGTCGCCCTCGACCGCGCACATCGCGCGCGCTTCCGAGCCATCGGCGAGGTTCAGCACCTGCTTGCCCTGCCGCGTCTGCGCCACGCACGACGCTTCGGGCACCACGAAGCCGCGCCCGTCGGTCGACGCGACGACGAGCTTGCGCGTGGGCACGTGGATGAAGACCTGGACGATGTCGACGTCGTTGGCGAGTTCGAGCATCACCTTCAGCGGCTCGCCGTCGCCCCGGCCGCGCGGCAGCTTGTCGCACGGGATGGTGTAGAAGCGGCCGTTGGTGGCGAGCACCATCAGCTTCTCGACCGACTGCGTGCGGATCACGTATTTCTCGCGGTCGCCGTCCTTGTAGCGGACCTCGCGCGCGGCCGTCTCGTCGAGATGGCCCTTGAAGGCGCGCACCCAGCCCTTGTCCGAGCACACGACCGTCAGGTCCTCGCGCTCGATCAGCGCGTCGACCGGCACCAGCAGCTCGACCGGCGCGTCGGCCACCTCAGTGCGCCGCTTGCCCAGGGGCGTGCGCGGGCCGAACTTCGCCTTGATCCCCTGCACTTCCTCGGCGATCGCCGCCCAGCGCCTGTCGTCGCTCTTCATCAGCGACTGGAGCTCCTTCTTTTCCTTCGTCAGCGCGTCGTTCTCCTTGCGGATCTCGATCTCCTCGAGCTTGCGAAGGCTGCGCAGGCGCATGTTGAGGATCGCCTCGGCCTGCACCTCGGTCAGCCCCCACTTCTTCATCATCAGCGGCTTGGGCTCGTCCTCGTTGCGGATGAGCTTGATGACCGCGTCGATGTTGAGATAGGCGACGAGCAGGGCCGCGAGGATCTCCAGCCGCCGGTCGATCTGCCCGAGCCGGTGCTCGGCACGCCGCTTGAGCACCACATGGCGGTGGTCGAGGAAGGCCTGCAGCACTTCCTTGAGGTCCATAACGCGCGGCGTGTTGTTGGCGTCGAGCACGTTCATGTTGAGTGCGAAACGCGTCTCGAGCTCGGTGTTGCGGAACAGCGATTCCATCAGCACCTTGGCGTCGACCGTCTTGGATTTCGGCTCCAGCACGACGCGCACGTTCTCGTCCGATTCGTCGCGCACGTCGGCGAGCAGCGCCAGCTTCTTGGCCTGCAGCAGTTCGGCGATCTTCTCGATCAGCTTCGACTTTTGCACCTGGTACGGAATTTCGGTAACGACGATCTGCCACATGCCGCGGGGCAGTTCCTCGACCGCCCACTTGGCGCGCACGCGCATCGAGCCGCGCCCCGTCTCGTAGGCCTGCACAAGTGTTTCGCGGCTTTCCACGAGGATGCCGCCGGTCGGGAAGTCCGGCCCCGGCATAAGGTCGACGAGTGTCGCCACGCGCGCGTTGGGCGTCTTGATCAGATGCAGCAGCGCATTGCATATCTCGACGATGTTGTGCGGCGGGATGTTCGTCGCCATGCCCACGGCGATGCCGGCCGAGCCGTTGGCGAGCAGGTTCGGGAAGGCGGCCGGCAGCACAACCGGTTCCTCGCCCTCGCCATCGTAGGTCTGGCGGAAATCGACGGCGTTCTCGTCGAGGCCGCGCATCAGCTCGGCGGCGACTTCGGTGAGGCGCGCTTCGGTGTATCGCATCGCCGCGGCGTTATCGCCGTCGATGTTGCCGAAGTTGCCTTGCCCGTCGACCAGCGGATAGCGCTGCGCGAAATCCTGCGCCAGGCGCACGAGCGCGTCGTAGACCGACTGGTCGCCGTGCGGATGGTATTTGCCGATCACGTCGCCGACGACGCGCGCGCACTTCTTGAAGCCGGACGCGGGATCGAGCTTGAGCTGCTGCATGGCCCACAGCAGGCGCCGGTGCACGGGCTTGAGCCCGTCGCGCACGTCGGGCAGCGAACGGGCCATGATCGTGGACAAGGCGTAGGCGAGGTAGCGTTCGCCCAGCGCGTCCTTGAGGTCGACGGGACGCACGTCGGCGGCAAAGGGGGCAGTCATCGTTTCGGTCTACTCCGGCAAGGGCGGCTTACAGCGATCTCCGCCAGCGCTCATAGAGCCGGACTCGGGCGCCCGGCAAGTCCCGTCCGTTGGGTGCCAGTGCGTAGCGCGTCAGGAAATGCGCCGCGATTTCAAGCCCCTGGACCAATTCCGCCGGGCTTGCCGCCCCCTCCCCGGTCAGGAAATCGGGCAACGCGAAGAGTTTGGCCGCGAACGGCGCCCCGGCTTCGCCCGAGACAGCCCGCCCGGTCTTGGGGCTGACATAGCGAAGATCGGCCCGGCTGCCGGTCGCCGCACAGGTCTCAAGATCGAGACCGAAGCCGAGTTCGGCAAGGCACCGGCATTCCCAGCGCACATAGTCGGCCTGCCAGTCCTCGCGCGACAGCGCCTCGACGAGGCCAAGCGTGGCCACATAGAGCGGTTCGTGCGCTTCGCGTTCGGGCAACACCGCATCGAGCAGGCCGGCGGCCGAGGAAAGCGCGTCGAGCTTGTCGGCGTCGTCGAGCATCATGGCACCCACCGATCGGCCCGGCTCACAACTGTAGTTGCCAAGATGCTCGGGCAGACGCGCACGCCACGTCGCCGTCACGACGTTGCCGAGCCCGTAGACGGCTGCCGATTTCCCGTGCCCGCCGCCGCGCGCAAGCCCCAGATGCCGGCCATGCTCGCGCGTGAACAGCGTGACGACCGCCGCATGCTCGCCATGCGGCCGCCGTCCCAGGACGATCCCCTCGTCGCGCCACTCCATCCCCGATACATGGGCCGATTCGAGAGTGAGGGAAAGCGCGCGATGCCCGTCGGTGTCAGGCGGGCGGGATCGTGTGGACCGTGAAGACGCCGAAGAACCACAGGACCAGCAGGACGAGGACGATCGTACCGAGCACGCTCCCCGACCCGGAGCTGCCGTATCGGCCGTGCGCGTAGTAACCGCCACCGCCGCCGAGCAGCAGGACAATAACGACGATCAGCAGGATCGTACCCATGGCGGGCCTCGGTTTCTTGAAAGCGGAGCGAGCGCCGGAGCGGCACTCTTCGGCGCAAGAATGGGGGAGCGTATGCCCCTTTCGATAGCCTCGGAATGTACTCAGCTTCCGACGGGCGGAATTTGCAAAACGCCGGCACTTCCGCTACCCCGTCGCGATGCGCAAGGACATCTCCCTCCAGGCCATCACGATGGGCCTGATCACCGCCTTCGTCGGCTGGGCCAGTTCGTTCACGGTCGTCATCCAGGGTCTCGTCGGCGTGGGTGCCACGCAGGCGCAGGCGGCATCGGGCCTGTTCGCCGCGTCGCTCGCGATGGGTGCCGTCGGGGTATGGGCGAGCCTTTCCACGCGCCAGCCGATCGCCGGCGCATGGTCGACGCCCGGTGCGGCCCTGCTTGCCACGTCCGGCGCGGTCGAAGGCGGATTTGCCGGTGCGGTCGGCGCATTCATGGTCTGCGGCGCGCTGATCGTCGCCGCCGGATACTGGGAGCGGCTGGGCCGATGGGTCGCGGCGATCCCGGCGGCACTTGCGAACGCGATGCTCGCGGGCGTGCTGCTCGGCCTGTGCCTTGCCCCCGTCAAGGCGGTGGCGCAGATGCCCCTTCAGGGCCTCGCGATCGTCGTCACGTGGGCGGTGGTCGCGCGGCTCAAGCGCCTGCTCGCGATTCCCGCCGCCGTGGTCGTCACGATCACCGTCATCGTCCTCGGCGCGGACGGGAGTGCGACAACACAAACGGCCTTCTGGTCGCCGCCGACCTTCGTCATGCCGGTTTTCGGTCTCGAAGCGATCGTCGGCATCGCGATCCCGCTGTTCATCGTCACGATGGCGTCCCAGAACATCCCCGGCATCGCGGTCCTCAAGGTCTACGGCTACACGCCGGCACCGGGCCCGCTCTTCCGACTTACCGGGTTTCTCTCGCTGGCGGCCACGCCGCTGGGCGGGCATGCGGTCAATCTCTCGGCCCTGACTGCCGCGATGTGCGCGGGGCCCGAAGCGCATGCGGATCCCGCACGGCGCTACTGGGCGGCGGCGACCTGCGGCTTCTCGTACATCGCCATGGCGTTCGTTGCCGGTGCCGCGACCGCGTTCATCGCCGCATCGCCGCCGGTCCTGATCCAGGCGGTCGCGGGCCTTGCCCTGCTTGGCGCGCTGGGCGGCGCACTGCTGGGCGCCATGAAGGACGAGGCCGACCGCGAGGCCGCCCTCGTCACGTTTCTTGTCACGGCGTCGGGCCTTACGTTCTTCGGCATCAGCGGCGCGTTCTGGGGTCTCGTCGCGGGCGGCACCGTACGTGCGCTGACGCGCTGGCGGAAGGCCTAGCCGCTACCGGCAGCGAACGAAGCGCACGCCGACAAGGCGGCGCGCGGCCGCCTGCACCTCGGCGTCCGTGGCGCTGACGGACAGAAGCTGCATCGAGCCCGCTTCGGGCGAATTGCGGAACGTCTGCGACACGCGTACGCCGCCGTCGGTATATTCGACGTTGAGAGTCCATTCGTTGGGACTGTTGTAGGTCGCATTGAACGTGCGCACCCGCCCGGCGACCGCCAGGTCCATCTGCGCGCGCTTGAAGTCGATGCGGCTGGAATCGCAGCCGTCTGTCGCGTTCTGCGGCCGCCAGGCGCCGGCGAACGCGGGCGGCGGTGCCGACAGCAGCCGGTCGCCCAGCGCTTCGGTGTCGAACATCGCCGGCATCGATTTCAGTCCGAAATATCCGAGTGCGATGGCGGCTGCCCCCGCGACGGCACCGCCGATCTGGAAAAACAGCCGCCGGCTTCGCCGTTCGCGACCCGCCTTTTCCGCGGCGAGATGGAATTCGCCCAGCGCCCGCGTCTCGAAGTCGCGCACGGCGACGAGCAGGCCATCTTCCGCCGCCCGCAGCTTGCCGGAGAAGATCGGGACCTTCCCGCTATGTGCGTCCTCGGTAACGGTGGCGACCATTTCGACCGCGAATTTATCCGCGATCTTTTCCATGAGTTCGGCGTCGACGGCACCACGCAGCTTGGCACTGGTGGACAGCAGCCACGTCGCCCCCTCGTCGGCGGTCAGGAAGCGTCGGATGGCGAGTTCCTCGCCGCCGACGCGCAGTTCGACGAGGCAGCTTATCTGCTGTTTGCGATGGGGCATGGCTCGATCCTAAGGCGAGTCGCGCGCCACGGCATCAGCAAACGGTACCGACAGCCCCTAGCGGGTCGCGTCGCGACGTCCGTAGGCCGCCCAATAGCTCAGCGCCACGCCGCCGGCGCCGCCGACGACGTTGCCAACCGTCACGAACGCAAGATTGACCGCGATGTCCCCGATCCCGCCGGCGGCCCCCGCGAGGATCCCGAACGGCAGCAGGAACATGTTGGCGATGCTGTGCTCGAAGCCGAGTGCCACGAACGCCGAGACCGGCCAGACGATGGCGAACACCTTTCCCGCCACGTCGCGCGCGGCGAAGCTCAGCCACACGGCAAGGCAGACCAGCGCGTTGCACAGGACCGCGCGCGCCAGCAGTTCGACCGGCCCGAGTTCGAGCTTGGCCGTCGCCATCCGCGCCGCCGTCCGCCCGAATTCGCCCTGCGTCAGGCCCGCCATGTGCGCGAGTGCCACCGTCCCGAGCGCGCCGGCGAAGTTCGCGAAGAAGACGATCGTCCAGTTGCGCAGGATCGCGCGCGCGCCGACGCGCCCGTCGACCCAGGCCATCACCAGCAGCGCGTTGCCGGTGAAAAGCTCGGCGCCGCCGACGACGACGAGGATGAGCCCGAGTGAGAACGCGAGCCCCGCGAGCAGCCGGGTCGGCCCGTGGCCCGCGTCGGCACCCGTCAGGACCGCGATGGAAAAAAGCGCGCCGAACGCGATGAAGGCGCCGGCGAGCAGGCCGAGGGCGACCAGCGGCACCGTCGGCAGCGATGCCTTGGTGCGTGCGGCTTCCTCGATGCGATGCGCGATCTCGGCCGGGCGGTACGCGTCAATGCCTGTGGGGTCCGGCCGCACGGGATCGTGGCGTCAGTGGCGGGACTGGATCTGGCGGCCGGCCGCCGCGAGCGAGTCGAGGAACGCGCTTGCCGCCGGCGAAAGCCCGGCGCGACTGCTGACCGCGCACAGGCGCCGGCGCGCCGGCGGATCCAGCGGGATCGCGGCAAGGCGCCGTTCGCCCGAAGGCACGATCAGTTCGGGCACGATCGAAACGCCGACGCCCTCGCGCACCATCGCGAGCAGCGCTGCCGGATCGCGCACCGAGAACGCGATCTTGGGCGACACGCCCTGGCGCGTGAAGATCGCGCGCACGTCGGCTTCCGAGCCCGCATTGGGCATCACGAAGCTTTCCTCGGCCAGTTCGCCGGGGCTCACTTCCTTGCGCTGTGCCAGGCGATGGCGCTTGGGCATGATGGCGAGGAAGTCGTCTTCCGCGACCGGAATCGCGTCGAAGTCCTTAGGCAGTTCCGCGGTGAGGCCGATATCGACGGCACCGCCGGTCACCCAGTCGCGCACCTCGTTGTCGGTTCCCTCGATCAGCACGACCTCGATGCCCGGATAGCGCGCGCCGAAATTCTTGACGATCGGCGGCAGCAGGCGCGCGGCCGCACTCGCCACGCTGCCCACGCGCACGCGGCCCGACTGGAGCCCGGTCAGCGCCTGGGCCCGGTGGCGCACGCGTTCGATCGCCTCGAGTGCTGAACGCGCATCGCTCTGGATCGCGGCACCGGCCGCCGTCGGCGCCACGCGCCCGCGATTGCGCAGCAGCAGGACGACGCCGAGCGACTCTTCGAGCGCCGCGACGGCCTGGCTCACGCCGGATTGCGTCAGCCCCAATTTATGTGCAGCAGCCGTGAACCCGCCCTCTTCGAGAACGGACAGGAAGGCGCGCAACTGGCCGACATTTATGCTGGCGGAGCTCATCGGGTATCAGCGTTCCTCATGCGAGCCATGCGTGAAATAGCTTTTACTTATATAGCGTATGCCCGCTAGCGTCGAGCCCCTGAAAGCGTGGCCAGACGGGTCGTTTGCCGAATGTCCAATTCCTCCAACGCACTGCGCGGTCTGGCCTGGGGCCTTTTCGCCATCTCCATCTGGGTTTCGTGGATGCTGGCGACCCGCTGGGGCGTCCGCAGCAGCCTCTCGGTCTGGGACCTCACGGCGCTGCGCTTTGCCGCTGCCGGTCTCATCCTGCTGCCTTTCGCGTGGCGGCGCGGCCTCGATCCGCGGCGCCTCGGCTGGGGCACATGGGCGGCAATGGTCGTGGGTGCCGGCTTCGTCTACCAGCTCTTCGCCGCGTCGGGCTTCGCCTTCGCGCCGATCAGCCACGGCTCGGTCATGCTGCCCGGCACGATGCCGCTGTTCGTCGCCCTGCTGTCCGTGCTGCTGCTCGGCGAGCGCATCGTCCCGCAGCGGCGCGCCGGGTTCCTGCTCATTCCCGTCGGCGTGGCCTGCCTCGCATGGGCCGGCTTCACGCACGGTGCCGGCGGAGAATGGCGCGGCCAGGCGCTGTTCGTGTTGTCGGCGCTGCTGTGGGCGACCTACACGATCGCGATGCGCAAGAGCGGCCTTTCGCCGCTCGACGCGGCGGCACAGGTCTGCGTCTGGTCGGCGATCCTCTATCTGCCGTTCTACGCGTGGTTCGCCGGCGACGGTCTGGCAAGGGCCGGCTGGGGCGAGATCGCCTTCCAGACCCTGATCCAGGGCGTGCTGTCGAGCGTGGTGTCGCTCGTCGCGTACAACCGCGCCCTTCAGCTGCTCGGTGCCTCGCGCGGTGCCGCCCTCGCTTCGCTGGTACCCGTGTTCGCCACGCTGTGCGCGATCCCGCTGCTCGGCGAATGGCCCGCCCCGCTCGATTGGCTGGGCGTGGCCGTGATCAGCACCGGCGTCTATCTCGCCTCCGGCGGCCCGATCCCGGCCTTCGGGAAGCCGGCACCGGGCGCCGGGCAACACGGATCCTGAAGCCGGAGCCCCGGACGCGAAAAGGGCCGGTCGCATCGGACCGGCCCTTCCCCGCGTGCCTCCCGTTTTTCTTCTGATTACTCGGCAGCGTGCGGAACGGCGCGCGGCTTGTCGTGGAACTGGTCGGTTTCCGTCGAGCCGGCCATCGCCGTCGTCGATGCCTTGCCGGCCGAGATCGCGACCGCGA